>SCQY01000027.1 GCA_004298665.1 bacterium | reverse complement strand
GAGTGGCTGCACCGCCGCATTCGCCACGAGCTCGGCTTGGGCGAGAACGCAGGACAGCGCTATTCGTGGGGCTATCCCGCCTGCCCGGAGCATGCCCAGCACGGACCCGTCTTCCAAATCCTGCAGGCTCAGCAGCGCCTAGGCGTCGGTTTGACGGAGGGCTTCCAGATCATGCCCGAGCAGTCGACGGCGGCTCTGGTGCTCCACCACCCGCAGGCTAAGTACTTCGACGCGCGCGCCACGCGCGAGCTGGTGCGGGCCTAGCCGTGGCAGCGCCTGCCGGCTCCATAAGTCCTGCCCCGATCCGTTCGTTGTCATCGTGAGAGTGGGTTTTACGAGGCGGTAGACAGCGCTGCAGGGGAAGCGGGCCGCGCCGCGTAGTCTCCGGCTCGGGAACGGGACAAAGACCGTGTTACGTTGATCGTACGCTGCAGAGAGGTACGACTTTCGTCACACGGGAAAATGGTCACGCATTCCGGGGGGTTATTCTTAGGACGTAAGCGACTCTCGAAGCGAAGTTTTTCATCATCTTTTGGAGGGAGTACACGACAGTATGTCCAGACGTTCACTGGCGCGGTTCGTTGCTTTAGCAGCGATCCTGTCCATGTTCGGGACCAGCGCGGCGGTCATGCCGGCGCAGGCCGCCGATCAAGTCATCAAGATCGGCATCGATTTGCCGGTCTCGGGCGCCGACGCGTCCGATGGTATCCCCACGCAGAACGGTGCCGCCCTTGCCGTCGACGAAGCGAACGCGCACGCCCCGAAGGGCATCAAGTTCGCAGTTGATGCGCTCGATGACGCCGTTGGTGGCGTACACAACCCGCAGCAGGGTGCGACCAACATCCGCAGCCTGGCGGCCGACCCGGCCGTGATGGGCGTCGTCGGTCCGTTCAACTCGAACGTGGCCGCCGCCGAGATTCCCGTCTCCAACGAGTCGGGCTTGCCCTTGATCTCGCCCTCGAACACCAATCCGACGCTGACGAAGACGGCGAAGTACCGTACGGCTCATCCCAATGAGATCACGTACTTCCGCGTCTGCGCCACCGACGACGTTCAGGGTAAGGCTGGCGCGGAGTTCGCCAAGACGCTCGGCCTGAAGAAGGTCTACATCATCGACGACAACGAGACGTACGGTCTGGGTCTGGCCAACGTCTTCGAGAAGGACTTCAAAGAGATGGGCGGGGCCGTTCTCGGCCACGACCACATCACTGCCAACCAGCAAGACTTCAAGGCGCTGCTCACCAAGGTGGCGGCGACCAAGCCCGATGCGGTCTACTACGGCGGCACGACCTCGACTGGCGGCGGTCTCGTTCGCCAGCAGATGGGCGCGGCCGGCATGGATCCCGCGAAGGTGAAGTACGAGGGCGGTGACGGCATCTCGGACGCGGAGTTCATCAAGGTGGCGGGCGACGCGGCCAACAATTCATACTACACGGTTGCAGCTCCCAACGCAGCCAAGTCCGCCTCGGCGCAGGCCTTCATCAACGCCTACAAGGCGAAGTACCACAGCGACATCGGCGCGTACTCGGCCAACGGCTACGTGGCCGCTCAAGTGATCATCGCCGCAGCGGAAAAGGCCATCAAGGCCAACGGCGGCAAGGCGCCGACCCGCGCCCAGGTTCTGAAGAACATTCAGAACACCAGCGGCTTTAAGTCGATCATCGGTACGTTCGGGTTCGACAAGAACGGCGATACGACGAGCCCGGTCATTGCGCTCTGGACGATCAAGAACGGCGCGCAGGACTTCGTCCATCAGATCAACGTCTCGACGAAGTAGAAGAGACGCTTTCTTGTCCCTGGGTTAGAGGCGGGTGGGGGCGAGCGTTACCGCTCGCCCCCATCCATATCGCGGAAGGACCAACCTTGGAACTTTTTATCCAACAGGTGATCAACGGGCTATCGTTGGGCGGCATCTACGCGCTCATCGCGCTCGGGTACACGATGGTCTACGGCATCATCGAGCTGATCAACTTCGCGCATGGCGACGTCTACACGATGGGGTCGTTCTTCTCGATCGCGATCATCGGGCTGCTCGATGCGAGCGGCCAGCTCCATGGCTTGCCGCTCTTGCTGGTCCTGGCCGTGACGCTCGCCGGAGCGATGATCTTGTGCGGCATCGTGGGCGTACTCTTGGAGCGCTTGGCCTACCGCCGGTTGCGCAACGCGCCGCGTCTGGCACCGCTCATCACCGCCATCGGCGCCTCGTTCATTCTCGAGAATATCATGCAGCTCTGGCGGGGCCCCTCGCCAATTCCCTTCCCCTCCGTGGTGCCCAACGTGACGTGGCATTTCGGCGGGGTCAACCTCTCGTCCAACGAGGTGCTGGTCGTCGTCATGGCGCTCGCCCTGATGGCCATGCTGCAGATCTTCATCTACAATACCAGGCTTGGTAAGGCCATGCGTGCCACGGCGCAAGATCGTGACGCGGCGCAGCTGATGGGCATCAATATCAACATGACGATCGCGCTGACGTTCTTCATCGGCAGCGCGCTTGCCGGAGTTGGCGGCTTCGTCAGCGGCATCTACTACGGATCCACCTGGTTCTACAACGGCTTCGAGGCCGGGCTGAAAGCGTTCACGGCAGCGGTGCTCGGCGGCATCGGCAACGTGGCCGGTGCCATGCTCGGCGGCTTCGTGATCGGCATGGTCGAATCGCTGACCGCCGGATTCATCTCCGATCAATGGGCCACCGTTGCCGTCTTCCTACTGCTAGTGCTGGTACTGATCTTCCGGCCGTCCGGTCTCCTCGGGGAAGTCCTCCCCGATAAGGTGTAGCCATGTTGAATTGGAAGAAGTACCGGCCGATCGACTGGGCGCTGGTAGCCATCGCCGTCTTCATGCCCTTCCTGCCGCTGGTCGACCATAACGGCGGGCACATCAACGTCTTGGTCAATGCCGGCATCTACATGATGTTGGCAATCGGCTTGAATATCGTCGTCGGCTTTGCCGGATTGCTGGACCTCGGCTATGCCGCCTTCTTCGCCATCGGCTCGTACACGTACGCGATGGTGGCAAGCCCGCAGTTCGGGCTTCACTTCTCGTTCTGGCCGATGGTGCTGATCAGCGCCTTTGTGGCGGCGCTCTTCGGCGTCATCCTCGGTGCCCCGACGCTGCGCTTGCGAGGTGACTACCTGGCGATCGTGACGTTAGGCTTCGGTGAGATCGTTCCGCAGACGTTCCTCAATTTGGCGAAGTACACGGGCGGCCCCAACGGCATCAGTGCCATCGACCAGCCCAAGCTCTTCGGCTACCACTTCGGCTTGAATCCGCTGCCCTACTACTACCTTGTGCTCGTGCTGATCGCGTTCAGCCTCATCGTGGCGAACAACCTGCGCACGAGCCGCCTCGGCCGCGCTTGGATGGCCATCCGCGAGGACGAGATCGCGGCGGCGCACATGGGCATCAACACCACCACCGCCAAGCTGGCGGCGTTCTCCTTGGGCGCCTCGTTCTCGGGGCTCTCGGGGGTGGTCAACGCCTCGCTCTTGACGCTGGTCTCGCCCGATCAGTTCAAGTTCAACGTCAGCATCACGGTGCTCTCGATGCTGGTGCTGGGCGGCATGGGATCGCTGCCCGGCGTGGTCGTCGGATCGGCCTTGCTCTCGATCCTCAACTTCTTCATCCTGCCGCAGGCAAGCAATCTGGCTGCCACGGTCGGTCTCCACATCGACTTCACCTCGTACCGCTTCATGCTCTACGGCATCATCCTGGTCGCCGTCATGCTCTTCAAGCCCGAGGGTCTGTGGGGGAGCGAGCAGCGTAAGGCTGAGCTCAAGGAAAGCGGCGATATCGCCAAGGCGGAGAACGCGGAATACGAAGAGATGCCGAGGGAGACGGTGTAATGGCTTTTTTTGCACTCAAGAACGTCACCAAGACCTTCGGCGGACTGGTTGCCGTCAAAGAGGTTTCCTACGAGATTCAGCCGGGACAGATCGCCGCGATGATCGGGCCTAACGGTGCCGGCAAGTCGACGGCTTTCAACCTGGTGACTGGTCTCTACGTTCCAACCTCCGGTGAGATCGAGTTCGACGAGCAGACGATCGGCGGTAAGAAGCCGGACTTTGTCTGCAAGCTGGGCATCGCGCGCACGTTTCAGAACATCCGTCTCTTCGCGTTCATGACCGCCGTCGAGAACGTGATGGCAGGGCGCCATGTCCGCATGGGAGCGATGCTCTGGGACAGCCTCCTGCACACGCCCAAACAGCGCGCCGAGGAGCGGCGCGTGCGCGAGAAGGCACTGGAGCTCCTGCGCTTCGTGAAGTTGGAGCGTCATGCCGACGATTACGCTCACAACCTGCCCTACGGCTTTCAGCGGCGCTTGGAGATCGCCCGTGCGCTAGCGAGCGATCCGAAATTACTTCTGCTGGACGAGCCGGCGGCCGGCATGAACCCGCGCGAGAAGGAAGACCTCATGGGTCTGATCCGGGCCATCCGGGATCGCGGCACGACCGTCTTTCTGATCGAGCACGACATGGGATTGGTGATGAACATCAGCGAGAGGATCGCGGTCCTGGATCACGGTGAGAAGATTGCCGAGGGAACGCCGGTGGAGATTCGCGCAAATCCGCGCGTGATCGAAGCGTATCTGGGGAAGAGCGCGTAATGGCGGCGTTGCTGGATCTGCGTCAGATCGACGCCTTCTACGGCCGCATTCAGGCCCTGCACGGCGTCTCGTTGCGCGTGGACCAAGGCGAGATCGTCGCCCTCATCGGCAGCAACGGAGCGGGCAAGACCACCACGTTGCGCGTCATCAGCGGTCTGTTGCGCCCGGCCCGCGGCCAAGTGATCTATGTCGGTCAGGACATTACGCGGCTGAGCCCTGACCTGATCGTCGGGCGGCGGCTCATCCAGTCCCCCGAGGGTCGTCGCATCTTCGCACGCATGACGGTGCTGGAGAACCTCCAGTTGGGCGCATATACGCGCACCAGCGTGACGGAGGTCGCGGAGTCGCTCGAGGAAGTCTTCACGCTCTTCCCGCGGTTGAAGGAGCGCGTCAACCAGAAGGGCGGCACGCTCTCCGGCGGCGAGCAGCAGATGTTGGCCATCGGCCGCGCGCTGATGTCGAAGCCGGAGCTGCTCCTGCTCGACGAGCCGTCGCTGGGTCTCTCGCCGCTGCTGGTTCAAACGATCTTCTCGATTATCCAGGACATCAATAAGCGCGGCGTGACGATTCTGCTGATCGAGCAAAACGCGCGGCAGGCACTCCAGATCGCGCACCGCGGCTACGTTCTCGAGACGGGCAGCATCACGATGGAGGACACGGCCGCCAATCTGCTCGCCTCCGAAGAGGTGCGCGCTGCCTATCTGGGCGGCAACGTCAAAGCCTCGTAGCGCGCAGGCGCACCGGCGCTAGGAGGCAGCGCGGGCGTGGAGATACTCCGCGCCGTAGACGGGTTCCCCGGCCACGAGTGTCGCTACGACTTGGTGCTCGTCGTCCCAGACGGCGAAATCCGCTCGCCGGCCGGGGGCAATCGTTCCCATCTCGCGCTCCAAGCCCAGCAGGCGCGCCGGCGCCGACGTCGCGGCGATGACGGCGCGCTCGAACGGGATGCGTGCGAATTCCATCAGGTTACGGACGCCCTGGTCGATGCGCAGTGCCGACCCCGCGATGGTTCCGTCACCCGAACGCATCACGCCGCCCTCGACGTGGTAGTCCGGGCCCGCCGGCGGCATGTTGTCCGTGGCGATCACCAGGCGCTCACCGCAGGCGCGATAGAGCACATTGACGGTTGGCGGGGCCACGTGGACGCCGTCGCAGATCAGCTGAATGGTCGTTCGCTCGTCTTCGATGAAGGCCGGCAGGAGCGAAGGATCGCGATGGTCCAGCGGCCCCATCCCGTTGAATGCGTGGGTGAGCGAGCGGAAACCCACGCCGATCGCCAGCACGCCTTCGGCGTATTTTGCGCTGGTATGGGCCGCGGAGCAGACGATGCCCTGGGCATGGAGCCAGCGGGCAGCGTCGGCGACGCCGTCTACCTCAGGGGCCATGGCCATGATCACCAGGGCTCCGCGGCAGGCTTCGACGGCAGTGCGGACGCGGTCCATCGTCGCGGGAAGCAGCCATTCGGCGCGGTGGACGCGGCGAAATTTTGGGCTGAGGAAGGGCCCCTCGAACTGGACGCCCAGGCAGCGCGCTCCGATCGGTCCCGTCTCCTCGAGCTCGTGTGCCCCCTCGGCAACGGCGCTCCCCGCATGCAGCATCGATTCCCACGGGGCCGTCATGATCGAGGCTACGTATCCCGTGGCGCCGCAGCGAGCGTAGAAGGCGGAGGCGACGCGCACAGCGGCGGCTTGGTCGCGATTGAAGAGGTGGTCTTCGGCGCCATTGGTGTGGACGTCGATGAGCCCCGGGGAGATCGTGGCGCCGGCGGGGATCGGGAG
>SCQY01000026.1 GCA_004298665.1 bacterium | reverse complement strand
GCCTTGAACTGGCGCGAGAAGGCGGAGTGGTCGTAGAAGCCGCAGGCATGGGCCACGTCTGCCACCGCCATCGCGCTGCTGCGTAAGAGGCGTTCCGCATGATCGATCCGCGTCTTGCCGATGAGCTGGCCCACGGTGATCTGGAAGATCGCGCGGATGCTGCGCTCGAGCCGTGCGGGGGAGAGCCCTGCGAGCGCCGCGAGATCCTCCACGCGCAGGGGCTCCGCGAAGCGAGCCTGCACGTGCTCGACAACGCGAGCGATCTCCGGATAAACGCTGGCGCGCGCATTGAGCTCATGGAGATCCTTGGATATGCCCGCCATGCCGACCACGCCGTTGTCGCTGCCGCGCAGCGGGAACTTGGTGGTGAGACACCAGCCCGGCGTGCGGTCACGATAGAGGTGCAACTCCAGCGTGCCGATGATCTCGGCTCCGGTTTCCAGAACCAAGCGATCCTGGCCGGCATAGCGCTGAGCTAATTGCGGCGGGAAGACGTCGAAGGTGGTCTTCCCGATCAGCGCCTCCTTGTGCGTGAAGCCGCAGCGTTCCGCCAGCGTGCGGTTGACCATGACGTACTGCCCGCGCCCATTCTTCATGAAGAATACGATGTCGGGCGTGCGGTCGAAGATCGCTTCGGCCACGATTGGCGAGGCCACGCGGCGCAGAAGCTCCTCGCGCAGCTGATCGGCAGTCATTCCGCACCACAGTACTGTGCCGAAAGCGTCGCGTCAAGGTGGGGAAATAGCCAAGACAGCGAGGCGCGGCCGCACTAGGCTAGGATGATGAGCCAGCGGGCGACGCACATCTCGGTGGTCGATTCCCATACCGGCGGCGAGCCCACGCGGGTGATCGTCGCCGGCGGCCCGGATCTAGGGACCGGCTCGATGTCCGAGCGTCTGGCGCGCTTCCGCGAAGCCTTCGACGGCGTGCGCTCGGCGACGGTGAACGAGCCTCGCGGCGCCGATCCCGTGGTTGGCGCGTTGCTCTGCACGCCGAGCGACCCGAGCAACACCGCAGGGGTTGTCTTTTTCAACAACGTCGGCTACCTCGGCATGTGCGGACACGGTACCATCGGCGTCGTGACGACGCTTGCCTATCTCGGCCGTATCGGCCCCGGTCTCCATCGCATCGAGACCCCCGTAGGCGTCGTCGGCGCGTTGCTGCACGAAGACGGCCGCGTCGCCGTCGCCAACGTGGCGAGTTACCGCAGCGCCCGGCGCGTGCGCCTCGACGTTCCCGGTCACGGCGTTGTCCATGGCGACATAGCCTACGGCGGCAACTGGTTCTTCCTGGTCGAGGATCACGGTCAAGAGCTGCGCTTCGAGCGCGTCGAGGAGCTCACCGCATACGCCTGGAGCCTGCGCCAGGGGCTCGAGGCCGCGGGGATTGCGGGACCGCGCGGCGAGGCGATCGATCACATCGAGCTTTTCGCCCCTTCGCAGAGCGCGCGCGCCGACAGCCGTAACTTCGTGCTCTGTCCCGGCAAGGCGTACGACCGCTCCCCATGCGGCACGGGCACCAGCGCGAAGTTGGCATGCCTCCATGCGGAAGGGGCGTTGGCGCCCGGCGACGTGTGGCGCCAGGAATCGATCGTCGGCAGTATCTTCGAAGCCAGCTACGAGCTGCGCGAGGGCATCGCCTATCCAACGATTACCGGCTCCGCCTACGTCACCGCCGAGGCGACCCTCGTACTCGACGAGCGCGATCCGTTTCGCTGGGGGATTCGCCCGTGAGCAGCGCCGGCCGCGTCGTGGTAATCGGCGGCGGGATCGTCGGAGCGGCATGCGCCCTGGAGTGTGCGCGAGGCGGGCTCGAGGTAACGCTGCTCGAGCGCGACGTGGTCTGCGGCAGCGGCGCCACGGCGGCGGGCATGGGGCAGATCGTCGTGATGGACGACACTGCGGCGGAGCTCGCGCTGACGAGCTACGCCGCGCAGTTGTGGGATGCCATGGCGCCGCATCTCCCAGCCGACTGCGAGTACGAGCGTTGCGGCACGATCTGGGTCGCCGCCGACGATGAGGGGCGCGCGGCCGTCGAGCGCAAAGCGCACCTCTACCGTGCGAACGGCGTCGAATCCCAGGTTCTGGATGCAGCGGCCCTCTACGCCTGCGAGCCGAACCTGCGCGCGGGCCTGGCGGGAGGCCTGCGGGTCCCCGGCGACGCCATTCTCTACGCCCCGCGCGCCGCCGCTGCGCTGCTCGCTCAAGCGCAGGCGCTGGGTACGCGCGTGCGCTACGGCAGCGGCGTGCAGGCCTTGGCGGACAAAGGCGTACGCCTGGACGACGGTACCTCCTTGGAATCCGCCGCGGTCGTGGTGGCCAGCGGCGTGCACGCCGTGGAGCTGCTGCCGGAGCTTCCCGTGCGGCCGCGCAAGGGACACCTGGTCATCACCGAGCGCTATCCGACGGTCGTACACCATCAAGTGGTGGAACTGGGCTACCTGAAGAGCGCGCACGGCACCGAACGCGACTCCGTAGCCTTCAACGTCCAGCCACGCCCCACGGGACAATTGCTGATCGGCTCTTCGCGCCAGCTCGACGCCGCGGATACGCGGGTCGACCGGGCGATCGTCCGGCGCATGTTGGAGCGTGCCCTGGCGTACCTTCCGGCGCTCGCAGCGCTCGAGGCGGTGCGCATCTGGGCAGGGCATCGCGCCGCAACGCCCGACGGGCTGCCGTACATCGGGCCGTTGCTAGGGCGCGAGCACGTGCTGTTGGCGACGGGCCACGAAGGATTGGGCATCACGACGTCGCTGGCGACAGGGCGGCTGATCGCCGATCATCTGCTGGCGCGCCGGCCGGAGATCGATCCCACGCCATATCTGCCCGCGCGCATGCATCGTGAG
>SCQY01000025.1 GCA_004298665.1 bacterium | reverse complement strand
CCCGTGGCCGAGGTCGAGGGCAAGGAGGCCGACGACGTCATCGCCACGATTGCGCGCCAGGCGGAGGAGGATGACTTCGAGACGCTCGTGGTTACGGGGGACATGGACCTGCTGCAGATCGTCGACGAGCGCACGACGGTGCTGGCGACGCGGCGCGGGATCAGCGACCTCGGCCGTTACGATTGCGCCGCGGTGCGCGAGCGCTACGGGCTCGAGCCGGAGCAGTTAGTGGACTACCGCGGTCTCAAAGGCGATCCCTCGGACAATCTCCCCGGCATCCCCGGCGTGGGCGAGAAGACGGCGGTCAAGCTGATCCAAGCAGCCCAGACCTTGGACAACCTGCTGGCCCATCCGGAGCTAGCCGGGAGCGAGAAGCTGACCAATCTGGTGCGTACGCATGCGGAGCAGGCGCGCATCTGTCGCGACGTCTCGCGCGTCGATCGCGACGTTCCCGTCGCGCGCACCTGGGAGCAGGCGCGCTACGTGCCCCCGAGCGACGAGCGCCTCTATCCGGTCTTCTCGGAGCTCGAGTTCAAGACGTTGTTGGCCAAGCTCCAGGTTCCCGCGCGCGCGCAGGAGCTGCCCGAGTCCGCCACCTTGGCGGGGAACTACCGCTCGTACGTGGCTGCCGTCGATCCGCCCGACCTGGCGCGCCTGGCGGTGCTGGTAGAAGCGCTTACCGGCGCAGCGTCCGTCGCCGTCTATCTCGATGCTGCCGGCGAGCAGCTCGGCCTCTGCGCGCGCGCCCAGGAGGGGCTCTCGCTGAGTTTGGCGGCGGCGCTGGCCGAGCCGGTGCGCGCGCCCTTCGTGCGCTTATGGTCCGGCGTGCAGCCGAAGCTGATGCACGACGCCAAGCCGCTGCTGCGCCGGCTCTACGCGGCGGGTATCGAGCCGGCGGGCCTGCGTGACGACACGATGGTAGCGGCGCACCTGCTCAACCCCTCGCGTTCCTACGCCGGCCTTGAAGACGCCGTGCGGGAGCATCTCGACCTCGGTCTGCCGTGGGAGCCCGCGGCCCGCGCCGATGCCGTTCTGCGCCTGACCTCTACCGTGCGCGCCGCTTTGAGCGAACGCGAGCAGCTGCGCGTCTACGAAGACGTGGAGGTTCCGCTGGTGCCCATCCTCGCGCGTATGGAGGAGGAGGGCATCGCGCTCGACGCCGGCGAGCTGCGCGAGATGAGCGGCGGCATCGCCCAGCGTGCGGCGCAGGTGGAGCGCGAGGTCTTCGCGCTGGCCGGCCACGAGTTCAACCTCGCCTCGCCGCAGCAGCTGGGCAAAGTGCTCTTCGAGGACCTCCATCTCCCGGGCGGTAAACGCACGAAGACGGGCTGGGGCACCAGCGCCGGCGTTTTGCAGAGCCTGGCGCGCGACTTTCCCATCTGCGCGCTGGTGCTGGAGTGGCGAGAGCTCACGAAGCTGCAGTCCACCTACGTCGACGTGCTGCCGGCGATGGCCGATGCGCGCGGGCGCATCCACACGCAGTGGCATCAGACGGCTACGGCCACCGGGCGGCTCTCGTCGACCAATCCCAACTTGCAGAACATTCCCGTGCGCACGGAGCTGGGACGGCGCGTGCGCCGCGCCTTCGTAGCCTCGGGGCCGGCGCGCGTGCTGCTCGCCGCCGACTACTCGCAGATCGAGCTGCGCTTGATGGCCCACCTCTCCGGCGACGCTTCGATGCGCGCCGCATTCCACGAGGGGCAGGACATCCACGACTTCACCGCGCGGCGTATCTTCGACGTGGCGGAGGGAGCGGCGGTGTCGCCGGAGCAGCGGCGCATGGCCAAGGCCGTGAACTTCGGCCTGCTCTACGGCATGAGTGATTTCGGCCTGGCTCAGCGTTTGGAGATCGACCGCAACTCTGCCCACGAGATATCGCAGGCCTACTTCGCGCGCTTCCCCAGCGTGCACGCCTTTCTCGATGGCATCATCGCGCAGGGGCGCGAACGCGGCTACGTCTCCACGATTCTCGGGCGGCGCCGCTATCTTCCGGATCTGCGCGCCAAGAACTTCGCCGTGCGCGGCGCCGCGGAGCGCGAGGCGGTCAACGCGCCCGTTCAAGGGAGCGCCGCCGATCTCGTCAAGCTGGCGATGGTGCGCGTCGACCGCGCGCTACGCGCCGAAGGTCTCGACGCGATGATGCTGCTGCAGATCCACGACGAGCTGCTCTTCGACGTTGCGGAGCGCGATCTCGAGCGCACGATCGCGCTGGTGCGCCGCGAGATGACGGGGGCG
>SCQY01000286.1 GCA_004298665.1 bacterium | reverse complement strand
CGCCGCGCCGTAATGGTGGCGGGATATGCCCGCACCCCAACGCATCCTCGTCATCGGCTCCGGCCCCATCGTCATCGGCCAAGCAGCAGAGTTCGACTACGCGGGGGTCCAGGCGTGCAGAGCGTTACGCGAGGAAGGGCGCCACGTCATCCTCGTCAACTCCAATCCCGCCACCATCATGACGGACACCGAGGTGGCCGACGCGGTCTACCTCGAGCCGCTGACCGTCGAGTCCCTCGAACAGATCATCGCCAAGGAGCGCCCCGAGGCGCTGCTGCCGACGCTGGGAGGTCAGACCGGGCTGAACCTCGCCGTCGAGCTGGCCGAGGCAGGCGTCCTTGCGCGCTACAACGTTGCCCTGCTGGGCACGCCGCTCGAGGCCATCCAGCTCGCCGAGGATCGCAAGCGCTTCAAGGAGATGATGCTCGCGATCGGCGAGCCCGTGGCGCAGAGCGTCGTCGTCGAATCCATCGAGCAGGGTCTGGACTTTGCCGAGCGAGCCGGCTATCCGCTCATCATTCGCCCCGCCTATACGCTAGGCGGAACGGGGGGCGGCATAGCGTACGATCGCGACGAGTTGAAGGAGATCCTGCACAGCGGCCTCACCGCCTCGCTGATCCATCAAGTCCTGCTCGAGACCTCGCTGCTGGGCTGGAAGGAGCTCGAGTACGAAGTCATCCGCGACGCAGCCGACAACTGCATCATCGTCTGCAACATGGAGAACCTCGATCCGGTGGGCGTCCACACGGGCGACTCCATCGTCATCGCGCCTTCACAGACGCTCTCCGACGTCGAGTACCAGAAGCTGCGCAGCGCCTCGCTCAAGATCATCCGCGCGCTGAAGGTCGAAGGCGGATGCAACATCCAGTACGCCGTCCATCCCGAGACCGGCGAATACGCGATCATCGAAGTCAACCCGCGCGTCAGCCGCAGCTCGGCGCTGGCTTCGAAAGCCACCGGCTACCCGATCGCCAAGATCTCGGCGAAGATCGCCCTCGGGCGCACGCTCGACGAGATTCCCAACCCCATCACCGGCGTCACGAAGGCCGCCTACGAGCCCACGCTCGACTACTGCATCGTCAAAATCCCGCGCTGGCCGTTCGACAAGTTCCCTCGGGCCGATACGCGCCTAGGAACGCAGATGAAGTCGACGGGCGAGGCGATGGCCATGGGGCGCACCTTCGGGCAGGCGCTGCTCAAGTGCGTGCGCGGTCTCGACCTCGGGCGCGAGACGCTCACCAAGCTGCAATTCGCCGACTGGAGCGATGACGAGCTCCAGCATGTCCTGGCCAACGCCACGCACGAACGGCTCTTCGCGCTGGCCGAGTGCCTGCTGCGCGGCTGGAGCGTCGAGCGCATCCATCAGTTGACGGCGATCGATCCGTTCTGGCTCTATGAGATCGCCGAACTGGTCGAGCGCGAGCGTGCCTTCGCCGCCGATCCCGCGCCCGAAACAGCACGCGCGCTGTATGCAGACGGCTGGTCGACGCGGGCCATCGAGCACCTCGGCGGCCCGAACGCCGTAGACCTCTCGCGCGAGCTGATCGCGGGCGGCAGCGGGCGCGACGCCTTCCGCGTCGTCGACACCGCCGCCGCCGAGTTTCCCGCTCGCTCGCCGTACTACTACCTCTCACGCGGCGAGATGAATGAGCTGCGCAAGCCGGACCGCGAGTCGATCGTGGTCGTCGGCAGCGGACCCATCCGCATCGGCCAAGGTATCGAGTTCGACTACTCGTGCGTCCACGCAGCGTGGGCGCTGCATGAGGCCGGACGCGCCAGCGTCATCATCAACAACAACCCTGAGACGGTCTCCACGGACTTCGATGTCGCCGACGTGCTGGTCTTCGAGCCGCCGGGGCCCGACGAGGTCGAGGCGCTCGTGCGCATGTCCGGCGCGTCGGGCGTGATGCTCGCGTTCGGCGGACAGACGGCCATCAACCTCGCCGAACAGTTGTCCAACCGCGGCATCCCCATCGTCGGTTCGAGCCGCCACGCTCTGGACTTGGCCGAAGACCGCGAGAAGTTCGACGCCGTGCTGCAGCGGCTGGGTGTCGCCCGTCCCGCCGGCCATACGGCAAAGACGTTCCGCGAGGCACGCGCCGTGGCACGCGAGCTGGGCTTCCCCGTGCTGGTTCGCCCGTCGTACGTGCTGGGCGGGCGCGCCATGGAGATCGTCTACAATGAAGGCCAGTTGGCGGCATATGCCGAGTCGGCGCCGCCGATCCGGCCCGGCGCGCCGCTGCTGGTCGATAAGTACCTCGCTGGGCTGGAAGTGGAAGTCGACGCCGTTTACGATGGCGAGGATCTGCTCGTCCCCGGTATCTTCGAACACGTCGAGCGGGCCGGCATCCACTCCGGCGACTCGATCGGCGTCTATCCCACCCAGAACGTTTCCGAGGAGATGCAGCAGACGATCGCGCGCACCACGCGTGAGATCGCGCACGAGCTGGGGATCCGCGGTCTGATCAACATCCAGTACATCATCTCCGACGATCGCCTCTTCGTGATCGAGGCCAACCCGCGCGCCAGCCGCACGGTGCCCATCATCTCGAAAGTCACGGGCTGCAATCTCGTGGCTGCGGCCACGCGCATCGCGCTTGGCGAGCGGTTGCGCGATATGCCGTATGGTACGGGGCTGCTGCCGCGCGTGCCGTTCGTGGTCGTCAAGGCGCCGGTCTTCTCGTTCACCAAACTGCGCGGCGTCGAGACGATTCTCGGCCCGGAGATGAAGTCGACGGGCGAGGTGCTCGGCATCGATCCCACGTTCGCCGGTGCGCTGCGCAAGGGATTCCGCGCCGCGGGCATCCGCGTCCCGGGGCCGCAGGCGCGCGTGCTCGCTTCGATCGCCGACGAGGAGAAGGAGGGCGCGCTGCCGCTGTTGCGCCGTCTTGCGGATCTCGGGTGCCGCATGCACGCCACGCCGGGTACGTTCGCGATGATGACGGAGGCCGGCATCGCCTGCCAGCCCGTGAACAAGATCTCGGAGCCCAAGCCTACGGTGATCGATTTCATCGTCTCCGGGGGCGCGGATTTGGTGATCAACAACATGGCCGCCATGCGAGGGCGCGAAGCCACTGACGGGTATCGCATCCGTCGCGCCGCCGTGGAGGCCGGGGTCCCCTGTCTGACGTCGACGGATACGCTGCGTGCACTGGTGGAAGCGATGGAGAGTCAGCCTTCAGCTCCGCGGTCGCTCCAGTCCTACGTCGAGGAAATTGCCGTTTCGCGGGCTCTGGCGTGAGCATCTTCGTGCTCGGCGGCGGCGAGCACATGCTGGCCTTCGTCACCCAGGCGTCGGGTGAGAAGGGGCAGCTCCCTGTCACGATGGTGCCGCTCGCCTGGTCTCCCCTAGGGGCCGTCATCGGCGATAACTGGCAGCGCGTCCTGGTGGACGAAGACAACGTCTCCGGCTGGGTCGATCAGACCTTCGTGCCGGAGGACGAGCGCGCATTCCTTGCCCCGCTCGGCGAGCTGGATCTCTTGCGGCGCGTCGGCTGGAAGGACGAAGTTCCGGAGCGTCTCTCCGAGGAGCAGATTCTCAATCTCGGCGACCTGCCGGACGACGTGATCGATGCGCTGGGGTCGCCGATGCTGCCGATCGCACGCTGTGCCGCCTGCCGTCGCAGTTGCGTGAAGGACGAGTTCATCTGGCAAGAGCGCCAACTCTGCGCGTGGGACTGGCATCGTTCCGTCTTCGGGCGCCGCGGCCCGTGGCGGACGGAGGCGTACAACCGCGCCCAGTTCTCCGGCGTTCCCGCGGCCGGTTACGTCGTTCCGCCCCTAGCCGAGGAGGCCGGTGCCGAGACGCTGATGCTGCTTGGGCGCGTCGACCCGGAGCTGGCTTACGACGCCGTCTCTATGCTGATGGAGCGTTTGGGCGACGGCTCGTACATCACGGTCTCCACGGATACGGGCTGGGTCCTGCTGAGAGAGCGAGCGTGAACGAGAAGATCGACGGTACGATCGGAAAGATTCAGGTTACTTTCGCCGTTCTCTTCGCGCTCTTGGTCGCTGCGCAGGTACGCGTGCAGCTCTTTCAGGCGCCGGCGCTGGCAACCAATCCGCACAACCCGCGTCAGTCGCTCTTGGCCGCCTACCGCGGCTCGATTCTCGCCTCCGACGGCACGCCGCTGGCCACCACGCAAGGCGGCGTACGCGCCTATCCGCTGGGAGCGGC
>SCQY01000024.1 GCA_004298665.1 bacterium | reverse complement strand
GACGAGAGTTCGGTGTCGAGGGACGAACGTAACGAGTATCACGCCATTACCGTAACGCGGGCGCAACAGATATTTGATGCCATCGGCTCGACTCTTACGATGACAGCCGAGCTGCGCGAGCCAACGCTTGTAACTGCCTGAGAGCGCGCTCGCGTCGTGGCGTATGAAAAGAGCCCCTGGTACTCCGCGGCGGGATCAGGTCGCGTCACTTTCGATTAGTGGTTTCTTCCAGGCCCGCCATGCGCTGGCGCCATTCTTTCCATCGCGACGCCGGCGGCGCTTGTAGGGCGGCCATCCGCGTATGAGAAGGAGGCTGAAGAACGCCCCAAACGGCGTGAGAATGCGCATGAGCAGAGTGGGAGGATCCGCCTCGAGAAACCCTTCGCGCGCAGCTCGCTTGTCACTAAGGAGATCGGTAAATATGTAGATCTGGTGCTGCTCATTCTTCGGAGCCTGCCTGGCGCGGGTCTGTAGATCTACCAGCGCTTCTCTAATATCTGCCTCGATACGAGAACGGCGCTCGCGGGTGGAAAGGCCCCACAAGTCGACCAAGAGGTAGCGGTAGAGATCGAGGTGGAGCTCGTACGTAACGGACGTCCCTGTGTGATCACGCCGACGCCGCTCGATGTAATGGAGATACCGCGAGAGGACGCGCGCGCCAAAAATGTTCGGGGACAGCAACTTTAAGCCAGTTCCATAGGGTGGCCAGAGCACGAGTGCGCCGATGACAAAAGAAAGAGCACGATACATCGCGCTAGTTGTCGATGGACCAGTAAACTGTAGCGATATCAGGATCGCGAGAGGGGTAATAACGTAGAGTAGTGCGATTGCTGTCACAACGAAATAGCGCGTTCGATTGCCAGGCGCGCGACAGATGCGCATGTCATCCTCCGTAGCGGACTTAGAGCTGGATGCTGAGGACGTCAGCCGCTTCCTGCACCGCAGGGTGCTGTAGGGTCAGTGGTTCGATCTCGTATTTAGCGCGGCGAGAGAAGTGCTCCAGATCCCAGATGCCGAGTGATCCCCAACGGCCCTCGTGGTAGGACCACCAGCGCACGCCGTGATAGCGGTGCTGCCCCCAAAGGCTCAGCGCCCATGCCTGCGTGCGCTCGCGGTCTCGCGTGATGACGTGCGACGGCGGCAGAGCCTGCGTGACGAGTTCTCGGGGTTCATCAAGATCGCAGAGCGTGATTGCGTCAATAGAGAAGGTGGCGAGGGCCGTGACAGCGCCCGGAAGGCGTGGGCGGAGCATGGGAGGAGACCATCGCGACTGCCACGGGCCGACGTGAAAGGTTTCCGCGATCGCTCCTGCGGCGTGATCTGCCATGTACAGCGCGTCGTAATAGTCCGGGTTGTCGATGCGCCCGAAGCCCTGGGTCGGGATGAAAAGCGGGCCACCCAATTCCGTTGGTGCGCTGCGCTCAATCCAAGGAAACACGCGAAAAAGCTGCACGATTACGCGAAGACGCCACCGCGTCGCCCCTCGATAGCGTCGACGACTGGTTGGGCGCCTTCCAGGGCGAGGACGTTCATCGGCGACCTCCCGCCGAGGAGTGGCTCCGAGGCTACGAGCCACGGTCCGAGTTCATCGGGATAGAAGTATGCGAGAGCGCGCACGAGCACGTAGCGAAAGGCGGAGGCACGCCGGGCGACCTCGGGAGTGAGGGTGGCTCCGGCGAGGATCTGTGAGATCAGGCCCTTGCTGACGCCGAGCGCTTTGGCGGTAGTGGTGACGCCGAGCGCAGCGGTCAGGTCCTGGAGGTCATGGGCGGAATTAAGCACTTCCCCCGATGCCGACGAAACACCGAGAGAGCGAATATCTGGGCGCCATGGGCGAACTCGCGTATGCATGGATGTCCTCCACGGCGAGTCTACTAAACAATATCCGGGAAAGTCAAGGTAAACAAAAAACGTTTAGGTGCTTGACGTCAAGGGTTGGGCCATGCTACGTTGGTGCTAACAGCTCCCCCGGTGGAGCAGAAGGAGAACAATCGGGTGAACAAGCCGCTGCTGCTGGGATTGGGGATCGGAGCGATCGCCGTCGGGCTCGCTGCTTGCGGTGGCGGTGGAGGTGGAGGTGGTTCCTTCACTCCCCCGGGCCCAGGGACATCCAGCACGCCGACGCCGGCGCCTACCGCGAGTGGCTCTACGACCACCGCTTCGGGGATCCTAGTCGACGATGCAAATGGCTCGCCGCTGGGCGGCGTGCGCGTCGTGCTCATGCCCTGGGCGCCCTGTGGTGCCACGCCGGCGCCGACGTCCATCACCCCGGAGAACGATGGCTGCCCGACGCCACTGCCTTCGCCGCAGGTGACGACTGCGCCGAACGGTGCGTTCAGCCTCGGGGGCGTTCCCAATGGCCATTACGTCCTGGTGGTCGGCGACGATGTAGCGTCGACGCCACCGCCTGGCTACGCGCCGCCGACCTGCACGAACAACTGCCCCACGCCGACGCCGGCGCCGTTCACGGTACGCGCGACGGTGCACGACAACGTGACGCTGACGGGCGGGAGCCAGACCCTACATGCGCCGACGTTGCCGCCGGTGCCGACGATCACGCCGCCGGCATGGGAAACGAACGGCGACTACCGTCTGGCGACTCTGGATGCGACGACCGAGATGCCTTGTTTGATCGCGTGGCAGTACGAGCGCGCGCAGCATAGCCTCGCGCTTAGCGCCGTGGACGAGTGGCTCGTGGAGAATGTAAGAGCATCGGTCGCAGCTCACCGAAACGGAGGCCTTACGACGGGGAATTCCTTCATCAGCGGCGGGACCTCGTGCGATTCGTGGATCGTTGCAACCTTCTCCGTGCCGGCTGCTGCGGAATACGACGCTGATCCACGCACGCTCTGGTTCGCGGGACAGTATATGTACTCGGCGGCAATCGGGATCGCAGAGTTCCCGATTGATCCGCGGTCGTTTACCGATCCCAACGTGCCGACTTGGCCATAGTCCTTTCAACAGAACAGGAGGAGGTTTGAATGCAAGGATCAGGGTTTATAGTTGCGTTTGGCATGGGCGTAATTAATCTAATCTTCTTCGCGTTTGTCTCGGCCCACTTACTACAGTTCGATGTGGGGTTGAAGCACGAGATTGTAGATCTGCAAACCCGCGTTCACGTGCTTGAGATCCATAACGGCAACGGCACCGCGCAGAGCCTTCCGACTACGGTAGCTCCTTTCGTGTCCCCAGCGCCGTAGTTAGGTCACACGGAGGGCATAGGCTGGCTCGTTCGACGGCAGAGTCCGAGCTGTTGTGTATCGGAACGTCGGCTCAAATGCCGTGGTAAGGAGAAGAGGCTCCGCAAGCGCGGAGCCTCTTCGTTAATTACGCCGCTATCACTCATTGAGTAGATGCGGCCTCATTAGACGCGCCATCTCACCAATAGCCCGGGAGGTCGGGATAGGTTGATGGGCACCCTGAGTAAGTTGGTGATGTAATCTGTGCACTGTTCAGTGTCCGGTACTTCAGAGGGTCCCAGGGCTGCCAATTCATTTCAAGGACGTAGCTACAGTTTGGGATCGGGGTCATGAGCCCGCCGGCGACGTTATACAGCTGCGTCGTATCGTAGCTATCCCAAATCCCCAGGGATACATAGACCATCGTCGCCGGCGACGGCGCGAACCAAGCATCGGTGTACCCGGAAGGGCACCCGCTAGCTTGGTAGGACGAGATCGCATTGCCGCTCGGGTTCGTATCGACTCCAGACGCTGTGAACGCGCAGTTCGGCACGGTTTGGCCGTTCGATGCCTGCAACGTCCAAGTGATACTGCTCGTCCCGTTCGAGCCGCAGCATGGGCCAGGATTGCCGGTGCTGTACTCGACCTTGGTGGTACCATTGGACTGCGTATAGGAGACTACCCAGGTGTACGTGTTCTGCACGTTGACGGCAACGAGGCCTTGATCCGGTGTGGCGGCCCCGGAGGAGCCGTCGCTGAGCGTGACGTTGCAGTTGCCGGCGCTTTGCCCTTGCGCAGGCAAGAGCGCCTCCACGTCGTTACGTCCGAGATTTGGAATCCACGAGCCGACTGCCACCGTGCCAGGGGCACACGTAGAGCCAGAAGTTGAGAACGATGCGCCAGCTCCGTCAGGCTCGTATGCGATCATGCCAGCCTGCGACGCGCTAACTGGGACACCGTTGAGCGTCATGCATCCGTCAGTTGTGACTCCGAACTGCCCGAGTCCAGGGACCGCGATCGCGGCTGCAGTCGGTGTGGTGTCGGGGGTCTTGCCGTCGGTGAGGAACGCTTGCGCGTAGCACGGTTGGGCCGCTACCGCCACGCCGCCGCCCAGCACGCCATTGAGCAGTCGCGCGAGGTTGGGCGTCTGCCAACCAGCGTCCGCGAGCGTCGCCGGCGAACCGTTCGTCGGGCCCACGCTCGCCCCACCTGCGCCGAGCACGAGATCCGCGGGCCACGTCTTCATCGGTGCATACGGCTGCACAGCGAAGGCGAAATGCACCGGCAGCTCATTGAACGCGTCCTGGACGGTGCCACTACAGGACGCCGTGGATCCCGACGTATTCCCATTGCCAATGACTTGGAGCTGCAGCGTTGCTGTGAGGTCGTTTCCACTCTGGGTCGCACCGCCTACGGTGCCTTGCAAGAAAGCCGAACAGTTCGCGGAGATAGTGACCGGCGAGCCGCCAAACGTGGCCGCAGCGCGCGTATCGTATCGCTTAGTGATATTGATGCTGACGGTATCTCCGGGCTTCTGAAGGGTCCCGGTCACGCCGAGCGGGGCAGTCTGTGGTGTCGCGCTCGAGCTCCCCTGTGACAGAGTGAGCCAGTCCATGACTTGCGCGGCGACCGGGAACGGGGTTGGCTCGCTGGTGAGGATTTGGCCGGATCGCGGGGTGTAGGTGGTATAGATCGGTACTGCGCAAAAGCCCGCGGCGCTCGGTGCGATCCCAAAAGTTGCCGGTCCGCTGTCCTGGTTGGGAGGCGAAAGAGGATTGGGGTTAGGGTAGACCCATGGCCCCGCGGCGCCGAACATGCCGCTCGGTGGCGCCCCAGGGATGTAGGCGGGACTCGATCCTGGTACGTAGGCAGGGGAGGGTTGCGCACACGTCGCGGCTTCAGCGAAGTAGGCATCGTGGTACAAGCGCAGGTGGACCTGGAAGCTCGATGGCCCCGGCTGGGCACCGCCGACGCCAGCCACGTTCTGCGGCCAGTAGTAAACCAGCGTACCAGCTTCTGGCTGGAAGGTGGGGAGTGGCGTGGGCGTGGCAAAGCCTACGGTGACGACGAGGTTCTTTGCTGGCAATGTGGCGATTGCCATCCCGGTGGTGGTTGTTACCCCGGCGATGCTCGCCTGGTCGATCTCGACGTTGTTTGTACCGACGTCGTATGGATCGCCCCAATTGATCTGTCTCACGACTGGGCTGGCACCGACGGCCTTAAGGTATGCGGTGATGACGAGCGCCGCAGGATTGCGCGGATCTGTGGATATGGAGGTGATGGGAATCGAGGCGTACCGCAGGCTATCGGTTGAGCCGAGGGTGAGGCGCCCCGTGATCGTGACGTTCTGAGCAACCCCACTGGCGTCGAGGCCACTCGTGGTAAAGGTGACGACCTCGCTGCGCTTGTTGGTGCCCGTGAGCGTGGCGTATCCGATGAAGTGGTCGCCGTCGGTGGAGCGCTGGTGAATAATCTTCTCACTGCACCATCCGCTGGTGCAGTTAGGTTGTGCGGTGGCGCCGATCGCGGGATCCGCGATGGTCTGTGGGGGGTAGATAGTGGCGCGGGCCGCCTGCGTCTGAGCGGCTTGCGTTTCCTCGAGTGTAGCCACCGCGCGGGAGAGATCGAAGTGCGCCACTCCATGGATAGCGATGGTCGTTCCGATACCTAGGGTGGCGAGTACGAACACCGCGAGTAGAAGCCAGATTGGCTCGACGGCGATATCCTCGAGAATGAACTCCCCGGACTCCAGCCATCGTAGAAGCGAGACCATCCACCTACCCTCCCTTTGCTTTGGTTGGGGACCATTCGGCTGGTGGACAAGTTAGGTCGACTGAGGGGGAGTTCCCTCCACCGGAGTGCGCAGAAGGGCTCCACCGAGTGCGAGGACGGCGAGAATCGTGACGTCCACGATCCATGCTGGAATCCACCGCGCTCGAGCGAGGGTCCTTGCCGGCCCGAAATAACGCGAGTCAAAGGACTTGGCTGCCTGGGACCCGCCCCAGGCCTCCCCTGGGGGTACGATGGCTGGCGGTGGGGTGGGCAGGGGGGTCCCGTCAGGCAGATTCGGCAACAGCACCGAGTGGTGTAGGAGCATTCCATTGCGGGAGACGCCAGCATCGGTAACGCGCATGGAGTCGCCCGGAAGACCCCACACGGCTTTGATCAGGACGCGACTCTCCGGGCATCCGTCGATAGGGAAGTCGTGGCGTACGGCGCTAAAGTGATGGGCGGCCGCGAAGGCGTGTGCCGGCTGCGGCTCGCATAGCGCGACGAGATCGCCGTATCGGAGCTGGATCGCCGGCAGCAGTAGGTAGTAGCCGAGCGGTTCGGAGTTGGTTACATTGCGTACGATGAGGCCGCGCAGCGCGACTGCGACGAGAACGAGGTAGAGCACGCCGACGAAACGAGTGCGGGCGGCCCGGGAGAGCTCGTCGCGATTATTCGAAGCTCTACGTGACACGTGAGATCTTAACGATCGAAGACGAGACTGGCGATCCACCACACCGTCACGCCAAGTGTCGCGGCAACGATCACATAGCCCGGCAACGGAGAGGTCATAAAGGCGCCGATGAGGTGCCCGATCAACGGCCAAATTGGCCAGGTGATCAATGCTGATGCGATGAGCGCCCACAGCGCCGCGAAGGGCATCGCGCAACCGTCGTAGCGCATCTGACCGAAGCGCGGTGCGAACCAAAAGACGTACGCGGGGAGCAATCCAAAGTAGAACGCGAAGATTAGACGCAGCTCCGTTGTTCCCTGAACGTGGAACCACTCGAGAACCGTGGCGAAGATGCCGGTTAGGAACGGGCCGACGGGAATAACCAGGAGTCCCGCGCCGATCGACCACGCGTCCCAGTCCCTTGTTCGCATAGGCTAGGCCTTTCTTATGCGCGGTCAGCGCTCGTGAGCGACTTCTCGACGCCGTTCGCGTCGGTCGTCGGCACCATCGTTGTCAAGAGCGTCGCCGCGGTCGCGCTCGCTCGAGGAGCCATCGCGCGTTACGTCGAGCACAAGCAACTGCCCATCGCGCCGAGAGACGTCGATGGCTTTGCCGGGCAGGAGCATCTTATTCGCGGGTAATGGCGCCGCTAGCAGCTGACCATTACTTGTCGTCGCGAGCGTGAGCGTGTCGCCGGCAGTCGCGGAGCCGACGGCGAGGACTGTGAGGCGTTGATCCTGGCAGGTCGCGGGATTGAGCGCGGCTATGCCGAGATCGTGTGCAGCCGCGAGCGCGCGCTCATAGGCGTTCTCAGTGCGTCGGGTTGGGTGATGAGCGAGGCGTGTTTGTGCTTCTTGCTCGAGGCGGGCGATTCGATGTCGGTCATTTGTAACAGTGATGCCGAGATCGATAGCAAGGTGAGCGACGCGCTCTTGAAACTCACGCGTGCCTGAGAGTGTAATTGCGCCGTCGTCTTGGGTCGCGGCGAGGAGTATCGCGTAGCGCAGGGCGTCCTTAGCGTACGCCGGTGCGGAGCGGTCGAAGACGTACCCGCGTCGTGGATCGTAGAGCACGGTGGTTGTCGATCGGGTATCCTCATCCGCGACAGCAAAGCCATTCAGCTGCGCGCCTCGTGGGTCGTCTGGATTGGGCAGTGTGACGAGCGTCGCCGGCGCGAGAGAATGCAGGGCAAGCGCGTCCATCCCGATGAGGGCGTTTCCCTTTTGCAAACCGAGCGCGGTGCGCAGCGGCAAGGCACGTACGGCATCGCGGTACTCCTCCGGTGGAGCGAACGCGAAGTGGCTGGGATCGAGGAACGGGATTCCGGTTTCCGCGCGCGCGATCGCGAGGTGCCCGTCGGCGAGTGTGAGGACCGGCGCGAGTTTACTGATCGCGCGCAGGCGGCTTGCGAAGTCGGTAGCGCCCATCCGGTGCATGGACGAAAGCGCCGCTGCCCGGCCTGCGATCGCATCACGTTGCGCCTTGAGAAGCTGGTCGATACGGTCGTCACTTAGACCGCATCCCCGTAGATAGCGTTCCCATAGGGCAAGAAGTGGGTCAGCGCCTTTTGGAAGTGGTCCAGTGCGTGTCTCGCTCTGGTCAGGTATACGGTTCGCGTGCGGGGCACCGTTGAGCGTCGCGCCGGCGCCGTCCTGAGAATCAGCGTGCTCCGCGGCTGGTGCGATGACGTTGGGAGTCTCGTGATCGGCGCTCTCGGGGCTCTCTCCAGGAGCGATGATGTCGGATAGACTCTCTTGGCCAGGATGTGCGGGCTGATCGATCGGCGGGTGGCCCGGGGCGACAGCGTCCTGCGGGGCGCGATCAGTCGCGGGTGCAGTCGGCGAATCGTTCAGAGGTGTGCGCTCAGATTGGGGTCGTTCCAGGGGGCGATCGACTGGAGTAATTCCACGCGTGATAGTTGCGAGGCGCTGCGACGGAATTGCGCCGAGCTGCTCGCGCTGGTTCCATATCTCCGTAGCACGTTCCAGGAGTGAGTTCTGGGAGGGGGCGGTTAGAACGAACCACGGGCCGTGGTGTGACCAAGGAGCATCCAGGTCCAGGCGAAAGGGCTTTGGTGACCCTGGTGCCGAGAGTTGGTGACGAGGATCTCCGTTGTCGCCCTGAGACCATTCAGGTACGAGTGGCGCATCAAGGGTTCCGCCGAGTGCGACGGTGAGCCCGTTGTGCATAGGCATAAGCGCATGCTGATCGATGAGCGCCGCGAGTGCGCGTGCTGCGAGTGGATTGGGCGCGACGATGAACTGATGGTCAGGAGAGAGGGAATCCACGACTCCTTCAGGATCAGGGGAGTCCAGGAAGCCGTGCGGTGTCGCATCCAGACGTCGCGCGAGCTCCGCGAGGCCCGCGGTGTCGTCGATGCCGTTGACGCAGCGCCAAGGTCCACCGGTAGCGGGGCGTGTGAGTACGATCATCGGGATGCGATCCTCCGCTGTCCATGTAGAGGGGAGTGGCTGCATGCGCCGCAGCCAGTACCCCAATCCTTTGGCACTACGCGCTTGCTCCACCTGCGCTTGGGGGTAGTGGACATGTGTCCGTACCGGGGGGAGAACCAGGGTCCCCCGGCTTCGCAGAGTCTCGTAGGTCAGGTTAGGTTCGACAGTGATGCGGGTCGGTTCGGGATCGACAAGGACGCGCCGGAGATCCGCTGGGATGGCGACGCTCGCCTTCGCGCGGTAGGTGTGGCCGTTGGCGATTCGTTCGAGTCTCCAGCCGGCGCCGACGCGCACGCGTGTCACCCCGACGCGGGCGAGCAGAGCGTCGACAGCTCGGGAGGGGTCCGGGTCAGACGGTTCCGGCCAGGGTAGCCCGCGGAGGTAGCGGGTGAAGGAGAGGTGACCCTCCCAGGTCTCGGCGTTCACGATGTCCGCCGGAAGAGGGCGCTCGCGATCACGAGTGCCGGACCAAGCGTAGCGCGCGGCGAGCTCCCGGTTTCGCGCGACGAGCTCATGGATACGCAGGGGCAGGAGTCGCCCCCGAGGGTCTACGCGGGACAGGATGCAGTGCAGGTGCGGCCGTCCTGCGTGAGCGGCGGCCATGGCCTGCTGAGAGGCTAGCCCAGCGTAGGTCAAGAGGGCGCGCAGGTAGGTGAAGGCACTCGCGACGTCGATCGAGGCGCCGTCGGGGAAGGCCAGGACCACGTGGAGGAGCGATCCCTCGCGCGCGCTGCGCCAGCGTTCTCGCTCGAGTACGGCGGCGGCCTCGAGGGTCGAGTGGGGCAGGTTCCAGTAGCGCTGCCCGAGTGCCTTATGGTCGTCCGTAATGTAATCGATCGCTGCCTGCGCGGCGCGGCGGTTGGTGAGGAAGTGCACTTTGAGGATTGGCGCCATGGGCTACAGCCTCGCCGGGGGCGTGACGTCTCCAAAGATGCGTTGAATCACGTAGTCGACAGGACGCAGCTTGGCCACCCGTGCAGCGCCCGCGATTCGGCGGTCGTCGCCCGGGGAGAGGACGATCCGGAGGGGGTGGCGCTTCGAGGAGTGGCGGGGGATCGCGAGCGGTGGGGGAGGCGGTGGGAGCAGGAAGAGCCTAGCCCGGACGTAGGCGCTGACTGTCGCAAAGCCCCCTTCGCGTGCGGCGCGATCCAGGGCGGCGTGCTGGGCAAGGGACAGAGGGAGGCGCATGCGTGGGCGGCTCGACCCAGGCTTGAACTCGAGCTCAAGGCCTAGGCGTTCGCGCGCGTAAGCGGACAAGCTCAGACCTCGTTGACAAGCCTCTGCACGCAGCCGCTTGAGTCCCGCCTCAGCGCAGCGGACGACGAGCCAGGGCATCAGGGGGCCGACTGAGGTGCAGCAAGCTCACGCTGAATTGCGGCTTGCTGCGCGCGTGTGAGCTGGGGCCAGATCTTCGCGTAGGCAGCGCCCTGATCGAACGTGCGGACCATCTGTGGGGTCATGGTGACCGGGCTGGGTTTGCCGATGGCGAATCCGAGCGCGCCGCCGAGTGCGATACCGGCCACAAGCGTGGCGGCCGCGAGGGTCGCGGCTACTCGGTTGAGCTTGACTCGGCCGAGGACGTACGGTTCAGAAGCGATGATGTTCTTGGCCTGAACAGCTACCGGGACCAGCTTCTCGGCGATCGACGTAAGGTCGCTGTGGAGCACGTCGAGGCCGGCGGTCACGTCGGCCAGCTTTGGTTTGATCGAGGCGTCGAATGCGGCTGTCTGGGCGGCCTCAACCTTAGCCGCGACGGCCCGCTGAAGAATGTCATCGAAGCTGTGGATGACTTCGCCGAAGCGCTCTGGGAGGGAGTTGGCGATGGCATCCATCTTGGTTGCGATCGTCTCGCTGTGGGCGCGGAGGTGGGTCGTCCGGTCGAGGACTTGGATCGCAGCCTCGCCGACCTTGCGGATGGCCTCCTCAGTGCGACCGACCAGGGCGTCCATATCGGTGAGGCTCTGTTTGGTGGACCCATTGATCTGCTCGATCTCGTTCACGAGCATTCGGGCGGTGAAGGCGAGCATCAGCAGGATGGAGGTCATGTGGGGGGAGTCAGGCTGGATGTGGTGCTCGTTAGCGTAACGCAGGAAAAGAATGCGCGAGGGGTCGTCCGGAAGCAACGTGAGGACACGCCCAAGCAGCTCTAGTCGGGCATTGTCGAAGCCCTCGAGGAGGTGCTCATCCCGAGCGACGTTTTTCCAGTCGGTCATGCTTTTTTAGCCTCGATGAGGGGGGCGTTCGTGATAATGGGGGCGAGGAGATCGAGCCACGCTTGGGTCCAGCGCCGCAGTCCCGCGACAGGGGTGTAGCCAAGTGTCTCGACCCCCTCCTCGAGGACCTGGCGGGAGAGGTCATCGAGTGGCGGGAGTTGTCGGGCGTGGTCATCGGCGGGCACGGGGTCAGTGCGCAGTGGTAGGGCCGGACGCACCGGGAAGTGATCGAGGAAGTTGCGCGCTTGCGGTGCGCGCGCGACAATTGGTAGCCAGATCGTCTGAGGCCCGAGGAGGCGGGCGATGTCTAGCACCTCATCAGGCGAGCGAGGGCGAGCCGTATCGGAGGCGTCGTAGAGGGCGATCGCATCGTGGCTATTGAGCTTGCCATAGGCCGAACGGGGGGCAACCGAGAGGTGGGAGCGGACTGCGTGAGGGTGTGGCCGGTCGGAGTACATCAGGGGCTTCCGATCCGGGGTTAGGGCTATGGCGAGGTGAGCTCCAAGAGCGGCGGTGGAGGCGCCGAGAGAGCCGGGTGTAGCGAGAAAAACTAGGGTGAGCATCCTGGTGGAGGTGTATCACGTTTGGACGTGTTTCCCTTCTTGTGCCTCCACCGTGCCGCGATACACCCCGCCGGCGGCTAAGAATCCCCCGGAGACCAAAGGAACCGCGAGGGAAGAAGACGCTCGCGGCTCTCCGGGAAGCTCGCGGTCGTGCCGTAGGCGAGTGTCGGTGGCCGCCGCCGGAAGTGCCCACAGGAGAGCTTGGGTGGCGACCGTCATCCGAGCCCGGGGCGGGGCCGCGTCGCGGCTCGCTACCGAGGATCAGGGTGCGCTCTTCTCGGGGAGCGCTGGTTCCGCGAACGCGGGCCCCGGCATGCGGGCGAAGTCGGGCATAGCGACGGCACGATCGTCGCGTGCGGCGGCCTGAGCGAGTGCGTACGCAGTGGCGAAGGCGTGGTTGGCGAGGCGGCTGCAGGTAGGGCAGGAGCAGCGGTGATCGCACATGGTGTACCGCCTTTCAAGAGCGCTGGCTGTCTCTTACGAGCGTGGTATTTGGGGGAGAAAAGGGGCGAAGCAATGGCCGCTGCGCCCCTCCTGGTGATGCCGTCCTTGCGCTCATTTGAGGCCCGCATCCCGCCACGGCTACAAGGATGCCTAGGGAGACAGCGCGTTTGCGCCCTTCGCTTCCCACGGGCGCACGGGGGAACATGCCGTGCGTTGACCGACCGGACCAGCGGGGCCCGTCTCGGAGGCCCTATGTCGCATATCGTTGCGACGGTACGGTCCAAGCGCCGCCGGCGGAGTTGAGAGGAGCCGCACGAGGGCGATTTCTAGGCCTGGAGTCCAGCCAACTACACCTGATCGTCGGGGTCTAGGCGCTTGTAGGTGGCCATCGAACGCTGGTGGAGGCTCTTGAAACTGGTGAGCTGATCCTCAGCGATCGTGTCCATTTCCCAGGCCCTCGAGCCGCAGGTTACGCAAGCGCCCTGGTGATTGATGTGGCCTTCGAGTGACGATCGGCTTTTGACGCGCGTCCCGCAGCAAAGGCAGGCGAAGACGTTCCAGAAGGCTTGCTCGTGCGTTCGCATCGTGGCGGCTCCTCGGCGGGTGAATATATCTCACAGGAACTCCTGCTGCCGCATGCCGGTACCGGGTGTGAGGGTGGGGCTCCACCGCCGTCGCGCAGGCCGTTACCCCGCGAGACTCTCGATGTAGGCCGTCAGCGGGCGGTCGTAGCCTTTGAGTTGCCCCCGCAGCTTCAGGGTGAGCTTCGCGAGTTCAGATGGCGTAATGCCGGCGGCAAGCGCGGCTTTAATGGCGGGCAGGTCGGGGGCGAGGAGCTTCTTGACGATCTCGCCTTGGATCGCGAGGGTGAGTTCCGAGGTAGTTTCCGGCATCATGATCCTTCTCGGGTGGAGTGGGGTGGTGTACCCGACGTGTCTCCCCCGCTGAAGGGCTCGTTCCCTCCCGTCCGCGGCCGACGTTGGCTAAACGACGAAAGCCCCCGCCGCGACCCCAAGGAGGGGGGACAACGGGGGCTCGTGATGGAGCGGGCTCGGCTCAGAACGGGATCTCGTCGTCTTCGAAGCCGCCCGAGGTCTGGCCAGCTTCGGAGCCGTTGGAGTCCTGGGACGCGTCGTCGCGGTGCCCCTGGTCCGAGGAGCCGTTCGCCTTCCTG
>SCQY01000285.1 GCA_004298665.1 bacterium | reverse complement strand
GCAATGAACGCTTTGGCCTCTGCCGTGGTCAGCGTATCCGACGCGGGGACGCCGCTGCGGGTCGTCTCCCAGATGACGATGCGCGGAGCATCTGCGTAGGTTACGTCGATAGCCGGTCGGATTGCCACGCGTTCAGCAAACAGCAGGCGTGAGAAAGAGTGAGGAGCTACGCGTGAAGGTGCGATGAAACCGCGTGTGCGCCTATCCGCGCTTCGTTACGAGGTCCTTGAGCGCGTTGCGTAGGACGACAGCTTGATTGTGCTCCTCGTCTCTGGCGCCGTAGACCAGCGTGAGACGTCCGCGGCCGTGGGCCGTCTTGAGGATGCCGGTCAGCCGTGCGTACTGTTCCGGCGTTGCCAGCTCGCGGCGGTAGCGCTCGCAGAACCCCTGCCAGCGCACGGGGTCATGATTGAACCAGGTTCGCAGGGTGCTGCTGGGCGCCAGCTCGCGCGCCCACAGATCGAGCGCTAGGTCCGCCTTCGTCTTGCCGCGCGGCCAGACCCGGTCGACCAGTACACGGAACCCATCACTTGAAGCGGGCTCCACGTAGGCCCTCTTGATGACGATCTCCACGATGACGATACATTCGCCGTGCATGCGCCGGCTCCCGCGGCGCCGCTCGCCAATCCGTGGGCCGCTCTGGCTCGTACCGCACATGAATGGCGCATGGAGCGTGACTCCAGACGCACACGGCCTCACTCCTTCACCAACACGAGGATAGGGTATGATCAACCTTCATAAATGGTCGCTGGCCGCACTGGCCGGAACTCTCGCGCTCTCGATGGCGCTGCCGGCTTTGGCGGCCTCCCCGAAGGATCGCTTCAGCAGCGATGCGGCCTATGCAGGGGCGCCGGATCTGGCTTTGACGCTCTCCATGGTCGTGGCGGGCGGCGGCCCGTCGGCCTACAAGACGACGACGCTGGTCGGCGTGCTCGCCGGTGACAAAGCCGGTGCTGAAGTAGCCAAACTGCAGAAGCAGTTCGGCAGCGCCAACGTGGCGCAGTTCCTCAAGACGTACGACTTCGTGGTCGGCGACACGCTGAAGATCGTCACCGAGAAGAAGATCGCGCTTCCGAAGACACCGGAGCCTGCACCCACGGACGGGAAGGCGCTGGCCGCCGCGCTCTACAAGTCCGGCGTGAACGCCGGCGGCTCGTACAACGTGGAGTATATGCTCGACCATCTGGTGAGCCACCCGATCCACGTGCGCGTGATGGATGACATCGACGCCAAGTACGGCACGAAAGTCGACGCGGAGTATCACATCATCCTGCTGCAGGTGATGAAGGACCTCAAGGCCGTCTACGCACTCTAGGGTACCTCCGGCGCCCTGAAGAGGGGGCACGAGGCCCCTCCGACGTAACCTGCGGGAAACTGCGGGTGTGCCGGAGGGGTCTTTCGTTAACGTGGCGCTTACCGTCGCGACCTGGAACGTCAACGGTCTGCGCGCGCGCATGGCGCTGGTGGAGCGCTTCTTGCGCGAGCGCGCCCCGGACGTGCTCTGCCTGCAAGAGACCAAGATCAGCAACGGCCTCTTCCCGTTCGGCGATTTCGCCATGTTGGGGTATCCCCACGCGGTGGCCGTGGGCAACGCGGGTTACGCGGGCGTCGCGATCGTTGCCAAGATGCCGCTGGAGGATCACGTGCAGGGCCTGCCGGGCGACGAGCACGGGCGCCTAGCCGGCGCGCGCCTGGAAAGCGGAGAGCGTGTCTTCAGCTGCTACGCACCCAATGGCGGTATCTACGGCAGCACTCAATACGCATATAAGCTCGAGTGGTTCACGGTCCTTCGGCGCTGGCTCGACGCGCGCGAGAAGAAGAGCGGCCCCATCGTCCTGTGCGGCGATCTCAATGTGGCACAGACCGATCGCGACGTCTACGCAGGGGCGACGATCGGCGAGACGACGCACACCAGCGTGGCCGTGCGCCGGGCCTACGCCGAGCTGCTGGAGTTCGGTTTCGCCGACGCTTTTCGCATTCTCCACGGAGAGCAGATCGAGTACACGTACTGGGACTATCGTGCAGGAGCGCTGCGCAAGAACGAGGGTTGGCGAATCGACGTGGCGCTCTGTACGCCGCCCCTGGTCGCGCGCTTGGCGGCGTGTGGTGTGGACCGCGAAGCCCGCGCGTGGCGGCAGTCGAGCGACCATGCTCCGCTGATCACGACGTTCGAATGAGGGGGTAAACACCGTGCGCGGATTGGCAGCGGTACTCCATACGCCGAGGGCGGCCGGTGAGTCGCCGCTGCACATCGAAGAGCGGGAGGCGCCGCAGCCCGAACCCGGCGAGGTACTCTTGAAAGTACGCGCGTGCGGCGTCTGCCGCACCGATCCGCACATCGTCGAAGGAGAGCTTACTCCCCATCGGCCGAGCATCGTTCCGGGGCATCAGATCGTCGCCGAGGTGGTGGCCCTGGGCCGCGGCGCTGCCGCGGAGCTGGGTGCGCGCGTCGGGGTCTCCTGGCTTGGCGGCGTGGACGGTACATGTTCGCAGTGCAGCGCCGGGCGCGAAAACCTCTGCGATGCGCCGACGTTCACCGGCTACGATCGCGACGGCGGCTTTGCTGCGTACGTCACGGCGCGCGCCGCCTTCACGATGCCTCTCCCCGCGGCGCTGGACGACGAGCAGGCCGCGCCCTTGCTGTGCGCGGGGATCATCGGTTTCCGCGCGCTGCGGGTGGCAGGGGTCGAGCGCGGCGAGCGCGTCGGCCTCTTCGGCTTCGGCGCATCGGCGCACTTGGCTCTTCCCGTGCTCCAAGCGTGGGGCTGCCAGGTCTACGTCTCCACGCGCGGAGCATCGCACCGGGCCTTGGCGCGCGAGCTGGGGGCCGTGTGGGTGGGCGGTGCGCAGGAGGTGCCGCCGGCGCCCCTCGACCGCGCCGTGACGTTCGCCCCGTCGGGTGAGGTGGTCATCGCGGCGCTGCGCTCTCTGCGTAAAGGCGGCGTGGTGGCGATCAACGCCATCCACCTCGACCGCATGCCCGCGTTTGACTACGACACGCTCTTATGGGGCGAGCGTCAGCTGCGCAGCGTGACGAACATGACCCGGGCCGATGCCCACGACTATCTGGCGCTGGCGGCCCGGATCGCGCTGCGGCCGCGGGTGCAGCTTCTGCCTCTGCAGGAGGCCAATACCGCACTTGCGCTCCTCAAGGCCGATCGCGTCGACGGAGCGGCCGTGCTGGTACCCTGAGAGGGGCTTGCGCCAAGGGGCGCGGAGGTGGTGAACCGAACGCCGAAACATGCCGCAGATGCCCCCGACACCTCCGTCACGCAACTACCTGAACCTGCCCTTGGGCGCCAGCGCCCCCGAGGAGATCAACGTCGTCGTCGAGATTCCCGAGGGCTCGCGCAACAAGTACGAGTACGACAAGGAGCTGGACATCTTCCGTCTGGATCGCGTGCTGCACTCACCGATCTACTACCCCGGCGACTACGGCTTTGCGCCGCAGACGCTGGCTCTCGACGGCGATCCGATGGACGTGCTGATTCTGGTGGCACAGCCGACCTTCACGGGGTGCCTGGTGGTCACGCGTCCAATCGGTCTGCTCAAGATGATCGACGGCGGCAAGGAGGACGACAAAATCCTCGCGGTGCCGGTAGGGGAGCCCGCATTCGAGAACGTCCACAATTACACGACGATCTTTCCGCACACGATCAAGCTCATCGAACACTTCTTCGCTACGTACAAGCTCTTGGAGGGAAAGCAGACCAGCACGCAAGGCTGGTCCGACGCCGCAGCCGCGCGGCGCTCGCTCCAGGAGTCGGCCGACCGCTTTCGCGAGCATCAGGCGGCACACGCGGGGGCTCACTGAAGAGGTAATCGCCACGCAGACCACCGACACGTTCAACCGCGCTCTGCGGGATCTGCGGATCTCCGTCACCGACCGTTGCAATTTCCGTTGCGTCTACTGCATGCCCAAGGCGATCTTCGGATCGGACTTCCAGTTCCTGCCGCACAGCGAAGTCCTGACGTTCGAGGAGATCGCGCGTTTGGCACGGATCTTCGTGGCGCTGGGCGTGGAGAAGCTGCGTTTGACTGGCGGTGAGCCGCTGGTGCGCCGCGACGTGGAGCGGCTGGTGGCGATGCTGGCGCAGATCGACGGCGTACGGGACCTTGCGCTGACGACCAACGGCTCGCTCTTGGCGAAGAAGGCGGCAACGCTGGCGGCGGCGGGCCTGCGGCGCATCACCGTGAGTTTGGACTCCATGGACGACGCCGTCTTCCGCGCGATGAACGACGTCGACTTTCCCGTGGACAAGGTACTGGAGGGCATCGAGGCAGCCCGCTCGGCCGGGATGGCGCCTATCAAGATCAACATGGTGGTGAAGCGAGGGCTCAACGAAGGCTCGATCGTGGAGATGGCGCGCCACTTCCGCGGCACCGGGATGATCCTTCGCTTCATCGAGTACATGGACGTCGGCAACACCAACGGCTGGCGCTTGGACGACGTGGTGCCGGCGGCGGAGATCGTGCGAGAGTTGGATGCCGTCTTTCCCCTGGAGCCAGTCGATCCGAACTACCGCGGTGAAGTCGCGCGGCGCTATCGCTACCGCGACGGGGCAGGGGAGATCGGCATCATCGCTTCGGTGACCCACCCGTTCTGCAGCGCGTGCACGAGGGCACGCCTCTCGGCCGAGGGACAGCTCTACACGTGCCTCTTCGCCGCGCACGGTCATGACCTCAAGGCGCTGTTGCGCGGCGGTGCCGATGACGACGCGATCACGGAGCGCATCGCGTCGGTTTGGCGCGTGCGCGATGACCGCTACTCGGAGCTGCGGACCTCGGCGACTGCGGGCGCCCCCAAGGTGGAGATGTCGCACATCGGCGGGTAATGCCCGAAGTCAGGCCTGCCGAACAGTGCTGGCCTGCGGGCCTTTCTCGCCTTCCTCTTCGACGAAGCGTACTGCGGAGCCGATCTTCAAGCGTCTGAAGCCGTCGTCGAGCACGCTGTCGCGATGGAAGTAGATCTCGCGTCCATCGGGGGCTTCGAGGAAACCGAAACCCTTGGTCGCGTCGATTCGTACGACGCGCCCCTGAGGCGTGGTTGCGCGTTCTCCGGGGCGCTCTTCGTCACGCGTCCGGCGAACGTAGTCTTCTAAGACGCGACGGGCCTTGTGGAAGGCCTCCCGGACGGCCAGGTACGCATCCTTGTACCTGGCCTCCGTCTCGAAGGACTTCGTCCACTCTTCGGCTTCGAGTCCCTGCATCGTACCGCGGAGCGATGGTCCGTGCTTGATCACCAGCTCCTCGCCTGGGACGATGAGGTCGATGCGGACATGGACGACGTTGCCGCGCTCGCGGTGCTGATGCGGGTATTCGACGGCGACGCGAGCGGTGATGATGCGCTGGTAGAAGCGCTCGAGATCCGCGATCTCGTCGCGGATAAGGCCTTCCAAGGCCTCAGAATGCTCCATATTGCGGAGCGTAATCCGCGGCGCGACTTCCATATCAGCCGATCGGCACCTTGGTGCTCTGGACGAGCTGCTCAGGTTTCACCGAGATGTGCAGGATGCCGTTCTCGAACGTGGCGCTAACCGACTTCGGGTCGAGCGCACCCGGGAACGAGAAGCTTCGTGAGAAGCTGCCGTGACGCATCTCGCGGCGATGGTAGTTCTTCTGTTCCTCTTCGCTCTTCATCTCGTACTTGCCGGCGATGGTCAGCGTATCTCCGGTGACTTCGACCGTCAGATCCTCGCGCTTGTAACCGGGGACGGCGGCCTCGACGATATAGGCGTTGTCCTTCTCATAGATGTTCACCGGAATGCCGTCTGCCGTTGCGCTGACGCCGGCGCTCTGCGCGCCCGGACTCAGCATGGCGTCCATCATGCGGCGCATCCGGTTGAATCCGGAGAACGGCCCCTCCTCGAAGATGTCGAAGAGCCTGTCGATCGGCGTTGCGACGATGGATGACTCTCTCGGTAAGGTTGGTGCAGCCATGGTAGCCTCCACTCGGACATTGATGTCGTGCTGTACGTGTATCGTACCCAGCGCGTTTGAACGTCGTATGAAGAAGCACCGCGGAAAGCGGCACAGCAGACCGGCCCTCGTTTGCCGTCGTTTGGATGCCCGTAGGATCTGTACGTCTGCGTCAAGGGATAGCTGCCGCGCTCCCTGCCGGGCCGCTAATCGCAGGCCTCCCCGCAGTTCTCGCATTCCACTTCGATGGTAGCGTGCTCCACGTTGAAGCGTCGCGTGAGCAGGGACTTCAAGCGCGTCACGGTGTCCGGACTCGTGGCCAGTGCCGCTTCGGGAACACGCACGTGGAAGCTGGCGGCGAGGGCTCCCTCGTTGACGCACCAGACGTGGAGGTCGTGGACATCGCTGACGTAGGGCAAGGCGTCGAGCGTCCGGCGCAAATCTGCGAGATCGAACTCGCGCGGCACACCCTCCATCAGGACGGTGACGGAATCGCGCATGACGCTCCACGCCGAGAGGGCGACCAAGATACCGATGACCAGCGAGATCATCGCATCGGCCCGCAGCCATCCCGTGAGCAGGATGATGACGCCCGCGAGAATGACTCCGAACGAGGCTAGGGCGTCGCCCAAGGCATGGACGATCACTGCACGGACGTTGAGCGATCTCTCACGGTTGCGCGAGAGATACAGCGAGAGCGCGAGGTTGGAGAGCAACGCCACGGCGGCGACGCCAAGCATCGTGCGCTCGTCGACGGGCTCGGGCGCGCGCAGGTGGCGAATGCCTTCGATCCAGACCAGTGCCACGATGGCGAAGAGAGCGCTCCCGTTGGCGAGCGCGGCAAGCACTTTGGAGCGGCCATAGCCGAACGTAAGACGGTGATCGGCGGGGCGTTGGGCCAGCCACGCTGCCCACAGCGCCAAGGCGGCTGAGGCGGCATCGGTTGCCATATGCGCGGCATCGGCAAGGAGCGCGAGGCTTCCCGAGATCACGCCGCCCGCCGTCTCGAGAGCGAGGATGGCAAGCATCGCCGCGAGTACTGCGCCGAGGTTGCGGACCTCGGCATGCCCGTCGTGCATGGGGGAGCCTTCTAAGGTCGGCGTGACGCCCCTTTGCAGCACGGAGGAGTCCCTGCATCGCAGCTAAAGAGATCGTATGCTGACCCGTTTCGACCATGCCGTGATCGCCGTACCCGACCTCGATGCAGCCGCCGCCGCGTATCGCGGCTTCGGCTTCGACGTGCGCCCAGGGGGGCGCCACCCGCGGTGCGGCACGGAAAACGCCATCATCCGCTTCGGCCTGACCTATCTGGAGCTGATCGCGGTGCACGACGAGCGTGAGGCGCTGGAGAGCGGCGAGAGCGGGCGCGTGCTGGTGGAACACCTGCGCCGCGGCGGCGGGTTGGCGGGCTTTGTGATCGCGGGCGTCGAGATCAGCGCCCAGGGCGGGAGCCTGCAGAAGCTTGGGCTGGGCGGTGAGCTCATCGCGATGTCGCGCGCGCGGCCCGACGGCTCGAGCTTCTCGTGGCGCATCATCGCCCCCGAAGGCGTGCAGTGGCGGCGCCCCTGGCCGTTCTTGATCGAATGGGGGACGCCCGACGCGGATCGCCTTGCGCACGAGCCCGCTGGGCACCATGAGAACGGCGCCTGCGGAATCGCCTCGGTCACGGTGGCCGTGCGCGACCTGGAAGCCGCGCTGCCGGTCTACCGGCAGGCGCTTGCGCTGGCCGACGCCGGCTCGCTAACCCGGCCGGACTTGCGAGCCTATGGCAGGCGCTTCGTCATCGGCGATACCGACATCCAGCTCTTGGCGGCGGACGGCGAAGGGGCGCTCTCGCGCCAGATCGAGGCGTGCGGCGAGGGGCCCTTCGAGCTCTCGCTACGCTTCCATCCGCAGGTGACGGCTCACGCACAGCTGCATCCCGGCGGGACGTCGTAGCTCTCGCTCACTCTTCAGCCATCACCTCGGCAGAGGGCCGGTAGAGCGCAGCCCAGAGGGCGAAGAACGCCACCAGCAGCCCCGCCCAGAAGACGATCCAGGTGACGGCTGCGTTTGGCGTGGC
>SCQY01000284.1 GCA_004298665.1 bacterium | reverse complement strand
TTCAGCAGCGGGAGGACTCCCGTCATCGCGACACCCAGCTGTAAGAATTCCTTGAAGAGCGCCCGCGCGCTCGTCGCACCCAGCGTACTGGGCTCGATGACGGCGAGGAAGCGCGAAGCACGCGCCACGATTGGCCGCGCGGCGGCGGCGAACGGTTGCGGCGCGTCCACGATGATGGCGGCCTGATCCCCGAGCGCCCGCATCGCTTGCTCCACATGCTCCGCACGCAGAGCGAAGCCGCCGTCCAGGTTGCGTGCTAATTCGACGACGGTGATGCCGCGGGCCGAAGCGGTCGGTACGTCGGACTCGACGCGCGCATCGTCGAGCTTGCGCACGACGTCGAGAAGGACCGCCACGCTGCGGCGCCCCTGCAGATCACCGTCGATGAGCGCAACGCGGCCGCCGTGGCGCTGCATCGCCTGCGCCAGCTCGACGGCCAGCGTGGTCGCGCCGCAGCCGCCCTTGACTCCCGTGACGACGAAGATCGTGCCGCTCATCGCGCGTACGCGCCGCGGTCGCTGCGCCCTGCCTGCACCACGTGGTCGCCGTCGACGACGGTTACCAGTCCCACAGCCGTACGCTGACCCGGCGTGTTCGCGCCGCGCGGGCTGCCGGCCGCAACGGTATGCTGCGAAGAGGCTTCTGCCGCAGCGGGCATGCTAAGGTCGAGTGCCTCGGTGGGCACGGAGTGAAGCGCCTCGCGGGGCGAGCGCAGCGCCAGCCGGAGGGCCGTATTGGCGTCCGCCACGGCCAGCAGGTCGGCCTGCTTCGGCGTTACTGCCAACGTCACCGTGGTGGAAGACGGCGAGCCTGGAGCGGGGGTGGCGCTCGCGGTCTCGAGCGCATTGCCAATCGCCAGAACGAGAATGCCGCGCAGGATCGTACGCGCCTCGGGCTCGCGGTTACCGATACGCGGAACGATTGCGATGACATCGACGCGATCTCCCGGCTGCATCAACCCGGAGATATCCTTCACCTGGTCGACGGGAATCGAGATCGCGCGCATCCCGGGCTGCAGCTTCACGGTGATACCGACGTCGCTGGGTCGCCCGATCATAGAGCCGGTGAGGGTCGTGCCCGCGGGGATGCCGATCAAGGCCAGGGCACCGATAGCCGAACGCCCATCGCTGACGGCATTGGGTTCCACCTGCGTGCTCGGCCGCGTCGTCTCGCGCAGCATCGCTGCAGTGATGGTAGCGCGCGCCGGAATTGCCTGAACCGCAATCACCACTTTGCGCGGCACTGCCGCAGGTGCCGCTGCCCGCTGCAGCGAGGAGAGGTAGTTCAAGGTCAGCCAGCCCGTGCCCAGAGCCAGGAGAATGGCGATCAACAAGGTCGTGCGGCGCGAATTCATAGCGTGAGCCTCAAGATCGGCGCAAAGGTATGGGAGAAGGCGACGCATGCGGTACCGAAGGCGATGGCCAGCGCATACGGTACTCTAGCGCCGTCGCGAGGCTGGAGCGCGATCGCTCCAGGGTAGAGCAGCGGCACGGCGAGCGCAAAGGTTCCGCGCAGCGTCGCGCCGAGCCGGCCGCTTGCCCCTGCCACGACGAGCGCCAGCAGCCCGCCTCCGATGGCGGTGTAGAGGAGAAACGCCGGCGTGTCGGGCCAAGGCAGAGCCGCTGCGACCGCGGCCATGAGCTTGACATCGCCGCCGCCGAGCCAGCCGCGCGCGAAGACCAGCGTGCCCAGCACGAACGTACCGAGCATCGACGCAAGCGCAACGAGCAGGTTGTAGGACCCGCCCATCGCTTGCAGCGTCAGCGCGGCCAGCGCCAGGCCCGCCGTGAGCCAGTTTGGGATCCGACGGCCGCGGAGGTCGGTGGCGACGGCGACGACGACCGCCGCCGATGCCATCCAGAGGATTGCAGACACAGGAACGGCTCCTTGATCAGTGGCGGCCGCCGGAGAGCGTACTCCGCGACGGCCCCCACTGCGCACGATCGAACGCTACTGCAGGCCGTTGGCAGCGCCCTGAAGCTCGTCGTTCGTCTTGGCGCCGATCGCCGTGAGAGCGGCAACGGCCACCATGGCCACGAACGCCAAGATCAGCGCGTACTCCACGAGCCCCTGGCCCTGATCATCGCGCAGCACGG
>SCQY01000283.1 GCA_004298665.1 bacterium | reverse complement strand
GGAGCGCAGCGGAGTGAGTGGGATAAACATTCACCTCTTGGACGCGCAGACGATCGGGCAGATCGCCGCCGGTGAGATCATCGAGCGTCCTGTCTCCGTCGTGAAGGAGCTGGTGGAGAACAGTCTCGACGCGGGTGCGCATCGCATTCGCGTCGACGTAGAAAACGGTGGCCTCGGCGCGATCACCGTCAGCGACGACGGAGCGGGCATCCTCCCCGAGGAGCTGCCTCTCGCGCTGCGGCGTCATGCCACCTCGAAACTCGCCGGAGCCGGCGACCTCTTCCGTATCGAGAGCCTCGGCTTTCGCGGCGAAGGCTTGGCGTCCATCGCGGCCGTCTGCCGGACCGTGCTGCTCTCGCGGCGTGCGGAGTCGGACATCGGCGCGCGCGTGACCGCCGAGGGGGAGAGCATCGCCGCGGTAGAACCCGTGGCGGCGCCCGTGGGCACCCGCGTCGAGGCGCGCGACCTCTTTCACGCCCTGCCCGTGCGCCGCGAGTACCTGCGCTCGCCGGGCGCCGAGTTCTCGCGTATCTCCGCATGGCTCTCCGCACTCGCTTTGGGCTACCCGGACGTGGCCTTCACGCTGACCCACGACGGGCGCACGATTTGGAGCCTCCCGCCGGCAGCTCAAGCCGAGCACCGTTTGGCGCAGCTCTTCGGCCCGGCGGCTGCGGCGCGCATGCTCCCTGTCGCGGCGGAGGGACAGGGGCTGCGCGTGCGTGGCTACGTCTCCCCGCCCAGTGACGACAAAGCCAATCGCTCCTCGCAGTACCTCTTCGTGAATCGTCGCCTCTTGCGCTCGGTGCAGATGGCGGCCGCGTGGACGCAGGCCTACAAGAGTGCGCTCATGACTGGACGCTATCCGTACGGCGCGGTGTTGCTTGACGTAGACTCGAGCGAAGTCGACGTCAACGTGCACCCTACCAAGTCCGACGTACGCTTCCGCCGCCCGGCGCTGGCCTTCGATCTCATCAGACGCGCCATCGTGTCGGCTCTCGAACGCCACGCTGCCCAGCGCCTGGAGCAGACGGTGCTCTCGCCGTTACCGCAGCGCGGCCTCACTCCCGGCGTCGTGGTCATCGATCGGCGCGATCCCGCTGCGCCGCCGGCCGATCTCGCACTGCGCCTGGCGGAGTTGCGCGCTGCCGCCGTCGAGGAAACAGGGAGCGAGGCGAACTCGCTGCGCGTGGTACTCCAGCTTGCCAACACCTTCATCGTAGCCAGCGATGGGCACGACCTGCTGGTGATCGATCAGCATGCCGCGCACGAGCGCGTCAACTACGAGCGCATCGCCGAGCGAGCCAGCCGCGGCGACGATCCCGTGCGCGAACCGCTGCTGCTCCCCCAGATCTTCGAAGTCTCCCACGGCGAGGCGGCGACGCTCACGGAGCTGCTGCCGCAGTTGGAGAACGTCGGCTTCACGATCGAGCCTTTCGGAGAGCGCGCCTTCCGCCTGGCGGCCACACCGCTGGATTTCCGCGCACGCGCCTTCGATCTGCGTGCGTTCCTCGACGACGTGCTCGAGGAGCGTGCCGACGGCACCTTCAGCGCGCAGTCGCTGTGGGCGTCGTTGGCCTGCAAGTCCTCCGTGCGCGCCGGTGAGGCGCTGCAAGCGGCCGAGATGGAGGAACTGCTGCGGCGACTCTTCGCCTGCGGTGACCCCATGCACTGCGCCCACGGGCGGCCCACGGTGCTGCGATGGAGCGAGAGCGAGCTGACGCGCCTCTTCAAACGGTGAGCGAGGGCGTGCTCCTGTTGATGGGACCAACAGCCTCCGGCAAGACGGAGCTGGCTATCGAATTGGCGCGCCGGGTTGGAGCGGAGATCGTTTCGGCGGACTCCCGACAGGTCTATCGCGGGATGGCCGTGGGGACGGCTCAGCCCGACGCCGCTCAGCGTGCTCGTGCCGTACACCATCTGGTGGCGTTCCTCGAGCCGGAGGAGCGCTACAGCGCGGCGCGCTTCGTGCGCGACGCCGCGCGCTGCCTCGATGAGATCGCGGCGTGCGGGCGGCGCGCCATCGTCGTGGGCGGCACCGGTTTCTATCTGCGCGCGCTCAGCGGAGAGATGGTTCTAGCCGACGTCGCCTGCGACGAAACGCTGCGCGCCCGCTTGCGCGAGGAGAGCCGCCTCCACCCGCAGGAGGCGCTCTACGCTTGGCTGGCAGCGCTCGACGCGCCGCGCGCCGCGGCCGTTCCTGCAGCCGACCGCTATCGTACGCTGCGCGCCTTGGAAGTAGCGCTCTCACGCGGGAGCGCACCGCAGAGGCCGCTGCCTACGCTGGCGGCACGCGGCGCTCGCGTGCTCAAAGTAGCATTGGCGGTCGATCGTGACGTGCTGGCGGGGCGCATTCGCGCGCGCGCGCGCGCGATGATCGACGGCGGTCTGCTGGAAGAGGCGGAGTCCCTGGAAGGCCGTGACGTTCCGGCCGGGGATGCTGTGGGCTATCCGCAGGCGCTGGCCTATCTGCGCGGCATGTACACGCGCGCGGAGCTCGAGCAGGCACTGACGCGCGCAACGCTGCGCTACGCCAAGCGGCAGATGACGTGGCTGCGCGGCGAGCCTGAGCTGTGCTGGGTCACATCCGATAGCGGTGCGCTTGGCGCTCTCGAGCGCTCGGCAAGGGAATCGCTAGGCTGGACGTGAACGCTCCTCTGCCATGCCCGCACCGTTGCGTCCGCCCCAGCTCCAGGACGCCTATCTCGCCGAGATCAAGCGGCAAGGTATGGTCGTCACGATCTATCTCGTGAACGGCTTCCAACTCCGTGGAACCGTGCTCGGCTTCGATGCCTTCACGATCGTTCTCGAATATGAGAGTAAGCCGCATCTGGTCTACAAGCACGCCGTCTCCACCATCTCTCCGCAGGGCGTGCTCTCGTTAAAGCTGGCGGTGGAGACGCCGGAGATTGCGGAGCCCGCACAGCCGTGAGCCTACGCGTTGCCGTGGCGAAGATGCACGGCGCGCGCAATGACTTCGTCCTGATCGACGAGCGCGCCCCACGCATCACCGACTATCCCTCGTTCGCTCGCTGGATCTGCGATCGCCGCGGCGGTATCGGCGCGGATGGGCTCTTGGTCGTGCTTCCCTCGCAGAACGCCGACGCGCGCATGCGCATCTTCAATGCCGACGGCAGCGAGGCCGAGATGTGCGGCAATGGGATGCGTTGCTTCGCGCGTTGGCTGTACGAGCGGGGCGGGCTGCACCGCGAACGCATGACGATCGAGACGGCCGCGGGGCCGATCGCCTGCGCCGTCATCTCCGACGACCCTCTGCGCTTCATGGTGGAGGTGCGCGTCAGCGAGCCGACCTTCCCCCAGCCCGACGGCGCCGGCGGCGTTGCCGTCTCGACGGGCAACCCGCATCGCGTGCATTTCGTGGAGGCCGTGGAAGGCTACGATCTGGCGGGCCTCGCCGGCCCCGCGCCGCAGGTCAACGTGCACATCGCGCAGGTGCTCGCGGATCACGCGCTGCGGGTGCGCCATTTCGAGCGTGGCGTCGGTGAGACGCCGGCATGCGGAACGGGCATCGCCGCCTCGGCGGCCGCTGCCATTCGCATGGGGCGCGCACGCAGCCCGGTACGCGTCGAGGTGCCGGGCGGCACCGTCGATGTCGTGTGGGACGAACACGGTCTGGTCATCCGCGGCGAGGCGGCATACATCTTCGATACCGAAGTCGACGCACCGCAGGCTGTCGAAAGAGCACGCTGATGTCCTACGGGCTGCCATATGCGGACCGGCGCGGCCGCATCTTCTTCGACGAGCAGGCGCGCGCGCTCGCCGACGACGGTACGTTGCGCGAGCCGCGCCGCGAAGAGCTGATCCCCTTGCCTGCCGGCTCCGTGGTGACGATGCTCCCCGAGCGCGCCCCCCTGGTGGGAGCGGTTACGCACCCGCGCCCTTACGGCAAAGGCGGTTATGCGGCCGTCGGCGTGCTGCTTCCCTCGGGGTATACGCGCCTGCTCTTGCCGGCCTACCGCGCCGCCGCCGCGGCCCCGGCACTCCCGCTGTTCGGGTATACGTTCGCCTGCGTCGTGGACGACGAGCTCCACGTGGCAGCGGCCAAGACGGACGAAGGCGAGACCTGGAAGCCGCGCTTCTTCGAAGGCGACGAGCTCGAGACGGCGATCGAGCGGCGCATCGAGATCGATCCGCAGAATAGCGTCCTGGGGCAAGTTGCGCTCTGCTCGCGCGAGTACGGGTGCTTCACCGCGCAGAACGTCTTCTTCGAGTGCGGCGAGGCGGCGATCCCCGTCTCGCCTGCCTGCAATGCACGCTGCCTCGGCTGCATCTCCGAGCAGCAGCCGGATAGCCCGTTCCCCTCTTCGCAGACGCGCATCTCGCGTGCCGCCGATGTCGAGGAGATCGTCCGCGTCGCGCTCCACCATCTGGCAAAGGATCCCGGCGGCATCGTCTCGTTCGGGCAGGGCTGCGAAGGCGAGCCGTTGATGCGCTATCGCACGATCGTCGCGGCGATCCGCGGGATCCGCGCGCACACCGCCGCGGGGACGCTCAACCTCAACACCAACGGCAGCCTTCCTGAGAAGCTCCAAGAGACGATCGACGCCGGGCTCCAAGCGGTGCGCGTGAGCCTCAACTCGTTCAGGCCGGACGTCTACGCCGCATACTACCGGCCCGACCGGTACGGGCTGGACGACGTCCTCGACTCGATCCGCCGTGCCTGCGCGGCTGGCTTACGGGTCTCGCTGAACCTGCTCACGTTCCCCGGCGTCAGCGACGAAGATGCAGAGCTCGACGCGATGGAGTGCTTCCTGCGCGAAGTGCGCGTGGAGATGGTGCAGACGCGCACCCTGAACATCGATCCTGCGGTGTATCGCCAAGCGGTTGGTCCAGCCGTGGCGCCGCGCGGCATGCTCGAGGCGCTGGCGCGCATTCGTGCAGTTGGCTCGCTGGTCGGCAACTTCACACACGACATCATCTAGCCCCCGCCTACCCGTTTGAATAGCGCCGCGGGCGCGCGGCTGCCGCTGGATAGGACGGGGGCGCACGCTGACAGAACCAGCGCGCGATGAGAGGGATGGCCCGGACCGGCTGGTTCGCATCGATCGCGGTCTTCGCCACGCTGCTGGGTCATGCGGCGGCCTACCTGTGCGAAGGACGTGACCTCTCTGACGGACGCCACGCTTACTTCATGCCGGCGCTGGATCTTGCGTTGGCGGCACTGCTGGCAGGCGCCATGCTCGTCGCGCTGCGCGCGCTCTCCGTTCGTGCGCGCACCGGGCTGAGACTCGAAGCGCCGCCGTTCCAGCGACAGTGGCTCGCGCTTGCCACCGTGCAAGTCGGCGGCTTCGTGGCGCTCGAGACCATGGAGGGGCATCGCGCCGATCTCGCAGGCTGCGCCATCGAAGTGCTGGTGGCCTTGCTCGTCGCCGTGGCGCTCACGTCGTTCTGCGGCTTGATGGAGCGCTGCGCGGCTATGAACGCCGCCATCTATCTTCGCCGTTACCAGGGCGCAGGTATGGCAGCCGCGCGGCATAGTGTTCCTGCCGTCGCCCCCGCCCTCTCCTTGACGACGTGCGCGGGCGTTCGACGCTTCAAGCGACCTCCGCCGATCGGGTAACTCGCCGCCGACGCGGCCGTTCGCATACCCGACCACGGAAGGAACGCCGACGTGTCTCTCGTCTACGCGCGCATGTTGCGTATCGCAGTCGTTGCGCTTGCTCTACTTGCCGTACCGCGCATGGTGCGCGCGATCCCCGTCTTCGCCAATGGCCAGAACGTCTCGTGCACGCTGTGCCATACGAGCTTTCCGGGTATGAAGCCGTACGGGATGATGACCATGATGATGAACATGCAGAATCTCCAGGAGCATCTGCAGACGGGGACGCTGCCCGTCGCGCTCCATGCGGAGATCGATACATACTTGGCCAATCAAGGGAACAGGGCCCAGACCTCCGTTTCGACGCTTTCGCTCCTCGGCGGCGGGTTCATCGGGCGCAACATGACCTGGTATGCCGAGCAGCCGTTCGTGGATTCCGGTGAACCCGGAGTGACGGAGCAGCTCTGGGTCTCGTGGAACGGACTCTTGCACGGAACCAACTCGCTGCAAGTCGGAAAGTTTCACACGCCTTTCCCGTTCATGCCGGCCCACGGCTTCACGATCGGAAGCTATCTGCTGGCGACGCAAACCAACGGGCAGAACGACTTCGCCCCCAACGACGCTCATTGGGGCGTGGCCTTCAACGGAATGTCCAACGAGTTCATGTACAACCTGTCGTGGCTGGCGGGCGACGTCGGCACGGGTCAGGCGTTGGACTACGATCGCGCGGGAGCGCCACGGACGCTCGATGCGAACCTCGCTTACGGCGGCATGGATCTCCCCTACACGATTGGGCTCGTGGCAATGCGCGGGAGCGCGCCGTTGCGCGACGCAGGCGGCGCTTATGCCGGCAGCGAGGCGTTTACGCGAGAAGGTCTCTACTACGCCTACCAGCGGCCGACGTTCCAGATCCAGACGATGTACTATCACGGATATGACGCTCAGCTCGATCTCGGTACCCCCGGCGGCGCGCTCAACGGCTGGTTCTTCGAGATCGAACGCGACTACGGGTGGCGTAACCATATTGTGGCGCGCTACGACGTGGCGGCGAGCGACTCGCTCAATCGCCGGATCACGCTCGATTTCGTCCACCACGTTGCGCCGAATCTCAAGATCACCGGAGAGATGGCGATGGCCCCCGGGACGCTTCCCGTCTTCGGCGTGCGGCTAGGATGGGCAGGGCCGTGGCTCCCCGGACGGCGCTATACCTTCAACCCCACCCAGGGCGTCCATGTGACGCCGATCGCCGCACGCCAAGGAGGTTGAGTCATGCGTCACCTACGCCTGTTTGCCGGACTGCTCGCCGTCGTCGCCGCCTTCACCCTCTCCGTCGTCCATGCGCGTGCCGCCGGTGAGTCGTTTGCCGGGGGTGACGCTGCGGAGGGCGCAAAGCTCGTCCAGGCCTCGGGCTGCGAAGGATGCCACGGCGCGGGATTTATCGGCGGCATCGGTCCGAAGCTCGTGGGCATCGAGAAGCGGTTGAGCGCCGCTCAGGTCGCCGACAAGATCCAGCACCCCAAGGCACCGATGCCGAACTTCGGCTTCAGCGATGCGCAGACCGCCGATCTGGTCGCCTATCTCTCTGGGCTCGATGGCGGCACGGGGAAGCCGATCGTGAAGATCGTGCCCCCGGAGCCGACCACCGATGCCACGGTCCTGGTGACGTTCTCCGGAGAGCCCCCGAGCGGCGTGCAGGTGCAAGCGACGATGCAGATGGGGGCGACGGCGCACGGCACGGGTTGGGTTCCGCTGGTCAAGACGAACGATCCCCACGTACTCTCGGCGAAGGTACACTTCACCATGGGAGGGCCGTGGACGATCCACGTGCGCTACGGCAGCGGCCGGGTGATCGACGTTCCCGTCACCGTCGACGGCTGACGGAGGCAAGATGCGGCGGGGCGCGTTTCTCATGGGCGGCATCGCGTCGGTGGGGGGCGCGATGAGCGTGCGTGCGCTCTCGCCGCTTTCTGCTCGCGCTGCCGGAGTCGACGTGGTCGACCTCACGCTGACGGCGGCCCCGCTGCACTTTGCGCCGTTCGCCGGCATCTCATACCGTGGTTTGGCATATAACGGCACGATCCCCGGACCGCTGCTGCGCGTGCGCCACGGTCAGCGTCTTCGCGTGCGCTACCTGAATCGCACGGGCGCGGAGAGCACGATCCACTGGCATGGCATGATTCTGCCCAATGCGATGGATGGCGTTCCAAACCTTACCCAGACCCCCGTGCCGAATGGCGAGACGTTCCTCTATGAGTTCGCCCCGCGGCCGGCTGGGACGCGCTGGTATCACAGTCATGCCTTCCCGCAGATGATGGAAGGGCTTTTCGGCATGATCGTCGTCGAGGATCCGCACGATGAGCCCGCCGATCGAGACCTGGCGCTGGTCTTCCACGATGTAGCGAATCCCGCTTCCGTCGAGGCTGCGATGAAGGGCGTTAGCACGGCGCCGATGGTCGACCCTTTCGGATCTCCCGAGCTCGCCGCGATGGCTCCCGGCGACAAGATGGGCGATGAAGTCGCCTACTCCGCGCACTGCATCAACGGTGCCTGCTATCCGAAGACGCCGCCGATCACCGTAAGCGTTGGACAAAAGATTCGCCTGCGTATCCTCAACGCCAACCCGACGCAGACCCGCTACGTGCGCTTGGCGGGACAGACCCTGCGCGTCACCCACAGTGACGGCAATCCGTTGCCGCAACCGGTGGACGTCGAGGTGCTGCGGGTGGGTGTAGCCGAGCGTTACGACGCCTGGTTCGAAGTCACGAAGCCCGGCTCGTGGCTGCTGCAGGGACTCTCCACCGATCCTAGAGCTTTCGAGCAGGCGGTGATCGTTCGAACGCCGGGCATGGAAGGGGCGACGCCGATGGGCTCGCCGTCGGTGTTGTCGGATGTGCGCTACTTCACCTACGAGCTCGCCGGCGCAGCACAAGCCGTTGGGAGCAAGCCGCGGGCGGAGCGGATCGATGTCTCGCAAGCCTACGTGCTGGGCGGTGGAGCATGGGCATCCGACAGGTGGACGATGAACGGCGAGGTGTGGCCGCAGACGCAGAAGATCGCCGTTCATCGTCACGATCGCGTCGAGGTTCGCTTCACCAACAAGACCGATATGCACCATCCGATGCATCTGCACGGCCACGTCTTCGAGGTGGTGGAGATCGACGGGCGCGCTCTGCGCTCTCCATTGGCGAAGGATACGGCGCTCGTGGCTCCCAACGGGGGCACCATGACCTGGCGCTTCACGGCCGACTCGCCCTCAGGGCGATGGCTCCTCCATTGCCATAACGATATCCACATGATGGACGGTATGATGACCGAAGTCGATTATCTCTAGCGCATGGGGGTAGCATTGGCGCTGGCCGCTGCGACGATCTACGGCACCGGAGACTTCTTCGGCGGGCTGAGCAGCAAGCGCAGCAGCGTCTGGGCGGTGGTCGTCATCTCTCAGCTCATCGGAGGCGCAGGCATCCTCGCGGCGGCTCTGTTGAGTCGCGAGGTGCTGCCTCCGGCGCATGCATTTGGCATGGCGGCGTTCGGCGGTGTCGCCGGCGGGATCGGTGTGGCGCTGCTCTACCGCGGCCTTGCCATCGGGAGGATGAGCATCGTGGCCCCGGTGACCGGCATCGTGGCCGTTGCCCTCCCGGTTCTCGTGGGCGTGCTGCGCGGAGAGCGCGCTCCGTGGCAGGTTTGGCTTGGCCTCGCGCTGGCCGTAGCCGCCGTCGCTCTCGTCTCCGCCAGCTCCGACGAGCATCTCCCAGGTGGCGGCGTTCGTGCCGGCCGCAGCGGACTTTCCCAGGCCATCGGGGCGGGCATAGGGTTTGGACTCCTCTACGTCTTCTTCGCGGCGCTGGGGACGACGTCGGTGCTCTGGCCGACGGTAGCCGCGCGCGGCGCGTCCGTGCCGTTCCTGGCCCTCACTGCATGGCTAGCACGCGGGAGCCTGCGGCCCGCGCGTACTTCGCTCGGGACGATCGCCTTGGCTGGAATCTGCGACGTCAGCGCAAATGTCCTCTACCTGCTCTCACTGCGCCAGACGCTGCTGGCGGTCGCCGCCGTGATCACGTCGCTCTACCCCGCGAGCACGGTGCTGCTCGCCAGAGTCGTCCTCCACGAGCGCTTAGGGCGCATCCAATGGGTCGGGATCGCCTGTGCCGCCGTCGGCGTCGGGTTGATCGCCGCTCACTAGACTGGAGTCACAGACGCGTCTGAGCCCATCCGCGGCCCCTTGCGCCGGGGCGGCTTTTCGTGCAATCTAGTGATACCGGAGGCCGCAGTTACGTTCTCCTTGCGACTCGGGTGAGTCCGTCATTGCATTCGAGCGGCCTCGAAAGGGGGTATCTCGATGGGTGATCCCGGCATATCCCGTGAGTCCTTCGTCAAGGGCGCGGGCGTCGCGGCGGCGGCGCTCGGCGCCGGATTCCCTGCCTTCATCCCACGGCTCGGCGAGGCCGCCGAGACGATCAAGATCGGTCAGGTCGACTCGCTTAGCGGTCCTTACGGAGCCGATGGCCTCAACCAAGTGCGCGGCGCCGACATGGCAGTCGAAGCCTGGAATAAGCGCGGCGGCGTCATGGGGCGCAAGGTCGAAAAGCTGGTCGAGGACGATCAGACCAATCCCGGCGTCGCTGTGCAGAAGGCGCGTAAGCTGGTCAATGAAGAGCATGTCGTGGCGCTGGTCGGCACGGTGAGCAGCGCCGTCACGCTCTCGGTGAGCGGTGCGGCGGCGTCGATGAGTGTGCCGTTCGTCGATGCAGGCGGTCACACGGACGATGCCGTCGGCAAGGACTGCCACTGGTGCACCTTCATGACGTGCCACACGACGTGGATGATGAGCCATGCCACGGGCTTCTCGATCGCCAAGCTCTTCGGCAAGCGCTGGTATGAAGTCACGCCCGACTACGCCTTCGGGCACTCCATCGCGGCCGGATACGCCGACGTGGTGCAGAAAGTCGGCGGAACGATCGTGGCCAACGATCTAGCGCCGCTGGGCACGACCGACTTCAGCCCCTATCTCACGAAGATCGAGGCTGCGAAGCCGGACGTTATTATCGTGACCGTCGCCGGTCAGGATTACGTGAACTTCATGAAGCAAGCCGGCTCGTTCGGTCTACTCAAGAAATATCCCGTCGCCGGATGGGCTGCCGAGCTCGAGCAGATCTGGGCGCTGCCCCCTGAGTATCGCGTGGGCTACTGGGGCTGCGAGTGGTACTACAACAGCGATCTCGTCTATAGCAAGAAGAACACGCAGGCAGCCGAGTTCGTGCGCGAGTGGCGCAAGCGCTACGGCTTTCCCGCCACGGAGCGCAGCTGCTTCGGCTACATCGCGACGGATCGCCTGCTCTGGGCGATGAACGAAACCAAGAGCACCGATCCCGTGAAGGTCGCGCGGGCGCTCGAGGGCTCGACCTTCCAGTCGCTCTGGGACGGGGTTCCGTCATACCGCAAGATCGACCACTCGCTGATGTGGCCGGTCTGGTTCGGCAAGCTGCGCCCCAACGGCACGCCGCAAGACAAGTACGACGTCATAGAGATCGTGGATCGTCAAGAGGGGGAGCGGGTAGCGCTCTCGGAGAGCGACGCCGCGCGCGTCTGCCGCCTCAACTACCCTTCCTGACCCTTCTCAGCGGCCGCACCACGTGGGTTTGCGCTTCTCAACGAAGGCGCCCATGCCTTCCTGAGCGTCGGCGGCCAAGGCGTTCATCGACATGATCTCCTTGGTATAGGCATAGGCCTTGGGCTGATCGAGATCGATCTGCGTGTAGAAGGCCGCCTTGCCCAGGGCGACCACGAAGCCGCTGGCTTCGGCGATCTTGTTTGCCAGCGAGCGCGTTGCAGCGCGCAGCTCGCTCGCTGGCACGACGCGGTTGACCAAACCCCACTCGGCGGCCGTTGCGGCGGGCACGAGGTCTCCGGTGAGCAGCATCTCCATGGCGCGCTTGCGTCCGATGGCCCGCGTCAGCGCAACCATCGGCGTGGAGCAGAAGAGGCCGATACGCACGCCCGGTGTCGCAAAGCGCGCCTCCTCGGCGGCTACCGCCAAGTCGCAGGTTGCCACGAGCTGGCAGCCTGCGGCTGTGGCGACGCCGGCAACCTCGGCGATGACGGGCTGTGGAATGCTCTGAATGGTCGTCATCAGCTCCGAGCAGATGTCGAAGATCTCGCGATAGGCGTTGATGTCGCGGTCCAGCATCTCACGCAAGTCGTGGCCGGCAGAGAACGCTACGCCTTCGCCTCGCAGGATCACGGCGCGAATCTCCCGGTCACCGGCGACTGCACGCAGCGCCGCGATCAGGTCGAGCATCATCTGGCGCGAGAGCGCATTGCGCTTCTCGGGACGATTGAGGGTCATCTCCAGGATAGCGCCCTCGCGGACGAGGGCGAGGTTCTCCGAGGCGGCGATCATGGCGTACTCCTTCTCATGTGGTGTTATCCGTGTGATCCGATGAGGTTGTCGCGGAGTTGGCCGCGTGCCTCGGGTTTGGCGAGGATCACCATCGTGTCGCCTGTCGCCACGATCGTCTCGCCGGAGGGAATCAATAGCTCGCCATCGCGCTCCAGCGCCACGATCACGCAGTCGTGCGGCAGGCCGATCTCCGAGATCGCGCTTCCCCTGGCCGGAGAGCGCTCGGGAACGGAGAGCTTGAGCAGCGCGAGGTTCCCCTTGCGCAACGTGATCAGTGGGGCGATGCGTTCGACGTCGATCTCCTGCGCGATCGCGCGCAGGACGATCTCCGTGGCGGGAATCACAGTGTCCGTTCCCACCGACTCGAAGATCGCCTCGTTCTTTGGATTGTTGACGCGTGCGATGATGCGCGGCCGCCGTTCACGTTTGCGGGCGATCAGCACCACCGCGAGATTGTCCTCGTCGTCGCCCGTGTCCGCGACCAGCACGTCGGCGCGATCGATCCCCGCGCGCTCGAGGACGTCGGGGCGGCAGCCGTCTCCCAGCAGCGCGACGTCGCGTTCGAGGATGTTGGCCATCTCGTGGACGCGGCGCGGGTCGCTCTCGACTACGCACACTTCGTGTCGCTCCTCCAAGAGTGCCTTGGCCAAGTAGGTGCCGACTTTACCTCCGCCGACGATCAGAATCCTCATCGCCTCGACTCCGTCGGCGTAGCGCCGGAGAGCCGTCGCGCGAACGACTCGACGGCTTCCGGTGCTACAAAGGCTACGATACGGTCTCCCGCCTCGAGAAGATCGAAGAGCGTGGGGATGAAGGCATGCGCGCCCCGCGTTACCGAGCCGATCACGACGCGCCCCGGCTCGGCCAGCTCGCCGATGGTGCGGCCCGAGAAGCCGGCGCCGATCTCTGCGCGGATGGCGCGCGGCTCGAGACGGTCCACCCCCAATGCGTCGCGGATCTGCTTGGCGGCTGTCAGCGTGGGGCAGATCGTCTGGATGTCGAGGTCGTCGTACAGCTCGCCGCGTGCGGGGTCGTTGATACGCGCCACGACGTGCGAGATGCCGAAGCGCCTGCGAGCGATCAGCGCGCACATCAGATTGCGATTGTCGTCCGACGTTACGGCGGCCAAGCCGTCGGCGAGCTCCGCACCGGCGCGGCGCAGTACGTCCTCGTCGATCCCCGTGCCGACTTCCAGGCGCCCCGCGAAGTCGTCGCCCAGAGCGGCGAAGGCCGCGGGATTTTGGTCGAGCATCGTCAGACTCGCCCCCTCGGCAAGGAGCAACCGCGCCAGCGCAGCTCCCGTGCGCCCGCAGCCAACGATGACGTACTCCATGCAGCCAGCGATACGACGGCTGAAGGAAACGCACCTATCCGTGCGAATACCGGGGAGTTTTTGTCGGGGCGTAGCTCAGCTTGGTAGAGCGCTGCGTTCGGGACGCAGAGGTCACAGGTTCAAAT
>SCQY01000003.1 GCA_004298665.1 bacterium | reverse complement strand
GGAAGCCGTGCGCGACGCTTTCGTGAAGAAGTATCCGGGAATCCAAGTCAGCTTCATCCGGCAGACGGCCCAAGTCGTCTTCCAGCGCACGCTGCAAGACCTCAAGGCGGGAGTCAAGGAACTCGACGTCTTCGCCTCAACCGACGAAGCGCACTACACCGTACTCAAAGGCCAAGGCGCGTTGGCGAGCTACCGCCCGCCGGACATCGGCGCGCTGCCCAAAGCCTTTCAGACGACCGACCCGGACAACGATTACCAGTTGGGCGCTATCGGCTTCGTCATCATCAACTACAATACGAACAAGGTGAAGAATCCACCTAAAAAGTGGACCGATCTGCTCGATCCCCGCTGGAAGAACGAGATTACGCTCGGACATCCGGGCTTCAGCGGCTACGTCGGCAACTGGGTACTGGCGATGAACGACAAGTACGGGTGGGACTTCTTCACCAAGCTTGCCGCCAACAACCCGAAGATCGGCCGTTCGGTCAACGACACCGTCACCGATATCGTTGCCGGCGAGCGTAACGTCGGCGCGGGACCCGATAACTACTCGTACGACAAGAAGGCGCAAGGAAACGCCATCGACGTCCAGTTCCCGGAAGACGACGCCATCATCATCGTGAGCCCGGTCGGAATCATGAAGGATGCTCCTCATCCCAACGCCGCGCGGCTCTTCGAGAACTTCTTCTACAGTAAAGAGTACTCCCAGACCATGGTGAAGGCTTTCAACTTCCCGCTGCGCACCGATGTGCCGGCGTTCAATGGAATGCATCTGGACAAGATCAAGTACTATCGCAACAAGGTGGGCCGGCTCGCCGCCGGCGTTCCGCAAATGATCGCACAGTGGCGGCAGACATTCGGCGTGTGAGGCGGTGGCACAAGCGGTTCGTCCTATGCCTCGGGTAGCGGTTCGCCGCCGGATCGGCGGCTTCGATCCGAGCCTCCTGCTCTGGATCGGCGCGGCAGCCGTCTTGGTGTTCATGGTGGTCGTCCCGCTGCTGTGGCTGGCGTATACCAGCATACAGCAGGAAAACGCCGGCGCCCTTACGCTCCACAACTATTTCACCGTCTTCACGCAAAGTTACTATCTGGAGCCGATCCGTAACTCGATGATCTTGGCGACGTGCGTCGCGCTCATCGCGGTCACGGTGGGGACGCCGTTAGCCTGGCTCGTGACGCGCAGCAACATGCCGGCGCGAGGTCTGGTACGGGCGCTGGTCTTCGCGGCGTTCGCGACGCCGCCGTTCCTGGGCGCACAGGCCTGGATCTTTCTCGCGGCCGATCGCAGCGGCTGGCTCAACCGCCTCTGGGAGACGTTGTTTCATGCGCAGTCAGGCCCCTTCAACATCTACTCCCTAGCCGGCGCCATCTTCGTGATGGGACTCTACAGCATCCCGTACACGTTCACGTTCGTCTCCGGTTCGCTGGAGATGATGTCCTCGGAGATGGAGGATGCCGCGGCGATTCTCGGCTCCAGCCCCTGGCGAACGACCTTCCAGATCACGCTGCCGCTGGTCTCGCCGGCGATCGTCTCCGGGTTCATCATGTCGTTCCTCGAAGGGCTTGCGCTCTTCGGCGTGCCGGCGTTCCTCCTGATCCCGGCACGTCAGCAAGTCATGACCACGCAACTGTACGAGTTCTTCCAATTCCCCGTGCACGTGCAATGGGCGGCGGCCTACGCCATGCCGCTATTGGTGGTAACGATCTTCCTACTGTACATGCAGCGGCGGATGTTGGGGCGCCGCCAGTTCACGACCGTCACCGGCAAGGGCGGACAGCGCCGCCTCTACAAACTCGGAGGCGCGCGCTGGCCGGTGCTGGGCCTTGCGCTCATCCCGTCCTTTCTGGCGATCGCTCTTCCGTATGCGGCGCTCTTCGCCGTTTCGATCTCGCGCGCATGGGGCAAAGGCCCCGTTCCGGGCAACCTGACGCTGCATTGGTACCGCTGGGCGCTGATCGATAATCTCGAGTCGAGGACCGCCATCATGCACAGCCTGACCTACGGCGCGGCGGCGGCGACGATCTCGGTGATTCTCGCGATCTTGATCGCCTACGCGGTGTTGCGAAAGCTGGTGGCCGGGGCGCAAGTCCTCGGCTTTCTCTGCATGGCGCCGTTCGTCGTACCGGGCATCGTGCTGGCGATCGGATTCTTCTCCGCCTACGCGCACCCGCCGGTACTCTTGTACGGTACCGCTGGGATGCTCATCGTGGCTTTCGCGACGCGCTTCTTGCCGGTTGCCTATTCGAACAGCACGTCGGTCCTGCGCGGCATCAACCCGGAGCTCGAAAACGCCGCTCGTACCCTGGGGGCTGGGCGGCTGCGTACGCTGTTCTCCATAACGGCGCCGCTTCTGCGCCGGGGCCTGCTCTCCGGCTGGCTCTTGGTCTTCATCCCAGCGATCCGCGAGCTGAGCTGCGCGGTCTTCCTCTTCACGCCGCACACCGCCGTGATGACGACGATGATGTTCGACTTCTCGGACGCCGGA
>SCQY01000282.1 GCA_004298665.1 bacterium | reverse complement strand
AGCGTCGGGGCGCAGCTCGTCTTCTGGATGGAGAACGAGAAGCAAGGCCTGAGCGAAGACGTGGGACGGCCGATCGCCGTGCGCGTCGATGCCACCATTCCGCCCGAGAAGCTGCGCATCAACATCGTTGGTCAGCAGCGCGCCGCGGTGCGCAAAGAAGCCATCACGGCGCTCCCGGCGCCGAAGATGGCGATCGGCAACGAAGTCGAGGTCGAGCTGCTCAACCTCCGGGTGCCCAACGCGCAGTCGGCCGTGGCCGTGGTCGACGGTTTCCTGGTGGAGGTGGAGAACGCCGCCGCCGGGATCGGCCAAACCACGACAATCAAGATCCTCGAGATCGATGAGGATGCCATGTTCGCCGAGCTGGAGGCACCGCTGGTCGCGGCTGCCGCCGGCGAAGGGAAGCGCAAGCGTCGCCGCGGTGGGCGCGGACGCAAGCGCGTACTGACCGTCGCCGAGCAGACCGAGGAGTTGCGCGAACTGGCCGAGGAAGCCTCAAAAGGCAACGGCGCCCGCCCGGCGTTGGGTATCTCGACGGCCAGTGAGGCCGCCGAGGAGGAGGCCGTCGAGGCCAAGCAAGACGCAGCCGCCGAAGCCGATGCCGGCACGATCGTCATCGGAGACGGCGAGGCAGGCGAGGGACACCGCCGCCGCCGTCGTCGTCGCCGCCGCCGCCATCGCGACACGGAGGCCGCCGCCGAGGTGGGGATCGCCCCCGCTAGTCTCGACGCGCAGCTCGTCGAGGAGCCTGAGCAGGAGGCTGCAGCAGGCGCCCTCCCCGAGGGCGATGAGGCGCCCGTCGGTGCCGACGGGCAGCGTCGCCGCCGCCGTCGCCGCCGCCGTCGCGGCGGGCGCGGAGGGTCCGGCGAAGCCGGTGCGCAGATCGCCGGCGAGCGCGAGATCTTCCGAGTACACCCGCAAGGTGCGGTGGAACCCACCGGACGCCGCGCTCCGTCGACGGCGCTGGTTTCGCAGCACGACGAGTTGGCCGTCGAGCCTCCGCCGCCGCACCTGGTTGTCGTGCCGGAGGAGACGAAGGTCGCCAAACCGGCACGCCGGCGCACCACGCGGGCCAAGGCCGGCGGCGCCATCGAGGCGATCGCCGTCCCGGCGCTTCCCTCTCCCGAGGCCACGCCCGCCGAGCAAGTCAAGCCCAAGCGCGGCGCCGCGCGCGCAAAGGCCGCCGCTCCTGCCGCGGCAGGGCGGGGCGCCGCGACGCAGCTCGACTCGTTCGGTCAGCCCACGAAGGCCAAACCAAGAACGACCCGCGCCAAGGCAGCCGCGGAGCCCGTCGCTGCGCCCATCGAGGGGGCCAAGCCCAAGCGCCGCACCACGCGCGCGAAGGCTGCCGCCAGCGAAACAGCGGAGGCGATCAAGACAGCCCCCGCGGCGAAGCCGGCGGTCAAGGCCAAGACACGCGCCGCCAAAACAGCCGCGCCCGCCAAAGCAGCCGCACCCGCCAAAGCAGCCGCGCCCGCCAAAGCAGCCGCGCCCGCCAAAGCAGCCGCACCCGCCAAGAAGCGGACGACCACCACGCGGCGCACGACCAAGACCTAGAGGTCTTGGCCGAGACGAACGCAGAGGGCGGCCCGCTGAAGCGGACCGCCCTCTTGCGTACCGAGGCTATCGCGACCTAGCGAGCCGAGGTCTCCTGCCCGCCCTGTGCCAAACGCTGATTGAGGTAGCTCAGCGCGCGATCGAGTTGCGGGTCGTGCGCCGGCTCACCGAAGCGTGCATCGCGCACGTCCTTGGAGACGATGTCCGGCTCGATACCCTGGTGGTTGATGTCGCGCCCGCGCGGCGTGAAGTAGCGCGCCGTCGTGATCTTGATCGCCGAACCGTCGCCCAGCGGATAGATTGTCTGCACGACCCCTTTTCCAAAGGTACGCGTCCCGATCAACACGCCGACGCCGGCATCCTGGATCGCCCCCGAGGTGATCTCCGAAGCCGACGCGGTGTAGCCGTTGACCAGCACCACCAGCGGCTTGGGCGCTATTGCCGTGCTCTCCGCATCGTAGGTCATCACGTTGGAGGCACGACTCTCCACGCTGACGATCGGTCCATCGGGGATGAACTTCGAGGCGACGTCGATCGCCGCGTTCAGATAGCCGCCGCCGTTGTTGCGCAGATCGAGCACGAAGGCACGGGCGCCCTGCTTCCCGAGCGCATCCAGCGCCTGGCTCAGCTCACTCGAGGTATCCTGTCCGAAGACGGTCAGCGCCAGGTAGCCGATCCTGCCCGGCAGCATCCGATCGTAGACGCTGGGCGCATGAATCTCCTCGCGCGTGAGAGCCAGCGTACCCAAGGCCTTGCCCTCACGCTGCGTCACGAGCTGGAGCCCCGTACCCGTCTTGCCGCGGATCATCTTCGAGTCGGCTTCGACCGCTAGACCCTTGGTGCTCTTGCCATTGACGGAGAGAATGAGATCCCCTGGCTCGATGCCCGCCTTGCTGGCCGGCCCGCCCTCGATCACCTGACGCACGAGGAGGTATTTCGTTTGGTCGTCGACATCGATCACGACGCCGATCCCGGAGAACTTGGCGCCGTCCAAACCTTCGTTGAGCTCGGCGTATTGCTTGGGATCCAGAAAGACCGTCCAGCGGTCGTGCAGCGAACTCAGCATTCCGCCGATGGCGCTGTAGGTGATGTTCTTGGGTGCCACCTTGCCGCCGGAGGCGCGCAGCGCCGCTTCGACTTCGGCATCGAGCGTGCGCACGTTTTGACCGGCGGTTGCCGCTGCGCGGATCGGCGGAAGCTCGGCCTTCTTCACGCCCGACTTCGCTAGATACGATGCCATCGCGCTGCGCGCGCCGTCGAGCAGCGCCTGCGGATCGACTTTCTTGTAGAACTCGTTCGTCGCCCGCGCGTAAGCCGTCGCCAACTGCTGCTGATCCCCACTGGAGAGCACGGGGGCAGTAGCGGACGTTGCCAGCGCCGGCGCAAGCGGCGCCGTTACGAGTACCGCAGCAGCCACGAGAGCAGGGAGCAGCCGAGAGGATAGCATCGTGTTCACCTTACGTTTCTTACCCGCTTTCGGGTACAGCCGATTGCTTGCCTAGGGGTCAGCGCCGACTCACCGGTTGGCGAGCTCGCGCTCGAGGAGCGCCTTGGCGGCCGCGAGTTGGCGGTCGTTCGACGTGTCGGCGATCACCGGATCCACGCTCTGGTCTACGACGACATCCGGAAGGATGCCGCGATGATCGATATCCCGCCCGCCTGGGGTGAGGTAGCGCGCCGTGGTGATCTTCAGCGCCGAGAGGTCCGGCAAGCGATAGATGCTCTGCACCACACCCTTCCCAAACGTGCGAGTCCCCATAACGGTTCCAACGCGGTCGTCCTGGATGGCCCCGGCCGTGATCTCTGAGGCGCTGGCCGTGTATTTGTTGACCAAGACCACCAGCGGCTCTGCGGGATCGTAGCGCCCAGTGGCCTGGTGGACTTCCCGATTGCCGGGGCGGTCGACCGTCGAGACGATCGTGCCCTGCTTGATCCATAAGCTCGAGATGTCGACGGCCGCGTCGAGCAGGCCGCCGCCGTTATTGCGCAAGTCGAGCACGAAGGCCTTGGCCCCTTGGCGCCGCGTGGCATCGACGGCGCTGCGCACCTCGTCGTACGAAGTCGAGCCGAAGTCGGCAAGGCGGATGTAGCCGATATGCCCCTCGACTTTCGCATGCACCGAGGGCACGTGAATCTGCTCGCGCACGACGGCAATGACGTGCGTCGATTGCTCGTTCTGCGAGCGGACGAGCAAGTTCACGGCGGTGCCGGTGCGCCCACGGATCTGGCGCTCCACGGCATCGAGCGTCTGCCCCTTGGTGGCCTTTCCGTCGACGGCGATGATCGCATCTCCGGTCTTGATGCCGGCGCGCGCGGCCGGCGTGCCTTCGATCGGCTGCACAAGGATCGATCCGGTATGCTGATCCTGCACGATGTAGACGCCGATTCCGCCGAAGTCGCCGCCATTGAGCGACTCTTCGAGCTGGCGGATCTCGTCGGGCGTGAGATAGGTCGTATAGGGATCTTTCAGCCCCGCCAGCATGCCCTTGATCGCCTGCTGCATCAGCACCGTATCGCCGAAGCGGTTGCCATAGCGGCTGATGGCATCGCGCAGCACGGTATCGAGCGCGCGCTGATCGCTCTGCGGATCGCCGGTCGCGCCGATCGTTGGAAGCGCGGCATCGGCGACGCCGTGGGCACGCAGCCACTCCGTCAGCCCAGCACGCTCTCCGGAAAGCAGCACGCCATCGTCGACGGACTTGTAGTAGACGCTCTCCACTTTTTCGAACGATGCGTTGAGCAACCGCTGATCGAGCCCGGGTCCATGGCTGAAGATCTCGGGGAGGTCGAGCGATGCGACGCCGTTCTGGCTGCCGCTGGTCACGCTCGCAGCCGCTTCGCGAGCACCCCGCTCACGACCGAGCACGTAGGCGCCGGAGAGCGAGGCGACGAGGACGACGAGCAGCGCCGCGAGGGCGCGGCCGGGTAGCTTCACGTGCAGGGCATCTCCTTGAAGGGGCGGCGTGCTTCTCGCCGGTGCACGCGCCTCCCTCTCA
>SCQY01000281.1 GCA_004298665.1 bacterium | reverse complement strand
GGGCAGCACGGCGAGCATCGCGCGCAGCACCGCGGGCGAAAATGCTTCGGCGGGAAAGAGCTTCAGCGCGTCCGCGCCGGCGGCAAGCAAGCGAAACGCTTCGCTCGGCGTTGCAAAGCCCGGAATGACAAATAGTCCCCGGCTCTTGGCCGCAGCTACCACCGATTCGTCGGCATGCGGCATGACGATCAAGCGGCCGCCGGCATCTGCCACACGAGCCGTATCACCCGGTTCCAGCACCGTTCCGGCGCCGACGAGCACGTCCTCACCGTATCGCTTGGCGAGCAGCTCGATGCTCTCGAGCGGGCTGGGTGAGTTCAGCGGGATCTCGATGATTCGAATCCCCGCGCCGACGATGGCGTCGGCGAGTGTCACTACTTCGCGCGGCGTGATGCCTCGTAAGATCGCAATCAGCGGCGACGCGGTTAGCCAGTCGCGCAGGGTCATACGTTCTCCTCAGCCAGGAGCGCAAGGATCGATGCCAGCCCTCGCGTGACGGCGGCCTCTGGGTCAGGGATGACGCATTCGATACCAAACGTACCGAATGCTCGAGCATAGAGGCGTGACAAGCTGGCAGACGCGATCAGCGTGATGCGTCCGCGCGGCGAGGCATCGCGAATCTCGTGGCCGATGAGCACCCCCGAGAGGTACGAGGCGGCGAAGGCTGCCGGCAGCTCCCCGAACAATGCGCGAGTCCGCACGCCGAAGAGATCGTGAAGAAGCGAACCGCCTGCCTGCGCGCGCTGGACGCCCTCGTCGAATGAGGCTTCATCCGTGCCGTCGGGGGCCTCCATGAGTCGGGTAAGGATGCTGTGCTGGCGCAATAAGCCGAAGAGTTCGCCGGTCATGAACGTTCTGAACGAGACGATGCGCCCGCCCTGGACATCCGCGAACTTCGTGTGCGTCCCGGGCAGGCAGTACGTTCCCTCACCGCATGCGTCGACGGCGCCCAGGATCTGCATCTCCTCGCCGCGCATCACGTCCGGGACGCCGGCCGCGTCGCGATACGTGAGGCCGGGACAGATGATGATAGGGCTCGGCTCGTACGACGTCAGCCGATGAGCGCCGGCAGCGATCTCCGCGCGGCCTGCGGGGCATGCTGCATACGGCACCTCAACCCAGCCGTGACGGCTGCCGACCATGCCGCTCATGACGACGGGGCCGGAGCCCGCCGCGAGCCAGTCTGAAATCCGCTCGCCGAGCACCGCCGGGAACTGCCCGGGTTCCACCTTCGAGATTCCGACGGGGGCCGAGCGCGCTTCCAGGATGCGACCATCGCTCGACAAGCGATAAGCGCGGAAGTTGCTCGTGCCCCAGTCGATGGCGATCAATTAGATCCGCCCGAACTTCGCCAGCAGATCCTCCACGGTCTTGCCCTGTGCCACCCAAGCTCGCGTCACGCTCTCCCGCTCCGCCTGCTCGCGGGCAAGATCGATGACCTCTGCTGCATCGGCAAGCGGAACGACCGTCACGCCGATCTCGTCGGCGACGATGATATCTCCGGGATTCACGAGGACGCCGCCGCAGGTGATCGGAACGTTGATCGACAGCTCGTCCTTACGCCCGGAGAACATCGTATGCGTCCCGCGTGCCGTAATGGCACGCGAGAACACGGGGAACTCGATGGCGCGCAGCTCGTCGGTATCGCGGGCGGCGCCGTCGATGACCATGCCGGCGATGCCGCGATTCTTCGCCAAGCCGCCCATCAGCCCGCCGCACACGGACGTCTCGGTTTCGCCGCCGGCATCTACGACGATCACGTCACCGCTCCGTCCCATCTCCAGTGCCTTGAGGGGGTCGACGAGATCGCCCGGCGAGAGTTTGACCGTGAGGGCCGGTCCCACGAGTTTGGTCGCGAAGATCGGCTTGATGCCGCTGTGCATGACGTTCGTCCGCCGTTGAACGTCCGCGAAGACGCAGGAGGCGCTGAGACAGCGCGCCACGTCGATGAATCGCTGCACCAGCGCAGCGTCCGGCCTCTCGTACTCGTTGATTGAATATCCCATGTCTCTCTCTCTCAGGACGGGTAGTTGAGGCGGCAGACGTGTCCCGCGTCGGTCGCGGAGAGTGCGACCTTCTCGCCTTCCTGCATATCGACGATCTCCATGACGTCGAACTTGTCCTGCGGCGTGCCGTTGGGGCGCAGCTTACCGAACCAGACCGGCCAGATCAGCGAATGGTCGATCTTCCGGTAGGACGGTGTTCCGTCCCAGAGCGATTGGAAGGTCGAGCCTTCGAGGGCGCGCGCAACTTTGACGGCGTCGGTGCTCTTGGTCTCGTTCATCGCCCAGAGCAGGCGATCTGCCGCCACGTAGCCGAAGCAGCTGCGCTCCGTGGCGGGAAAGCCGTAGCGCTTGCGCCACTCGCGCGCGAACTCGACCGCCTGGGTATTCTTCTTCGAGTAGACCAGATCGCTGTTGTAGTACCACTCGCTGCCGTAGTAGCCCACGCGGTACTCGGGCGGCAGCGCCCAGACGGACTCGAGCTCCGCTGCCCAGCCCGCGACGGGGAACTTCTTGAGCAGCCCGAACGAGCCGGCCTGCTTCATGAAGTTGACGTAGTCTTGGCTCGAGACGGTGACGATGATGACGTCGGGTTTAGCCGCCTCGATCTTGGTGAGATAGGGGCTGAAGTCGGTCGTGCCCAGCGGTGCCAGGTCGTTGGCAACGATCGTACCGCCAACTTTCTGCACGACGTCGGCATAGCCGGCCGCGATGGAGTGTCCGAAGGCATAGTCGGGCGTGACTTCATACCAGCGCTTGCCGAAGAGCTTGGCGATCGAGAAGCCCGTGGCGTGCGTCATCATCCAGGTGGTATGGCACGTCATGAACGTGCACCAGCGGCAATCCTTGCCGACGGCGTCGTCCGTGTGCCCGCCCGCGTCGACGAACGGTATGTTCATCGCTGCGGCCGTTCCGCTGACGGAAAGCGTGACCGCACTGCTCACGGTGCCGATGAACGCGGCTACGTGTTCTTCGTTGGCGAGCTTGCGCGCCTTCTGGACGCCGATCCCAGGATTGGTCTGATCGTCTTCGACCAGCTTCGCGATCTTGCGCCCCATCACGCCGCCGCGCTTGTTCCACGCTTCGACGGCCATGTCCGCGCCGCGTACTTGATTGAGGCCGGCACCGCCGTAGGGGCCGCTCAGAGAGTCGATTTGACCGATCTTGATCGTTTCGGCGGCTTCGCCGAGCCGCGGGATGAAGGCCGGGAAGCCGGCGCCCAGCGCCGCCGCCGCGACGCCCGCGCCTTTGACGAATGATTCGCGAGATATACCGGAATTACGCAACGAGATATACCCCTTTCAACGCCGCGAAGAACGAGTTGCGGCGTCTGGCGAGTGGTGAGGAGAGGGTCCGTTGACTAACGTTCCGTCCGGCCGCAAAAGCTGAAGCGGCGTGATCCCTTGAGCCGATGATGGGAACTGCGGCTTGGTCGGAACGGACACGACATCAACCTCCAAGTAACCGAGAAGGCTGGGGTGATCGAGACGTGGCGGAATCTGTTCGCCATTGTGCCCCCGTGTCGATGCGACTGTCAAGCAATCGCCGTGCGTTTTGCCGCGGACGCGAGTGTGTGCGCGATATTAAGTTGATTTAAGTGATGCACTCACCAGACGCGCCTGTGCTCGGGCGACGTGCGAAAACTTCCAGGGCGCCGCTTGCGGAATCGAAGCAAAGTCACTAGAATCGTTGTAACGGGTGATTTTAAACGTTTCAGCTTCGAGGCGGCTTGGACTGTGGTACAGCGTGACGGTCAACAACGAGCGCGGCCAACGTTGTTCGACGTAGCGAAGTCTGCCGGCGTCTCCATCGCCACAGTTTCGTATGCCCTGAACGGGCGTCCGGGCGTGGGTGAGGAGACGCGGCGCCGTGTTCTGGACCTGGCGAAGGCGATGGGTTTTCGCCCCAACCGGTTGGCGCGTGGGCTGCGCTTAGGGCGCGCGCATGTGCTGGGTCTGCTGATCGCTGATATCGCGAATCCGACGTACATGGAGATCGCCGCTGCCGTCGTGGACGAGGCTGCTGCGGCGGGCTACCAGGTCTTCCTCAGCCACGCGGGCGTGCATGGCGAGCTCACGCACCGGCAGGTCGAGACGCTGTTGGATCAGCGTTGCGCGGGCCTCATCTTCACGTCGGTCGTGGAAGAAGACCGCGCGCTGCTCGAGCAGATCCACGCTGCGGGCGTGCCGATCGTTCAAGTGATTCGCAGGATCAGCGGGATCCATGCCGATTTCGTCGGCACCGACGAGGAGGCTGCCGGGCACGCTGCGGCTACGCATCTCCTGCAGCTTGGCCATCGGCATATCGCGATGGCGGCCGGCCCCAGAACGTCCTCAGCAAGCCGTCTGCGCGCGCAAGGGGTACGGCGAGCACTCGCCGGCGCCGGGGTGGAGATACCGGAACGTTGGTCACTCGAGGGGGATCTGACCGTGCGTGCAGGCTATGCGTTGGCGGCCCAGATGCTGACGCGCGCGCCGCTGCCCACGGCCATGATCTGCGGCAACGACGTCATGGCCCTTGGCGCGATGGATGCGATCGTCGACGCGGGGCTGCGCATTCCTGAAGAGATCGCGGTCGTGGGCTATGACGACATGGCGTTGGCTTCGTCGCGCCTCATTCAGCTGACGACGGTCCATTCGCCGCACGCCGAGATGGGCAAACATGCCGTGCGCCGGTTGATGGAGCGCATCGAAGATCCCGAGCTGCCCGTGCAAGAGATATTCGTGCAAGAGCATCTCGCGATCCGCAGAACAAGCGGCGATCTCCTCAGCGGGGCGCCCGCACTCCCCTACCCCGCGGAGCTGGAAGAGATCCGCTCGCGATAGGCATCGCGCTCCTCTCCCGAGCGCATCGCCAGCAAGGCGCCGGCAAGCCGCGCGCGGTCGTAATACTCCACGACAAACGAACCGCTCTCGACGGAGCCTGCGCTCACGCGCGCATCTGCCGCGGCGTCGCCGACGAACTCGAAGCCCAGCTCGAAGACGTCGCTCCAGAAGAAGGGGACGTAGCGATACGGTTGATCGGCGCCGGCCATGTTCGCGCCGGCGGCGCTGCCGGAAGCGTAGGCATGGTCGAAGTGTTCCACGCGGGTGAGCGCGCCGCGATACGAAGGAAAGCGCGCCACGTCGCCCGCGGCGTAGACGTCCGGCGCCGAGCTGCGCAGCCGGTCGTCAACCACGATGCCGTTCTCGACGTGCAAGCCTGCCGCGTCGGCAAGGCTGGTCTCGGGCGTTACGCCGATGCCGATGACCACCGCGTCCGCCTCCAGCTGCGTGCCGTCGTCCAGTGTCACGCCGCCCACGCGCCCCTCCCCGTCGATCGAGCGCAGCGTCGTCTTGAAGTGCGTCTGCACGCCGTGCCGGTCGAAGAGTCCCTTGGCGAACGTCGAGACGGCTGCACCGAACTGACGGTACAGCTGCTCGTCGACGGTCACCACCGTGACCTCCGCACCGCCCGAACGCAGCGAGGCGGCCACTTCCATGCCGATGAAGCCGCTGCCGACGACGACGATGCGCTCGGCGGTCGCGCGCACCGCTCGCAGGCGCTCGCCGTCCAGATAGCTGCGCAGCGTGAAGACGCCCTCGAGGTCGGCTCCCGCTACCGTCAGGCGGCGCGGCACCGCCCCCGTTGCCAGCAGCAGCTTGCGATAGCCGATGCGCCCGTCGCCTGCCGTTACGGCGTGCTCCGCCGGCTGGATGCTTGCGATGTCGGTGCCGACGTGAACGGCGGCATTGCGCTCGCTGTACCACGTCGCGGGCTGCATCAGCACGCTCTCGATCCCTGCCCGTGCCTGCAGGAACTCCTTGGAGAGCGGCGGCCGCTGATACGGGGGCGCCCATTCGCGCGTGAAAACCGCGATCGATCCACGCTCGTCATGCTGGCGGATGCCCTCAACGGCGGTCGCGGCCGCGGCACCGCCGCCCACGATGACATAATCGAACTGCTGTGGCATGATATCTCCCCTCCATGCATGGTACGGGCCCATCGTCGGTTCAGATTGCTCGTCCGTCCGGCCTCACCCTAGATGCCCGCTGCCCTTTGCCCGCGTCCTGCGCTTGACCGGCCCGCAACCTTGGTAATAAGCACATCACGGAGGTTGCAGAAGATGTCATCAGGACTTGGTTTGCTGATACCCCGTCTCATACTCGGGCTGGGCGTGGCCTCGCACGGTGCCCAGAAGCTCTTCGGCTGGTTCGACGGCGGAGGCCTGCAGGGGACGGGCGCGTTCATGGAGAGCCTTGGCATGAAGCCCGGCGAGCAGCACGCGCGCCTGGCCGGCTTTGGCGAGTTCGGCGGCGGCCTCCTCACGGCGGTGGGCTTCCTCAACCCTCTCGGCCCGGCCCTCATCATCGGCACCATGACCACCGCCATCGCCACCGTCCACTGGAAGAACGGCTACTTCTCGTCGAAGAACGGCACGGAGCTGCCGCTCATGAACATCGCGGGGGCCGCTGCGCTCGCCTTCAGCGGGCCCGGCGGAATCTCCATCGACGCCGCCGCTGCCATCCCAGCGCTGCAGACGTCCCGTGCGAAGTGGTGCATCCTGCTCATGGCTGTGACCGGTGCCCTCGTGATTGCCGGTAAGCGTACCGTGCCGCCGCCTGCGAGTGCCGAGAGCTGAGCCGAAGGATCGCCAAGCGCGCCTTCCAAAGAACTTCGCGTTATGAACAAGATCATTGCGCCGGACCTGCGAACCCAGTTTCCGCGAAGCGGCCGCCAACGGTTGGGCCAGTTCGTCTGGCTTGCGCGTCTAGCCGATAAGGTGCGCGCGGAGCAAGCCGGCACGCTTGGCGACTATACCGCCTTCTGCGAAATGTCGCTGGGCTTTCTGGAGCGTTGCGGCGTCACGCCGGAGACGTTCACGGAACTCGTCGAAGCGGGCGCGGACGACGACGGCATCGCGCGCTACTTCACCGAGCACGTCACGCCGGAGCGGCGCGACGTCGCGAACCACTGGGTCGTCGTCGACAACGCCGCAGATCTCCAAGAACAAGCCCGCGACGAAGGCTACTCCGAATCTTGACGAACGTTGGATGCGATCTCGTCACGTACTTCCGCGATATCATTGTTTGAAGCGGTTTCGATCCCGACGGCCTTGTTGCTCGTCGCGGGGTTTGCAGCGATCAGGAGGTCGAGCTTCAAGTTCAGCGCGTCGGTGTCTCGTTTCTGAGCATTCGTGATGATGAACACCATGAGGAACGTGATGATCGAGCTCAGCGTGTTCATCGCGAGCTGCCACGTGTCAGAAAAACGAAAGTGTGGACCCGAAACCCCCCATACGACGATCAGGGCGGCAACGAGCGCGGTAGCGAGAGGACTCGCGGAGAATCCGTTGACGGTACGAGCGAAACGATCGAACCACATGGTTATTTCCGGCGCGTGGCCTTCCGTGTGCGCGCGCCGTTACGCCGGATCGGCTTAACGGCCTCCGTCGCCGTTAGACGCTCGGTAGGTTTCCCCGTGGACGGGCTGATGCTGTAGAGGAGATCGGCCAGGTCGTCGGCATGCTCCTCCTCGTCGGCGAGTATCTCTTCGAGCATTCTGCGCGTGGTGGGGTCCTTCTGGCCGAAATAGCGTATCATTTCGGCGTACGTAATGATCACGATGCGCTCGGCGATCAGGTCCTCCGTGATCATCTCTTCTAGGCTGTGCCCTTCGTTGTATTCCGTATGGCTCTTGCGCAGCGCCTCGGGGGCGAAATCCGGTTTTCCGCCGAGCTGACGAACGCGCTCGGCGATCATGTCGGCGTGGTGCTGCTCGGCGGCCCAGTGCTCTTTGAACTCGTCCTTCACGGCCGCGCTATGGATGCCGGCCGCCATGTGGTAGTGGAACTGATAGCGCAGAATGCAGATGAGCTCCGTCGCGAGTGCCTCGTTGAGAATCGCGCAGGTGCGATCGCTATCCACCTGGAGCGCCGGCGTAACGGCGCCCTCGCTCACCCGCTGCCGCGCACTCGTGCGCACCTTATCCACGTCTTCGATAAAACGCATTCGATCGAACCCCCCTTTGGCGGCGCACACCCGCGGCGCCGCTGCATGCCTGAATCTACTTCTTGCGAGATGCCTTGCGAGGCGCTTTGCGAGGTACCTTTGCGCCGGCCTTCCGAGCTTGGCTCAGACCGATCGCGACGGCTTGCTTTCGACTCGTGACTTTCTTGCCCGAACGCCCCGATGTGAGATCGCCTTGTTCCATCTCATGCATCGCGCGCTCCACCGATTGCTCGGCCTCTGGTCCGTAGGCGTTCGCCTTCCGGCTGCTCGTCTTTCGCGTGCTTTCCTTCGGCGCGCTGACTTTTTTCGTGGCCATGTCAGCCCTCCACTCAACGAATAACGCGTCGCCACATATCACTGATGGCGGTCAGGTCTCTCTACCCGCGGAAGCGCCGCCGCAAACGAACGGCATTGCACGCTGGCGAGCACCCGCTTCATGCTAAAGGCCCCCAGCACGCTAACCGTGAGGCTTGTCTCACCTTGACATCTTACCGTCCGGTAAGTAAAATAGCGAAACCGAATCTTGGGAGGGCTAAGAACACCATGCGTCAAGCCGTTATCGTCGGTGCCGTTCGCACGCCTATCGGCCGGCGGGGTGGGGTGCTCTCTCACGTCCATCCGGTGGATCTCCTCGCGCTGACGCTGCGCGCCCTCGTCGATCGAGTCAACCTGGATCCGGCCCGCATCGACGACGTCATCGCCGGGTGTGTTACTCAGGTTGGGGAGCAGAGCGTGAATGTAGCGCGCAATGCGGCGCTTGCCGCAGGCTTTCCCGAGTCGGTCCCTGGTACCACGGTCGACCGCCAATGCGGATCCAGCCAACAGGCCATTCATTTCGCTGCTCAGGGCATTATGAGCGGTTGCTACGACATCGTCTTGGCCTGCGGCGTAGAGTCGATGTCGCGCGTTCCGCTCTTCGCCGCTGCCGAAGGCCCCGGTAAACCGTATGGCTCTAGACTTCTCGAGCGATATGGCGGTAGTTTAGTCCACCAAGGTAACAGCGCCGAAATGGTTGTCGAGCGCTTCGGACTCACCCGGGTTGACCTGGACTCATACAGCCTTGCCAGCCACCAGAGGGCGGCACGCGCCCAAGTTGAGGGCCGCTTCGCCTCAGAGCTCGTGGAGGTGCCCGGCAGCAACGGTGTTCCAATTGGCCTCGACGACGGAGTCCGTCACGACACCAGCATGGAGAAGCTTGCCAAGCTCAAGCCGGCTTTTCGCGAGGGCGGTTCGATTACCGCCGGAAATGCGTCCCAGATCAGCGACGGTGCGGCGGCCGTGCTGCTAGCGGAGGAAGGCGTAGCCGAGAAACTGATGTTGCCGGCGCGGGCGCGCATCCGCGCCATGTCGGTCGTTGCCGACGACCCGCTCCTCATGCTCATGGCGACGATCCCGGCGACGAAGCAGGCACTTGGGCGGGCGGGTTTGGATATCGGAAGCGTCGATCTGTTCGAGGTGAGCGAGGCCTTCGCCAGCCCGGTCCTCGCGTGGCAAAAAACGTTTGGCATCTCGGGAGAGCGTGTCAATGTCAACGGCGGCGGCATCTCGCTCGGCCATCCGGTCGGGGCCTCGGGAGCGCGGATGATGACAACGCTGCTTCATGAGCTCGAACGGCGTAACGGGCGATTTGGATTGCAGACGATGTGCGAGGGCGGGGGCATGGCCAATGCCACGATCATCGAGCGTTAAGCGGAAGCCACTTTCTCCGTTTACGCCGGTCCGCAAGACTCGCCGCGGAAACTACGATGAGAAGCGTGATGCGCTCCTCCGGACTGCCGCACGGCTTTTCGTCACGGAAGGTTTTCACAACACCTCGCTCACCAGGCTCGCAGAGAGCCTGGGTGTGACGAAGCCGACGCTCTACTACTACCTCAAGGACAAAGACGATATCCTATTCCAATGTCTGGAAATAGCTGCAAACAGAGTGATCGGCTGGCTCGACGACGCGTTGCGCAGCGAAGCGTCAGGTCTCGAGTCGGTCACGGCCTTTCTTCAAAAGTACATTGCGGCCGTAATCGACGACTACGTACGTTGCTTCATCCTCGTCGAGGAAGCGGCGCTTGCGGCTTCGAGTCTTCGTCGTATTCGCGCGCGCAAGCGTCAAATCAATCAACGGTTGACAGATCTCATTCAGCGTGGCGCCGATGA
>SCQY01000280.1 GCA_004298665.1 bacterium | reverse complement strand
GGAAGCCGTGCGCGACGCTTTCGTGAAGAAGTATCCGGGAATCCAAGTCAGCTTCATCCGGCAGACGGCCCAAGTCGTCTTCCAGCGCACGCTGCAAGACCTCAAGGCGGGAGTCAAGGAGCTGGACGTCTTCGCCTCAACCGACGAAGCGCACTACACCGTACTCAAAGGCCAAGGTGCGCTGGCGAGCTACCGCCCGCCGGACATCGGCGCGCTGCCCAAAGCCTTTCAGACGACCGACCCGGACAACGATTATCAGTTGGGCGCTATCGGCTTCGTCGTCATCAACTACAATACGAACAAGGTGAAGAATCCACCGAAGAAGTGGACCGATCTGCTCGACCCCCGCTGGAAGAACGAGATTACGCTCGGACATCCCGGCTTCAGCGGCTACGTCGGCAACTGGGTATTGGCGATGAACGACAAGTACGGGTGGGACTTCTTCACCAAGCTCGCCGCCAACAATCCGAAGATCGGCCGCTCGGTCAACGACACCGTCACCGATATCGTTGCCGGCGAGCGTAACGTCGGCGCGGGACCAGACAACTACTCCTACGACAAGAAGGCGCAAGGCAACGCCATCGACGTCCAGTTCCCGGAAGACGACGCCATCATCATCGTGAGCCCGGTTGGAATCATGAAGGATGCTCCTCATCCCAACGCCGCGCGGCTCTTCGAGAACTTCTTCTACAGTAAAGAGTACTCCCAGACCATGGTGAAGGTTTTCAACTTCCCGCTGCGTACTGACGTTCCGGCGTTCAATGGAATGCATCTGGACAAGATCAAGTACTATCGCAACAAGGTGGGCCGGCTCGCTACCGGCGTGCCGCAAATGATCGCACAGTGGCGGCAGACGTTCGGCGTCTAAGGCGATGGCGCAAGCGGTTCACTCCGCGCCTCGGGCAGCGGCCCGCCCCCGGATCGGCGGCTTCGATCCGAGCCTGCTGCTCTGGATCGGCGCCGCCGCCGTCTTGGTGTTCATGGTGGTCGTCCCGCTGCTGTGGCTGGCGTATACCAGCATACAGCAGGAGAACAGCGGCGCCCTCACGCTCCACAACTATTTCACCGTCTTCACGCAGAGCTACTATCTGGAGCCGATCCGTAACTCGATGATCCTGGCGACCTGCGTCGCGCTCATCGCGGTCGCGGTGGGGACACCGTTAGCCTGGCTGGTAACGCGCAGCAACATGCCGGCGCGCGGTCTGGTACGGGCGCTCGTCTTCGCAGCGTTCGCGACGCCGCCGTTCCTCGGTGCACAAGCCTGGATCTTCCTCGCAGCCGATCGCAGCGGCTGGCTCAACCGCCTCTGGGAGACGCTGTTCCATACGCAGTCCGGGCCCTTCAACATCTACTCCCTAGCCGGCGCCATCTTCGTGATGGGTCTCTACAGCATCCCGTACACGTTCACGTTCGTCTCCGGGTCTCTGGAGATGATGTCGTCGGAGATGGAGGATGCCGCGGCGATTCTCGGCTCCAGCCCCTGGCGAACGACCTTCCAGATCACGCTGCCGCTGGTCTCGCCGGCGATCGTCTCCGGGTTCATCATGTCGTTCCTCGAGGGGCTTGCGCTCTTCGGCGTGCCGGCGTTCCTCCTGATCCCGGCACGTCAGCAAGTCATGACCACGCAACTGTATGAGTTCTTCCAATTCCCCGTACACGTGCAATGGGCGGCGGCCTACGCCATGCCGCTCTTGGTGGTAACGATTTTCCTGCTGTACATACAGCGGCGAATGTTGGGGCGCCGCCAGTTCACGACCGTCACCGGCAAGGGCGGGCAGCGCCGCCTTTACAAACTCGGAGGCGGGCGCTGGCCGGTGCTGGGCCTTGCGCTCATTCCGTCCCTTCTGGCTATTGCTCTTCCGTATGCGGCGCTCTTCGCCGTTTCGATCTCACGCGCATGGGGCAAAGGCCCCGTTCCGGGCAACTTGACGCTGCATTGGTACCGCTGGGCGCTGATCGATAATCTCGAATCGAAGACCGCCATCACGCACAGCCTAACCTACGGCGCGGCGGCGGCGACGATCTCGGTGGTTATCGCGGTTCTGATCGCCTATGCGGTGTTGCGGAAGCTGGTGGCCGGGGCACAAGTCCTCGGCTTTCTTTGCATGGCGCCGTTCGTCGTACCGGGCATCGTGCTGGCGATCGGATTCTTCTCGGCCTACGCGCACCCGCCGGTACTCCTGTACGGTACCGCCGGGATGCTCATCGTGGCTTTTGCAACGCGCTTCTTGCCGATTGCCTATTCGAACAGCACGTCAGTCCTGCGCGGCATCAACCCGGAGCTCGAGAACGCCGCTCGCACCCTGGGGGCTGGGCGGCTGCGTACACTTTTCTCTATAACGGCTCCGCTTCTGCGCCGGGGCCTTCTCTCCGGCTGGCTCTTGGTCTTCATCCCAGCGATCCGCGAGCTGAGCTGCGCGGTCTTCCTCTTCACGCCGCACACCGCCGTGATGACGACGATGATGTTCGACTTCTCGGACGCCGGA
>SCQY01000279.1 GCA_004298665.1 bacterium | reverse complement strand
TCGGGCGTGGGCTCGACGTACTCCATGTGCCGGTCTTCGACGGCGTTTGCGCCGTTGCCCGTACCCGGCTGGAGGCTGCTACGAGTGGAAGCTGTGCGAGGCCGCGACGCGCTTGGCGCCAAGGTAGCGATTGGCCCAGTAGGATTCGGAGAGGCTGGAGACCATCACGCCGTGGCTGGAGCTGTGCGCGAAGCGCCCGTCGCCTAGGTAGATGCCGACGTGCGACGCGCCCGGAGCATAGGTCTGGAAGAACACGAGATCGCCAGCCTGCAGGTGGCCGGAGGCGACGTGCTGACCCACCAGGTACTGTGCGTCGGCCGTGCGCGGCAGATGGACGCCAATCATCGCGAAGACGTGTTGGACGTAGCCGGAGCAGTCAAAGCCCGAGGCGGTTGTCCCGCCCCACGCGTAGGGGACGCCGATGAAGCTCAGCGCGGCGTGGGAGACTTCGCGAGCGAGGGCCGCCGAGCGAGCGAAGAACTTGCCGACCAGGCCGTCAGTATGATCGGCGCTGGAGCGCTTGCTCGTCGTGGGGGCGTCGTCCGTCCACTGGCTGACATCGGCTCCTTCGACGGGGGCGGTAGCCACGCGCGCCGGGGCCGAAGTATCCTCCTGGAGCAACAGGCGTTGGCCGGGCCGAAGAGCTCCGGCACGGTCACCCTCCAGGTCGTTGTAACGAGCCAGGTTCTCCGGTGAGATATTCGCTTGGTGGGCGATCGAGTAGAGACTCTCCCCCGGCTGCACTAGATGCGCCCGCGGCGCGGCTAGGGCAGGGGTGGCCAGCGCACACACCAAGGCGCCGGCAATCAGCAATAACCGCAAGACCATTCCTCTTTCCACACCTACGGGGTTAGCTGACGGGTTCGGGCGGAAAGATCGCCCTGGCGCCAAGCGGCGCGTTCACCCCAAAAAACGGGTCCCCCGCTCCGTGACGGTGGAGGCCGTCGCGGACTCGGTGTTCTGACGAGCCCTGCTTCCCATGGAAAGCACGGCGAGCAAACACGCGATGACTTCGGAAGGGGAGCAAGCCCCAGCCTTGTCGCTGGTTTCGCCTCTTCCGGCCGAGATTCCCTTTCGTTATCGGAGGGATCGTGCTAGAGCTCACCATCGCCGGCGGCCCGGATGGCCGAGGCGATCTCCTCCGCCAAGCGCACCACCTCAGCGCGGTCGAGGCCCTCGACCATCACGCGCAGAAGCGGCTCCGTTCCGCTGGGGCGCACGAGGACTCGCCCATCGGCTCCAAGCGCTCTCTCGACGGCCGCGATACGTCTGCGGACCTCGGCGTGTTCGAGAAGATCCTTGCGGTGCGTGCGAACGTTGACCAGCACCTGTGGGTACGTCTTCACGCACGCGGCGAGATCGGCCAAGCGCCCACCCGAGCGCGCCATCATCGAGAAGACGGAGACGGCGGTCATCGGCCCGTCGCCGGTGGAGTTGCGGCGCAGGTCGATGATGTGCCCCGACTGCTCGCCGCCCAAAGGGTGGCGCCCCGCCTGCATGCGCTCCAAGACGTACCGGTCGCCCACGGCAGTGCGCTCGAGGCGCAGACCCAACCCGTCGAGCGCGCGCTCCAGCCCGACGTTCGACATCACCGTCGCCACGACGGTCGCCCCGGGCAGGGCGCCTTCGCGTGCCATCTCAGAGGCGAGCATGGCGAGAACCTGATCGCCGTTGACCGTATGCCCCTCCTCGTCCACGAAGAGCGCACGGTCGGCATCCCCATCGAAGGCCACGCCGATGCTGCCGGGGCGGCGGCGAACCTCGCCGATCAGCGGCTCCAG
>SCQY01000278.1 GCA_004298665.1 bacterium | reverse complement strand
CGATGTGGAAATCGGCATCGTCGGCCCGCGCAGCAACAAGGTCGCAGGCGTCCAGCAGCTGGACGTCTCGTACCAAACGATCGAGGAGATGCACCGTTTCGCCGCACAGCGGCGTGCCGCGTACGCGCAACGCGGTGCCTACCTGGATCGTGTCATCGGCTTCTGCATGCTGATCGACCGCCGCGTGATCGACGCGATCGGCGGACTGGACGAGAATTTCGGCACCGGTAACTTCGAGGACGACGACTACTGCATGCGTGCGCGTCTGGCTGGTTACAAGATTTGGATGGCCGACGACGTCTTCATCCACCACTACGGCCATCGCACCTTCGCCGCGGCGAAGATCGACTACGCGGCGACGATGGAGCGCAACTGGAGCATCTTCGCGGCGAAGTACGGCCTTGAACCCGTCAACCGCGGCGGGTATGAGACCGCGCGCGTGTTAGCGCGTGCCTTCGACCCCGAGCGCCATCGCGTCTCGCTTGCTCGTTACTCCCCGTTGGCCTTGGCCGAGCTCCCGCCGCGACGTATTGGGCGCCTCCACGCAGTCGTGCCTGAGGAGGCAGCGTGGCAGCCGATCACCGGGTTCATCCGGCGGTACGTTAAGGCTTTCACCGCGGACGATCCGGTCGATCTGGTGGTGTGGGATCAGGCGAATCTTGGCGGAAGGGTCCTGCAGCGCAGAATCGAGCGTCTGATCGAACGTGAGGGCGTCTCGAGTGACCGCACCGGTGAGATCTTCCTGAGCGAGGCCGGTGAGCCGCCGCGGGCCGCCGAGCTTCCGGCCGGAGAGGCGCTGGTCGGAGCGTCAGGAGGTGCTGATGGCCTTCTGCGGGCCTCCCGTGGAGAACTTCGCGGCTGGCTGGGCGCCCTCAAGGACGGAAGGCGAGCGGCCGATACCGAGTAGGTAAGGAGTGAGCACCGGATACATGGATGTACAAGCGCTGCTCGCCGCGGCGGTTGTCGCGCGAGCCCCCGACCCTGCCTTCGCTCAAGGATTGACGACGTTGCTGCCGGTCCCTGGTCTTGGGATCGCGCCGCCGGCAAACGGCCAGCTGCAGCTTCCCGCTGCCTTCGCGCAGATTTTCACGGGCGTCGCTCAAGCTATGAACGTGAGCTTCCAGATCGTCCACCATCCCGACGAGATCGTCTACACGTTCTTCGATCCCGCGACGGGACAAGAGCTCTTCTCCGTGCCCCCGCCGATCATTCAGCAGCTCGCTGAGATGTTCGACTCGCCGCAGGGCGTCGTGCTCGACGGTCATGCATAGCGCGCAAGCATAGACGAGCAAGGAATCTAAGGAGCGAACGATGGCAGGCATTGGATCGACCAGCGGCAGCACGAGCGGATTACCGCCCGTTCAGTTCTCCGGTTTGGTCAGCGGAATCGACTGGCAGGGCATCCTTCAGAAGTTGACGCAGGTCGCGCAGATTCCCGGCGTCCAGATCCAAGGGCAGATCGCCACCCTCACGGGTCAGAACACCGCATATACGACGCTGCTTTCCGACTTCCAGACGCTGCAGAGCTCGCTGGCCGGGCTAGCGACGAGCTCGAATTACTTCGCGCAGAGCGCTACTAGCTCGCAGACTTCGATTTTGACTGCGCAACAGACGTCGGGACAGACGGCGGCCCCCGGCACGACGACGATTCAAAGCGTCCAGCTCGCCACGTCGACGACGGCGACGAGCGGGAGCGCGCTCGGGACGTCGTTCTCCGCCTACTACAGCACGGCGCCGCTCTCGCAACAGCCTACAGGCATCACGGCAAATAACGGCACGAACTCTCAGGGCCTGCCGAACGCCCAAGGCTCGGTGACCATCAACGGCGTCTCCGTGTCGTACGACGCAACTTCCCAGTCGATGGCGACGATCGTCACCAACATCAACAACGCGCTGCATGCCGCCGGCGACACGAACTTCAGCCTGACGTACAACTCCGGCAGCGATTCCTTCACCATGACGGATACGAAGCAGATCACGCTTGGCAGTCCGTCCGATCAAGGGAACATCCTCCAGGTGATGGAGCTGACCAGCTCCCCCATCACGGGCAGCGGCCCCTACACGCTGAACGGGACGAAAGTCGGCAGCCTTCAACAAAACACGGCGTTGAACAAGACCAACTTTGCCGCCGGCCCCATCAACGCTGGAACGACGTTTTCCATCAACGGCGTGGCGATCACGATCAACCCGACATCCGACTCGGTGGCAAACGTACTCACCAAGATCAACCAATCAAATGCTGGGGTCGTCGCAACCTACAATCAGACCACCGACACCATCTCACTTGCGTCCACTGCTCCGGGGCCGCAAAGTATCGTCTTGGGCTCGTCTTCCGACTCCAGCAACTTCCTCAGCGTGGTGGCGTTAACGCCGTCGACGGCGAGCATGACCGCCGGAAAGCAGGCGGCAGTAGAAGTCGGCGGTCAGTTCTACTACAGCAACTCGAACACGGTTACCAACGTCATTCCCGGCGTGACGCTCAACCTGCTCGCGCCGACGACGACGCCGTTCACCGTCACGGTGGGGTCGAACGCCCAGCCGGCGACCACGGCGATTCAGAACTTCGTGACGGCCTTCAACCAGGTCATTGACGACATCAACAAGGACACCGTGCCGGCGAGTTTCTCGACCGGAAGCGCGCCCGGATCGACGGCTCAACAGACCTCGAATGGCGGACCGCTGGCTTCGAACTTCGGCGTCTCGGACCTGCGCGATCAACTCGATCAGCTAGTGCAGCAGATCGTCGGCAGCGGCGCCTTTCAATCGCTCGCGGCGATCGGATTGACGCTCGACTCGGCAGCGGTGGGCGCGACTAGCTCTTCGAGTTCTTCGAGTTCCTCAGGCTCGTCCAGTACTCCGAGCTCCGCGTTCACGGGAACGACCGGCAAGCTCGCGTTCGATACCGGCGCATTTTCGACGGCGCTCCAGAAGAACCCACAGGCGGTCAACAATCTGCTCAACGGTCTGCAAGGTCAGCTTGGCATCGTTCAGCAGATCGCCGCCTTCACGCAAACCGTCACCGGGCTCCCGACTAGCCTTCCGTTCATCAGCGGACAACCGTTGCTCCCGCTGCCTTCGGGGAAGGGTATTCTGCAATCGTACGTCGACAACAACAACACGCAGATTTCGTTTCTCAACCAGAATCTCGACGTGATCAACCAGTCGGTGCGGTTGCAGCAGCAGCAGCTGGAGTACGAGTTCAACCAGGCCGAGTCGCAGATCGCGATGCTCCAGAGCACCGGCAACGCCGCGCTCTCGCAGCTCGGCGTGCAGCTCACGACGAGCGGCAGCGGCCACTAGCCTCAAGCGATCGCAAAGGAAAAGCCCTTCGTGAAAGCATCCACCGGCGACGGACAGTACAAGTACCTCGAAACTTCGATCCTCTCGTCGTCTCCCGAGGAACTGATCGTCAAGTGCATGGATATCGCGATTCTCTTCGCCAAGAAGGGGCTGGAGAAGATTCGTACCGGCGGCGCGAGCTACGCGACCATGGACATCGCCGGCATCAGTGACGCGCTGATTCGCTCCCAGAACGCACTTACGCTGCTGATGGGCTCGCTGAATTTTGAGATCGGCGGCGATTTGGCGCAGAATCTCTTTCGCCTCTACGAATGGTGGCACCACGAGCTGGTGATGGCCAACATGGAGAAGCAGAGTGCCCGCATCGAAACGATTCTGCCGCATATGGTGACGATGCGCGAGACGTGGGCGGAAGCCGTGCGGAAGTTCCGCCTCGAGCGCCGCCAGCAGCGCGATACGTCGGCGTTGGCGGGTCTCTCCGCGTAGCCGTGTTGATTCCGGAAGGGCTTGTCGCTCAGCTCGATGCCTTGGACGAACTTGGGCGTATGAGCGAAGCTGCTATCGCGGAGCGTCGCCACGAGGACGTCGCCGCCATCAACTCCGATATGCGGCAAGTGCTGGCGGCTATCGGCTGGTCACTCGAGGGCGCCGACGAACAGGCCCGAATAATGGCTACGCAGCGCGTGGTTGCCTTTGAGCGAGAGAACCGGCGCCGGCAGAGGATGCTGATCGCGCGGCGTGAGACGCTTGGACGGGAGATTGCGCAGGCCAAGCGTGTGCGCCGCATGATCACCGCGCGGCTACGCGGGCGGGAGACGCACGCTGCGGTCCTCGACACGCGCCGCTAGCGCGGCTGCGACCCAGCCCACAAGTACTCCACCGAGCAATGCTCCAAGCGCTCATCCGCCTCCGGGAGTGACGCGTCGTAGGGCACCAGCGCCACCGATCCATCACTTCTGCGAACGAGCATACGCTCGATTCCCGTAGCTTCGCCGGGCTCCCAGCGCTCGGGTTGGAGCCGCTGCGACGCGCGGTCGTAGTGGCCGCAACGCACTCCCGGGTGGAGCATGACGGTACCGCCCGCGTTGCGTACGCGTTCGCAGAAGAGGTAGTCCTCGTTGCAGAGGCGGACGCGGCGCGCCGTAGGCTCCAAATAGATCTGGGCGGAGAAGAACGGCGCCTCCAGGCGCCGCAGCCAAGTGGTGGGAATAGCCGCGCAGCCGAAGCCGACACCGTCGACGGCGACGGGCGCGTGATCGAAGGCGGGGATGCTCCCGGCAGTTGTGCGCTGTGAGCTCCAGCGCGAGACGGCTAACGGCTTCGCTCCGTCGCGCGTATAGTAGAGAGCGCCTACGACCCCGACGTTGGGTGCGGCGGCAGCGCGCTCGAGCTCGAGCAGCGCCTCCGGCGGCAACACCATATCATCGTCGAGATACACCAGCAGATCGCTGTCCGCATCGAGCGCCATGCGGGCCAACAGCTCGCGTTGCGCCGGCACGAAGTCACCTACGACGGTCGCGTGCTCTATTTCCCACGCTGGATCGGCCGCCAGACCTTTGAGGCTCTCGACGAATGCGGGGACGGG
>SCQY01000277.1 GCA_004298665.1 bacterium | reverse complement strand
GGCTTTGCAACGCCGAGCGAAGCGTTTCGCTTGCTTGCCGCCGGCGCGGACGCGCTGAAGCTCTTTCCCGCCGAAGCATTTTCGCCCGCGGTGCTGCGCGCGATGCTCGCCGTGCTGCCCGCGCGCACTCCCGTTCTGCCGGTCGGTGGAATCGGTCCCGAGGCCATCGGTCCCTGGCTGGCTGCCGGCGCCGCCGGGTTCGGGATCGGCTCGGCTCTCTTCCGCCCCGGCATCGGCGCCGACGATGCTTCCCAGCGCGCTGCGCGCCTGGTCTCGGCGGTAAGAGCGGCTCTAGTCTAGCGGGACACGTTCAGCGTCACGGCCGCGCGAATAAGCGCCTTCAAGGCCTGCGCGTCGATCTTCTCGCCCTCGCGGAAGTCGATGACGCGCCGGGTGTTGCCATCGAGGCTAGCGTTGAAAAGGCCTGTGGGGTCCTCAAGTGCGGCGCCCTTTGCAAAGGTCATCTTCACGACGTTCTTGTAGGTCTCGCCGGTGCAGATCAATCCGTCGTGAGACCACACCGGGACGCCTCTCCACTTCCACTCTTCGACCACCTCGGGGTCGGCTTGCTTGATGAGCGTGCGAATCCGGGCGAGCATCTCGCCGCGCCAGTCGCTCAGCTCCTCGATTCTCTGGTCTATCATCCGAGACGGAGACATGTCTTTCTGAGGCCTGCTCTTCCTCATAATGTTTCCTTCTCCCCATCGACGGTATCTCCACGATGCCGCCGAGAATGCGTGACACTCGTTCTACGCTGCCGAGGTAGATGACTTATGGACGTCGTGCTCGCCGACCGGTTGCAGTTCGCCTTCACGATTATGTTCCATTACCTCTTCCCGATCGGGACGATGGGCATCGCGCCGTTCATCGCGTTCTATATGCTGCGCGCCGTGCGCGGTAAGGACGCAGAAGCCGCGAAGGCTGCACGCTTCTGGACGAAGATCTTCGCCGTCAACTTCGCCGCCGGTGTGGTGACGGGCATCCCGATGGAGTTTCAATTCGGCACGAATTGGGCGCTCTTCTCGCGCGAGGCGGGCAGCGTGATCGGCCAACCACTGGTCATGGAGGGCGTCTACGCGTTCTTCCTAGAGTCCGTCTTCCTAGGAGTGCTCCTCTACGGTGCGGAGCGCGTCTCCTCCGCCCTCCACGCCGCCTCCGCGGTGCTGGTGTGGCTGGGCTCGTGGCTCTCCGGCTTCTTCATCGTCGCCGCCGACGCGTGGATGCAGCATCCGGTAGGTTACGTCCTTGCGCCCGGGGGACGCATCGAGCTCCAAAGCATCTCCGCCGTTCTGCTCAATCCCTTCGCGTGGTGGCAGTACCTCCACGTTCTTTGCGGCGCCATCGTCGCCGGCGGCTTCATCGTGGCCGGCGTCGGTGCGTACTATCTGCTCGCCGGTCGCGACGAATCCATTGCGCGCCGCTTCGTCGTTGCCGGTACGTTGACGGCGTTCATCTTCTCGGCGCTGGTGATCTATCCGAGCGGCGACCGCAACAGCGCCGACGTCACGGCGGATCAGCCCGTCAAGCTCGCGGCCATGGAGGGACTCTTCCACTCGACCAACGGCGCCCCGCTGGCGATCATCGGCATGCCGGACACACGAGCGAAGCAGCTCATCGATCCGATCTTCGTCCCGGACTTCCTGAGCTTCTTGGCCTACGGTAACTTCAGAGCAGGCGTCAAAGGCCTCACGGCATACGCGGCCGAGCTCTGGCCGCCGGTCGAGCTGACGTACTATGCATACCATGTCATGGTGGGTTTGGGGACGATCTTTCTGGCGGTGACGGCGCTCTGCGCATTGCTGATCCGGCGAGGCCGCCTCTTCACCTCGCGCTGGCTGCTGTGGCTGCTGATGCTGCTGATGCCCTTGCCATACATCGCCAACGAAGCGGGTTGGACCGTCACCGAAGTGGGGCGCCAACCGTGGATCGTCTACGGCCTCATGCGGACCGCACAGGGGCCCTCGCCAAACGTGGTCGCTGGAGAAGCGATCTTCACGCTCATCGGCTTCCTCGGGATGTACTTCTTGTTGGGCGCCCTCTTCCTCTACCTAACGCTGCGCGCGATCGCCGGCGGCCCGGAGGAAACACCGGCATGAGCGTAGCGGCATTTATCGTGATCGGGATGATGCTCACCGCCTACGTGCTGCTGGACGGCTACGACCTCGGCGTCGCCGCGCTGACCCCGCTGGTCGCCCGTACGGACCACCAACGCGCCGCCTCGATGTCCAGCATCGGCCCCTTTTGGAACGGTAACGAGGTTTGGCTCATCGCCGCCGGCGGCGCGCTGTTCGCACTCTTTCCCGCGGCCTACGCGGTGTCGTTCAGCGGCTTCTACCTGCCGTTCACCATCGTGCTCTGGCTGCTGATCTTCCGCGGCATCGCGATGGAAGTGCGCAACCACTTTCCAAGCCGGGTCTGGCACGACTTCTGGGACTTCGCGTTCTCCGGCTCGAGCACGCTGCTCATCCTGCTCTTGGGCATCGCGCTGGGGAATCTGCTGCGTGGGCTGCCGCTCTCGCCGCAAGGTTACTTTCTCGGAACGTTCGTGTATCTGCTGAACCCGTATGCGATCCTGGTAGGCCTGCTAGCCGTCGCCGCGCTGGCGCAGCACGGGGCCGCCTTCCTCGCGCTGCGCATCAGCGGCCCTCCCGGCAAGCGCGCACTCGCTCTCTTGGGCGTGCTGTGGTGGATCGTGCTTGTGCTCTATGCAATCGTCACGGCGGCGACGGCCTTGGAGCGCGGCTTCTTCGCGCACGTTCCAACCTGGACAGCCGTCATGCCGGTCATATCTCTGGGGACGCTCCTCTGGATGCGCTCGGCGAGCCACGCCGGGCGCGAACGCGCGGCGTTCGCCGCATCGTGCGGCTTTCTCGCATCGCTGCTGGCTGCCGCAGCGGGAACGATGTTCCCATATCTGCTGCCGAGCTTCCCCGCGAGCCGCGGCGGGCTCTCGATCTACGACGCATCGCCATCTGCCACGGCGCTCGTCACAGCCCTGACGGCGACGATCGTGGGGTTGGTCGTCGTGGTCGCCTATACGGCCGCCATCGCGCGGCGCATGGCGCAAAAGATCGTGGTCGGCGAAGATTGAAGAGCACATAGCGCCGCGCCGCTTCTCGACTCGTTCATCCGATCTTCCACGCATGGGACTAGCATGGCGGGCATATCGGAGAGCACACGATCATGAACGTACGAGTATTGCGGCTCAACCGCGCGGCGATCGCGCTCCTTGCGGCGGCGGCCATGTGGGCGGGCGCAGCCACGGGCGCCTCGGCACAGACATCGTCGCCGGCGGTCACCCCATCCGGATCACCATCTTTTCCGCGGTGGACCGGAGCGGGATATCCGTTCGGACAGCACTTCGAGATCATGATGCTGCACTTCGACCAGGCGAGCCAAGCGCTCGCCCAGGCCACGATCGACCGCGGAAGCGATCCACGCATGAAGGCGCTGGCGCGGCAGATCATCGCGAGCCGTGGGACGGAGATTCAGACGCTGAGCAAAGCCTACCAGCAGCGCTATGGTTCGACGCCTCCCCCCTGGCCGCGCGGGGCAGGCGGAGACGAATACTACCACATGCGGGGCGGAACCCCAGGCGGCTATCCTAGCGGAACGGGGCCCGGCATGATGGGCGGCGGCAACGGCATGATGGGCGGCGGCTACGGCATGATGGGCGGCGGCTACGGCATGATGGGATACGGCGATGCCTATCAAACGACGATGGGCGTTCCGCCGAGTACCCTTCGTGGGAAGAGCCTCGACCGTGCCTTCGTGGTAGGCTTGATGCGTCACGACGCCATGGCGATCTCGATGGCCACACTGGCGCTACAAGCAGGCGATGCGGCGATGCGCAGCAGAGCATCCGCGATCGCACGGGAACGCGCGACCGAGTTAAAAAATCTGGTTGACAACTACGGCATGGAGCTCCCGTAGCTGCGATCCTGCTCTCGGACGCGCTCATAGGTAATAGAACATGCCAATAGCTGCGCCGCCCATGAGGGCCACCGTTGCCCAGCCCCAGATTCGTGCGAGCACAGAGCTTTGCCACTCGCCCATGAGCTTCGCATCCGAGGCTAACCGGACGATGATGGCAATGAGCGGCACAGCGGCGACGCCGTTGAGGATGGCCGCCCAGAACAGCGCCTTGATGGCGTCGATCTGAAGCAGATTCATCGCGATTCCGATTAGGATGCCGGCCGTGATGATGCCGTAGAACTTCGGCGCGCGGTGCAACGGTTCGCTCAAGCCTTCGCGAAACTTGAACGTCTGCGCCGCGACGTAGGCGGAGGAGCTGGCCAATACCGGCACGGCTAGCATGCCGGTTCCAACCATCCCGAGCGTGAACAGCAGCTCGGCGAAGCGCCCGGCCAACGGGCGAAGCGCCTCGGCAGCCTGCTGGGCGGTGGCGATGTCGTGCTTTCCGTGCGCGCCGAGCGTCGCGGCCGTGGTGACGATGATGAACAGCGCGACGACGTTCGAAAACACCATGCCGGCATTCACGTCGGTATGCATCGTCTCGATTGACCGGGCATCGGCACCGCGGCGCGAGGCAATGGTCGTGTTGCCGGCCTCCTTTTCCTCTTCGACCATGAGCGAGGATTGCCAGAAGAACAGATAGGGCGTGATCGTCGTGCCGAGCACACCAACCACGGTGGCAAGCCACTGGCCGTTGAACTGGAGCTGGGGCACGACGAGATGGCGCAACGCCGTGGCCCAGGGGACATGCACGATAACCGCGGTGATGACGTAGGCGAACAGCGCCAGCGTCAGCCACTTGAAGATGCCGGCGATGGTTGCGTACGAGAGCCAAATCTGCGTGGCGATGAGGCCGATGCCGAAAAAGAACACCAACGCATCGCTCGGCAGCGGAACGACCATGTGCGCGGCCTCGGCCATGCCGCCGATGTCCGCCCCGACGTTGAACGTGTTGGCGACGATGATGAGACACGCGAGGCTATAGGAGAGCCACGCTGGGAGCGACTTGCGCATGAGCGCGGCAAGACCTTCGCCGGTCACCATGGAGACGCGCGACGACATCCCCTGCACGACGGCCAACATCGGCGTGGAAACCAAGGTCAGCCAGAGCAGCGAATAGCCGGTTGTTGCACCGGCGACCGAATACGTGGAGATGCCGGAGGGGTCGTCGTCGGCGGCGCCGGAGATGAGCCCCGGACCGAGGATCCGAAAGAACTGGGCGATCCGCGCAGCGGCGCTCGCCGGGGGCTTCGTTCGCGTCGGCATGCGGGTATTCTACCAACGCGACCGCGCTATCCACCCATGCCGGCGAACATCCGGCGGCGCGACCAAGCGCAGGCCTATGGCTTGATGTAGGTCCAGCCCTGCTCCTGGAGCGTCATGAGGCGTACAACGCCCGAAGGGACGAGGTGGGCCTCTGGAACGAGCTGGATCTTCCTGCCCTCCTGCTTCTCCATGTGCTCGAGCGTATTGTTGCAGGCGTCGAAGGTGACGTTGGGCATACCTTGGGCAAAGGAGGACAAGCGCGTCTTCACCGGCGAGGTATCCTCACGCAGCATATTCAGGCCCGGCCCATAGGCAACGATCTCCACCTGCACCTGCTGCCCGAGACCCGTATAGTAGCTCGAGATGTTCGCCGCGTTATTCAGCGCCAAGTTCATCAACGCCGCGTCGTTCTCGCTCACCTGAATGGCAACGCGGTGCACGTTGGCGGCGGCCCCAGACGACGAGCCGGGCGCGAGCAATAGCACCGCCAGCACCAAGAGGAGGCCGGCGCCAAGCGCCTCGATCGATCGTTTCACGTTTCGTCTCCCTTCATGAGAACGCGTCGTAGCGCTGCACCCAGCGCTCATGGCCGTACGTAGATCCACCCTTGAGATTGCAGCTCCACGATCTCCGGCAAGCCGTTGGGTACCGTCTCGACGCCGTCGAGCAGATCCCCGATCCCGCGATGGACCGTATCCAATGTCTGCTTGCAGGCCAGCACGTGCACCCCGATCGCAAGCAGGCCTTCTATCCGCTCCTTGACCGTGCTTTCGTCCTTCAAGACCGCGTGAATGCCCGGCCCGTAGACGACGAGGGCGATCCGCACGTTGTCGGCTCCGTAGAAGCGTTGGATGTTGCCGATATTCGATATGACCTCATTGGCTCTCGCCGGCTCGCGCTCCGAGAGGCTCACCACGATCTTGCGCGGATGGTCGAACGACGGCTTCGGGTCGCTCAGGTATGGGCCGCCGGAATGCAGCGTGCCGAAGAACGGCTGATCGGCCAGCGCGGGCGCAACCCCGAGCAGAGCCACGAACGCTAGCACTAGCGCGAACCTCATACCGCGATCTCCTTTCGTGTGTCATCCGATGCGCGAGAACGCAGGGAACGTGCGCAACAGCCATCCGCTGACGCTGGCCAACGAGCCCGCCGCCATCAGCGCGCCGGTAGCGATCAGCAGGGCGCTCAACGTCAGCTCGATCGCGCGCACGTAGCGGCGCGCGCGTGCGGCCAGGCGTAGAAACGGGTTGACCGCGGCGGCCGCCGCCACGAACGGGATGCCGATGCCCGCGCCATAGCAGGCAAGCAAAGCGGCGCCATGCCAAATCGACGTCTGCCGGCCGGCCAGCGCCAAGATCGCGGCCAACACCGGCCCGACGCACGGCGTCCAGCCAAACGCGAAGGCGAGCCCCATCGCGAAGGCCGGCAGAACTCCCGCACGTGCCGTAACCGGATGAAACCGCAACTCGCGCGACAACGGGCGAAGACGAACGAGACCACTCACGTGGATCCCGAACAGCACCACCACTACGCCGGCGACTTTCTCCAGGAGGTCGAGATGCGCGCTCAGCAGCCGCCCCAGCAGCGTCGCCGAGACGCCGAACAGCACGAAGACGATGACGAAGCCTGCGGCGAAGGCCAGCGCCGCCGCTACGACGCGTCGCGTGACAGCGGGAGCACGCTGCTCGGCTGCAATCGATTCGAACGAGACGCCGGCGAGGAACGAGAGATAGGCGGGTACCAGCGGCAGGATGCACGGTGACGCGAACGAGAGCAGTCCCGCGAGCAGCGCGCCGGGATATGAGAGGGCCAGGCCGCTCAACAGCATGCTCGCGTCACTTCATCTTCGCCCCGGCTGCGATCCACTCGCCGACGATCTTGCGCTCCTGCGACGTCATGTGGGTGATGTTGCCTAGCGGCATCGCCTGCGACTGTACCGCCTGCTGATCGATCTGTCGAGCGGCCGCCGCGATCCGCGCCGGCGTGTCGAGCATCACGCCCATGGGCGCCGAGGCGAAGCCTGGCTGGGTGGGCTTCTGCGCATGGCAGGCGGCACAGCGCTGCAAGATGATGCGCTGCACCTGCGAAAAGGAAACCGTCGTCGCCGCTGCGGAGCCGGCCTTCGCATGCTCCGGCGTTGCCTGGAGCTCTACCATGGAGCCCGCATCTCCTACCTCCGTCTCCGGCGGCGTGACGTGCAGGCTCACGAGATCGCTGATCACTTCGACCGGGCCCGAGGTGCAGTGCTTCATGCATGCGACGGTATGCAAGTCCGGGCGCGTGTCGTGGCCCCAGGTGCTTGCCAGGAAGTTGTCGCGATTGGGCATCTTCACGGCCGCGAGCGAGCGCGCGTCCAGCGAGGCATTGCCGGGAACGATGTTGTTGAGGCTCAGGACATACGCCACCACGGCGTAGACTTGATCGTTGGTGAGTGACTGCGGAGCGGGAAAGGGCATCGCACGCCGGACGTAGTCGAAGAGCGTCGGCGCGTAGGGCCAGTAGCTGCCGACCGTCTTCAGCGGCCGCGACGCGGTGAGCGTTCCCTGGCCGCCGGCGAGCGCGGGATAGCGCCCGGCACCTTCACCGAAGTCTCCGTGGCACGCGGAGCACTTGGTCTCGAAGATCTTCTGCCCCTCTGCCACCGAGCCTTGGCCCGGAGGCAAGCCCGCACCTGTGAGACCGTTGACGTCGATGTTCCAGCCGCGTACTTCGGCCGGCGTGGCAGGCTGACCGAACCCGTAGCGCTGACCGGCGTCCGCCACCGCGCCGCCGGCGACAAGCGCCGCCGCGAGAGTCAGAGCCAGCGCGCTAATCGATTTGTACATTGTCGATCGTCCCGTTCTGGTTGACGCGCCACGTGTGAATCGAGTTCTTGTGATAGATCGCATTCGAGCCCCAGGCGTTCCGGAGCGCCACGATCGTCGGCTGGACGTATCCCGTCTCGTCCATCGCTCGGCTCTGCAGATAGGCCACCTCGCCGTTCCACTCCCACGGAATGCGAAAGCGGGTCAAACTCTTGGGGAGCACCGGCTCCTGGAGCGCCGCTGTCTTCCAATTCGCCCCGCCGTCGAACGAGACGTCCACCCGCGCGATCTTGCCCATGCCTGACCACGCCAGCCCCGAGACCTCGCAGAAGCCTCTGCCCAAAATGGGCTTCTCCGGGCACGGGCGGGTGATGACCGACTTGGCCTGCATCGCCCAACTGAACTGGAGTGCTTTGCCGTCTGCCATCAGCTCCGTGTACTTGGAAGTCTCCTCGCGCGTCTCCCAAGGCTCTTGGCCGAACTTCAGGCGACGCAGCCATTTGATGTTGACGTTGCCCTGCCACCCCGGCACGATCAAACGCAAGGGATAGCCGTTCTCCGGCCGCAGGCGCTCGCCGTTCTGCGACCAGGCGACCAGAACGTCGCCGGCGGCCTTCTCGATCGGGATGCTGCGCGTCATCGCGGCGGCGTCCGCGCCCTCCGCCAAGAGCCACCTCGCCTTCGAGGAGACGCCGGCTTCGTTCATCAACGTCGAGAGCTTGACTCCGGTCCACTCGCAGCAGTGCACCATGCCGTGCGAGAACTGCACGCCCTGCATCTGCGCGCCACGCCAGTCCATGCCTCCGTTGGCCGCGCATTCGAGAAAGTAGACGTGACTCTCGGAGGGGAAACGCATGAGATCGGCCATGGTGTAGACCATCGGGCGATCGACCATGCCGTGGATCATCAGCCGGTGCTGCACCGGATCGACCATCGCCGTGCCGCCGTGGTCACGCACGAAGCACAGACCATTGGGCGTGATGACGCCGTCGAGGTCTTGCAACGGCGTGAAGCTGACCGACGATTCCGTGGTCGCGGTGAGGAACGGCACGTTACGACGAATCACGTCCCGCTCGTAGCGTGACGGTGCGCCGTAGGGGGCGGCGTCGACGCCGGGACCCAACTGCTTCGTCCATGGCGGTACGCCGAGCGGAAGGTCAGCGCCCTGCGCGGCGCGCGCCTGGGAGCCGGTAAGACCGGCCAGGAGCGTCCCGCCGGTCAGGGCCGCGGCGCTGTGCAGAAACCGGCGGCGGTTCTCTCTCATGCAAACTCTCCGAAGGTGCTCACGAACGGTCAGCCGCAGGCGGCGATGCCGCGTGGGTCGGCACCGGTCACGCGAACGAGCTGTCGCGGGGGAATCTTGACGATCTTCTGCCGCTCGACGTAGCTGCGGACGACGTCGAAGATCGGCGGTCCTTGCGTGCCCTGCTTGACGGACGCCCATCCGGCGACCATGTAGCTCTTGCTCGGGTCGATCGGCTGACCATTACGCAGGAGGGTCATCTCCGAGATGCGCTGGCCCATCGGCTTGGAGACGTCGATCGCGTACGAGAGGCCGCCGACGCGCACCATGTCGCCGCCCTGCTGATAGTACGGATCGGGATTGAACAGATTGTCGGCGATGTCTTCCATGGCGGCTTTCAGCGCCGCGCCGGTCATCGTCTGGCGATAAGCCGCCGGATAAGTGATGGCCGTCTGCGCATAGAGGTCCTCGAGACGGATCTCCTGGCCGGCCAAGAGCGTGGGCCCCCAGCGGAAGCCCGGCGAGAGCGCGATCTCGGCGTCGCGCTCCGCCAGCAGCGCGTCGCAGATCAAATCGTCGAAGGTTCCGTTGAAGTTGCCGCGGCGATAGAGCATGGTATCGGTGCGCCCAAGCACACGATCGAGCTCCGCCTGATAGGGGCGCCGGATCTCGGCGATCAAAGCCTGCATCGCGGGATCCGGCTCAACGGCATCACTGAACACCGGAATCAAGCGGAAGCGATAGTCGACGACGTGCCGCTCTCTCACCTCCAGATCGAGGCGCGAAAGAAACTTTCCGTGCGATCCGGAGGCGATCAGCAGTGTCTTGCCGACGGCGACCGCCTGCGGGATGGCGTCGTGCGTGTGACCCGTCAGGATCACGTCGACCCCGGTAACGCGCGCGGCGAGTTTGCGATCGACGTCGAAGCCGTCGTGGCTCAGCAGCACGACGAGATCCGCCCCGGAGGCGCGCGCCTTATCGGCCTGGTCCTGAACGTGCCGCTCGTGGATGCCGAACGTCCACTCGGGGATCAGCCAGGCGGGATTGGCGATCGGCGTATAGGGAAACGCCTGCCCGATGACGGCGACGCGCAGGCCACCGCGCTCGAAGATCTTCGTGCCGTCGAATGCCCAGTTGCCCCAGGTGGTGTCCTGCACGTTGCCGCAGAGGAAGGGAAACTCCAGCTTGCCGACCAGCTCCTTCACGCGATCCGTGCCGTAGGTGAAGTCCCAGTGCGCCGTCATGGCGTCGACGCCCAAGGCGTTCATCGCACGCACCATGTCGGCACCGCGTTCCTGCAGCGACGTATAGGTGCCTTGCCAGGTGTCACCGCTGTCCAGCAGGAGCGTCTTTCCCGGGCGTTCCGCCCGGATGGCCTTGACCAAGGTCGCGATTCGGTCCAAGCCGCCCAGCCGTCCGTAGCTGCGCGCCAGCGAGGAGAAATCGGCACAGGTGAAAGCGTACGCCTCGGGGCTCCCCGGAGCGATCTTGAAGGCCCGCAGCACATGCTCGCCGGTGAGATGCGGAGGCAGGCCGGCGTCCGGACCCACACCGATGTTGATGCTCGGCTCGCGATAGTCGAGCGGCATCAGATGCGCGTGGATGTCCCCGAAGTGCAGGAGCGTCACCTGACCGAGCGCATCGAAACGCAAGAGATCCCGCTGCGTGATCGTCTGCCGCGCGGCGGCGCGCGCAAAGCTCCCGGAGGCACCAGTCAGCACGGTCGCGGCCGCCGCAACCTGAAGGAAATCGCGTCTGCTCAACATCCTGCGGCGGCCTACTTCCTCACGGCGGGCGTCTCGATCGGGAGCCCCTGCCCGCGCGAGGCGATGTACAGCTCCAGCGCCACGTATTCCGGCGAGCCGTAGGGCAGGGGCTGCGCGCGTATCTTCACGTTGCACGACCGGAAGCGCCGCTGGACGGAGCCGATGGTCTGCCATTTCAGGCGATAAGCGGGAAAGCCGTTGATCTGACCCTGGCTCAGCGTATCCGCGCGCAGATGCTGGCCCGCGTATTCGACGTGACACTGCGCGCACGACATATTCAGCTGGCCACGACGCGTCTCGTAGTACTGTTTGCCCGCCAGCCAGTATTGGTGCGCCGGCCCGCCGGTCGCCACGTTCACGGGCAGGCCTCGCGACTGCAGCTTGACGTACGCGGTCAGCGCCAGCAGCTCCTGAGACTCCCACTTGAAGGGCGCCGCACCCATGCGCTGCGTACGCTCCTGATTGATCCGCTGCTCGATATCGATGAGCTTCCCGCTGTGCGGATCGATTTTGGGATAGGTTGCCGCAAGGCCCTTCATCGAGCTCTCCGCCGCGCCGTGGCAGGCCGCGCACGATTTTCCCGCGCTGCCGTCCACGGTGTTCCATAGCGTCTTCCCCTTGTCGACCCAGAGGAAGCCCGGGTTGCTGATGTCGTCGTCTTCCATCGCGCGCGTCTGCGCATCGAGGTAGACGTAGCCAGACTTCTCGTCGCCGACGATGTACTTCGCCACGCTCGGATCGGTCGCGGATGCGACCGGACGCACGAACACCCAGCTGAGAACGATGGCCGTTACGGCGGCCAGAGCGATCAGTCCAGTCCGCTGTCTCATGATCATGTCACAGTGATCTGCGCCTGGTTCTTGTAGACTGAGCCGTCCTGGTCAACCCAAGTGAGCTCGAGCGTTCCGCTCTGCTCCGCCTTCATGAAGAAAGAGACAAACGGGTTGGACGAGATCGACGGCTGAAGCTGCATCTTGAAGACTTGCTTGCCGTTGTAGGCGGCGCTGAACGTCTCGATGATCTCGCGCGGGATCGTCTTGCCGTTCTGGTCCTTCGAGTAGCCAGAATCCATCGGGTGCATGATGATCGTCTTGACCTCGATGACGTCACCCTTCTTAGCGGTGCTCGGCACGAGCAGGCGCGAGGCTACACCTTGCATGATCGTTCCATTCCTCTTCTCATAGCTTCTCGCTCATCCACCGCAGCCGCCGATCGTCACCTTGATCGTCTTGGCAGCGCTCCAGAGCGAGTTGTCGTTCATCAACGCGACAGCGGTGACCGTCTGCGTCTTGGCCAGGCGCATGCGAAACTGCACCTCGGCCTTGCCGTTGGCCGGAGAGAGATCGACGATCGCCACACCGGGGAGCGGATTCCCATCGGCGGCGATCGCGATGCTCTTCACGTAGCTCTGCTCGGTCATCGGGCTATCGACGCTCAGGGTGATCGGCACGACGTTGCCGTTCTCGGCGATATCGGGCGCGCCAATCGTGATCTTTCCCGGCGTGGGCGTTCCGGAGGCCACGGTCGAGAGCCACTTCTTGACATCGTTGGGATCCGCCGAAGCGGGCAACGGGAAGAGGCCCGCGACGAGGGTGGCAAGGACGCCTCCACCGGCGGCCAGGACCAGATCACGGCGGGTCATCGCCGGCAAGACGCGAGGGTCGTTGGACATGCGCTCTCTCTTCCTAACGATTCATCTCAAGGTGGCAAGATAGGAAACGACGTCCTCGACTTGCTCGGCATCGAGGATCGGCTTCCCGCGGAATGCGGCGGCAACGTCGTTGATGCCCGCGACGCGGTAGTAGGCCGGCATGATCGTGGCGGGGTTGATCGCGTCGGCATCGACGATACGCAGCCGAAGCTGCGGCACGCTCAAGCGTGCGGCGACGCCGGAGAGATCCGGGCCGAGACTCCCTTGAAACGGTGCGTCGAGCGGGATGCGATGGCAGGCGGCGCAATTCCCGAGCTTACGGTCGAGAACGACCGCCTTGCCTCTGGCGGGATCGCCCGGAACCCCCGTCAGCGAAACGGGAATACCCCCATTGACGACGGCGTACTTCACCAGTGCCGGCTGCGCCGCCGTTGGCGCGGCGATGGCAGGCGACATCAGCGATCCCATGAGAGCGCACGCAACGACGACAATGCTTAGACTGCGAAGCTGTCTCACGTTGCGAATCGTTCTCGACGATCTCGTGAAGGACCTCACGAGATTCTTCAGGCTCTGTGATGCTCGACTTCAGCGATCGTGAAGTCGTGTGGCGCTTATTTCGCGCAGGAGGCTCCGGAGGACGCCGGCGCCGCCGCGTCGATGCTTTTCAGCGCGGCATCGAGCTGCTCCCAGAACAGCTCTTGGCCGGCATAGCCGACGATGCGATCGGCTTCGCGGCCGCAATGTATCACCACGAACGTCGGCGTGAAGTGGATTCCCGCGATCGCGCGCAGATCCGCGGGGCGTGCCGCGTGGATATCTACCTGACGCAGGGGCAGCCGCTTGGCCTCATCCGTGTTGGCGTAGACGCGCCCGATCTCACGATTCCACGCCGCACAGAACGGGCAGCCCTGCTGTCCGAACATCACGAGCTCGTCGGCCCGCGCGGGCACGGTGTACGACAGTACAAGCAGCAGCATGCCGAAGAGGATGCGGATCGCGATCACGGTGCGGTACCTCGCCTCGATGCTACGGCAAGCGGCAGCGCGCGGTCAAGTAGGAGAGATCGGCAGAGGAGCGCAGCCACGCAACGAATGCCCGGCTCGCCGCCGAGCCGCACTCTCCGAGCGGCGTGGCCACGATGATTTTTCTGCGCAGGTCGACGTCGCTGACCGGGAGCGCAACGACTTGTGCGCAGTGCACTGCGCGTTCCGTCACCAGCCGCGGGAGCAGCGAACAGCCGAGGCCCGCCTCAACGCCGGCAACCACGGCTCCGCTGCTTCCCAGCTCGTAGACGACCTCCAGATCATCGAAGCGATTCCCGAGGCGCTCCCGCAGAAGCGCGACGATCGTGGAGCCCGTGCCGTGCAGGACCAGAGGACCTGCTGCCAACTGCTCCATCGTTACGGACGCCTCGAGGGCAAGCGGATGATCCGCGGCGACGAGCGCCACCAGCTCGTCGTCGGCGATTGGATACGTCACGGAAGCTTCGATCTCGAACGGCTCCGCTGTCAGAGCAACGTCCACCTCGCGCCGTGAGACGTGCGCCTCCACCTCGCGACAACCCTCGACCGAGACGTCCAATCGGATATCGGGGCGCGCGCGCGTGAATCCCTCGAGAATCGGGATGAGCGCCAACTCCGCGACCACGCGCGTGCATACGAGCCTCACATGGCCCGTCTGCCGCAACGAGAGATCCGTGACCCGTTGCTCGAGGCGTTCGAGCGATCCCAACACCTCGCGGGCGCACTCGTAGAGCTCCTTGCCCGCAACCGTGGGGATCCAGCGCCCGCCGACGCGCTCCAGCAACGGCAGGCCGACCGCGCTCGCCAACGCCGCCAAGTGCATGGAGACCGCCGATTGGCTGAGATAGAGCGCGCGCGCGGCGCCTGCGGCATGGCCTACTTCGACGACGCGCACGAACGTCCGCAATAGCGTCAGGTTGAGGTTCGCCGAGAGCCCCCGAATCGCGCCACGCATCTGCGGGGGGATTCGTGCGGTCGAAGCGGCGTCCTCTGGCTGAGGGATTCACCTACTCGCGTGGGCGGGATCGACGGCGCAGCGGGCCGAATCGGTCACGCCGATGCGCCGGCGCAGCCCGTTCCCCCTCTGGATCTTCTGCCTGGCGGCGGCTATGACGGCCGCCGCAGTGGTCGATCTCATCATGGAGCGCCTCTCCAATACGGGCATCTTCGGGCCCGGCGCCTTCACCGACCACAGCAACCTCGACATCGTCCCCGCACTGGGCGCCGCCGCGGCGCTCTCGCTGATCGTGGTCATCGGTCTCGTGCGGCGGACGCTCGCGGGAGCGAGCTACGCACCGCGCTGGCTGCGCATAACGGCGCGTGCCGCCGGCGATGCGACGCTGCCGCGCGTGCTGCCGGCCATCTACACGCTGCAGATCGCCACGCTCTTCGCGATGGAGAGCGTCGAGCAGGTGATCGTGGCCGGCCACCCGCTGGGCGGGAGCATCTGGCTAGGCGGCCCGCCGCTGCTCAGTCTGCTGCTCCACGCGCTGGGCTGCGTCGCACTCACCACGATCCTCTCCCACGTGCTGCGCTGGTCCGCCCAGACGCTGTTGGAGATCGTGGCGATCGTGCGCGAGCTCGTCCTCGCCACCTTGGGCGCGCCCGCGTCCACCGCAGCCGTTAGCGCGCAGCGCACGACGCTTCGCCGCCCGCTCGAAGAGGTCATCGAGCGCCTCACCGGCCGCGCTCCGCCATACCTGTTCGCCTAGCCCGCGCTCCGCAGCGCGCCTTCTTTCCGCACCGTCGAACAGGTATCGCACATGCATGCAGCTCCACCAGCACCGGCCCGCGCCCGGTGGCCGATCGTCCTTGGACTCGCCCTCTCGATTCTCGCCGGCGTCATCGGCTACACGGTGTTCGCTCACCGCATCCCTTGGAACGCCGTCGCGCAACGTACCCTCTTCATCCCAGATCCTCGCACGCTCTTCGGCAAGTCCGCGATCCGGGTTCTGGTGGTGGGGCTAGACTACGACTACACGGGCGCCGATCAGCCGTTCTCGAAAAACTCGCGCAGCGACATCATCATGGCGGTGAATCTCGATCTGACCAACCACCGCATCTACGAGCTGTCCGTGCCCCGCGATATGGTGGCCACCTTGCCCAACGGTGCGAGGGCGAAGATCAACCAGGCGCAGTCGGACGGCGGCATCACGGAATCGGAGGCGGTGGTCGCCAACTGGTTGGGCATTCCCGGCTTTGACCGCTACGTCGAGCTGCGCATCAACACCACTCGGGATCTCATCGACGCGATCGGCGGCGTGGACGTCGAGGTGAAGAACTCCGACGCGCTCATGCACCAAGGGCCGAACGGTCCCGTCAACTACGACGATAGCTGGGGACACCTCCACGTCCACCTGAAGCCCGGTCTCCAGCATCTGGACGGCGGCCAGGCCGTCGGTTACGCGCGTTTCCGCCACGACTGGTGCAGCGATCCGTGCCGCATCATGCGCCAGCAGGAAGTGGCCAGAGCCATCCTCGGCAAGCTCGGCGGGAACAAGCTCAACACGTTCTTTCATCTGCGATCCCTCGTCGCCGTCGCCAACAGCGACGTGCGCACGAATTTCACGCCTACGGAGGAGCTGGCCATCGCCATGGCGTTCGCTGCCGTGAAGCAGAGCGAGATTCACACGGCGCAGGTGCCGTACGTCACCGACATCGACCTGCCCGGCTACGGCGACTCGATTCTTCCCGACACCGCGAAGCGGGCGCGGCTGGTGCACGAGATGCTCCTGGACCCTCCGCAGCCGGTCGCCGACACTTCAAAGCGCTGAATCGGGGGCCAAACGTTCGTACCGGCGACGACGGTCAGCCGTGCTCATTGATCTCGCGAGTTCAGTTGTCCCGATTCTGGGCAGGCATCGATTTAGAAATCAATGCTGCAATGTCCGTCATGGGCCCGCAACAGTCACGTGGATGTAGCCGTAACCGCCCTCATCGGCGTCTAGCGGAAAGAAGCCTTCGGCCGTCTTTGCCATCCAGGCGATAGTGTACTCCCCTGGTGGTGCATCGGCATGTATAACAAAGTGCTGGTCGGTTGCGCGAATTAGCGGCCGATCTAAATAAACCTCACTCATCTTCATGCCATCCTCGGTCCTTATTGCATGCACAGCACCAGGGCCGCCGGACAGCCGGTACGATCCGTCCTTAAACTCTTTGGGGAACTGCAATTCGACCATAATATTCGTCGCCATTCTCTTGCCGATATTGGCAAGAAAGAACGGCACATAAAACGCAAGCAGTCGTCGCTCGACTTTATGGGACGCGCCTTCAATAACGACATTATCGTACTTGTCGCCAATGCCGAGGCGTAGGTCCGGGTGTCTTGCGCGCTCTTCGTCGGCCTTTCTGGCCTGATCACGATTGATACGGAACGCGAGTACACCGTAAATCGCAGCTACAGCAGCTGCCGCAGCCGCGATGACAGGCACAATCCACGTAGACACAACATCAGATGTCATGATATTACGGTTATCGGTTCCGTTCTCGGCCCCTCACCCTTT
>SCQY01000276.1 GCA_004298665.1 bacterium | reverse complement strand
GAGCCCGCTCATCGCAGGTCCGCCGCTGACGTTCGCCTCGCCCACCGCGCCGGCGCAGACGTTCACGATTTCGCAGCAGTATTATCGCGGAGGCTTCACGGTCGCACCGCAGTGCGTCGTAGGGGCGGGACAGAGCGTGCCCGCAGGAACGGTCGCGGCAACGGTAACGGGGACCGCTCCCGGACCCAATGGCTCGTTGATCGTCACGGTGACGCCGAATGCGAGTTTGAGGAATGCGAAGCGTGTTCAGTGCGCTATTGCTATCACCGGGGGTAGCAGCCAAACCGCGACGGAGGTAATCTACATCGATCCGGGGGCACCCAAAGGAATACCTTCTCCGGTCATCCTCACTCTAGCGGCTGTCGCGAACACGAATACCGGTGGCTCATGTATCACGACGACTACCACGAACCAAGTTGGACCCATCCTCGCGTCGCAGCTCCCGTCCGAGGGCGTCACCTCCTTTGATGCAGGCTTTCCTTTCTCGCCTACCGTCGTACTCGGATCAATCTTCCAGAGCGCTTTCGTCATGGATAACCTGAACCCGCCCGGCATGGTCACCGATAGCGACTCTTGGAACGCGCTGCTCGCACAAGCCCAGAGCCTTCCCGGCGACGCCCCTATCACCGTAAACGTAAACGCCACTCTCTATCCTGCCTGTGGTGGTGGGACCTAGAAATTCATCAATGCGCGCGCCAACTTATCGTCTTTTGTGTCGAGCCTATAATATGAAGTCTCCTGGTTAGGAGAATATCGGCCGCTGGCGGCCTTACGATAGAGTGCCGCCAGTCGCTGTAAAAACCGGTGGCGAGGAGCCACCGGTTCGGTTTGAAAGATTGATGTCAGCAACACTTATCTGGGCGCATCCGACAAACCAAAATTACACCACTCTTGAGACTTGACAAGTCTTATGGATATATCACGACCGTCACAGCATAATCGACCGATGGAGAAAATGGTGGCTGTGGAAGTTCTGTCGCCAGCCCGAACCCGAACCACGTTGCCTTCGAGTTGACATTCATTCCGTAAAGGTTACCGCTGTCCCAGGATGGACTCAGAAGATTACCGACTGCCATCGTGCAATCGGACGCGCCTGAGTCCCAGTCCGGCGACGCAACGCTGCCAAGGCCGTTCGCATTCGCATACGCCGTCGGTGTTGGATCCACGAACTGGCCGAGTCCGCTCCACGCGGAGACAGCTGCGGCTTCGGCGCGGGCGGCGATCATGGCGGCATTGTCCACCGGAAGCACCGAAACGCCCAGCGCAACGCGCTGCTGGTTGAACAGCGTGATGCACTGCCGCTCCGTCGCGGAGAGGAGCGTCAACTGCGCAACACCGAGCGCATTCGCTCCCGCCGCGAGCGTCACGTTACGGTGCAGCGCGGCGTGGCTTGCATCCGCCGGCGCAATCTGGAGCAGATAGGTTCCGGGCGCCGGACCCGTCGCGATGCTCCACGCGCCGTTCGGCGCCGTGCTGGCGACGGCCAGCGGCGCCAGCCCGCCGAGCGGCGCGTTGGAAACGAACAGCGAAACGATGGCTCCGGCCAGCGGCGAGGGTGCCGGCGACGCGTCATCGGTCACCAGACCCGAAAGCAGGCCCGATGACCCCGGCGCAGGCCCGCCCGGCGCAACCGGCGTCCCGCCGCCGCCACCGCCGCACGCCGCCGCGGTCAGCGGAACGATCGCAAGGCACGCCGAGCGAAGCCACTTCCAAGCCGCTCCATCACCCATCGCTACCCTCCGGGTCCGCTCTCGCCCGGGCATCGAGCACGCGGCAACCCCAGTGGGAAATGCCCACCGGCGCGGGGGCCTAGACCTTAGCTTCGCCGGCCTTAGCCTGCCACCGGGAGCGGCTCCAACTCCTGACCGGTGCCGGCCAGCTCGTCGAGCGTTAGGAAGCGCAAGCCGGGGTTGCGCTCGCGGGCGATGTCGATGGCCCAGGTGGCCGAAAAGAGCGCCAGCGGGCGCCCCAAGCGATCCTCCACCAAGCGCGCGCCCGTCGGCAGGCGTACTTCGCCCAGATCCTCGGGGGCGTTGACGATCCAACGGGCCTCTTCGTAAGGCAGCGTCTCCATGATCGTCTGCGCGTTGTACTCGCTCTCCAGACGGAAGCGCACCACGTCGAACTGCAGGCGTCCCACGGCGGCCAGGATCGGTTCGCTGCGCACCCCGCCGCGCGGGAACATCAACTGGATCGCGCCCTCGTCGGCTAATTGCGCGATGCCCTTCTGGAAGCGCTTATAGGCGGCCGTGTCCATGACGCGCAGCCCGGCGAAGCACTCGGGCTGGAAGGCCGGGATGGGATCGAAAGCAACGCCCTCGCCGTCGACCAGCGTGTCGCCGATGGCGAAGTCGTTGTTGGCCAAACCCACCACGTCGCCGGCATAGGCGGCATCGAGCGTCTCGCGCTCGTTGCCGAAGAGCTTCATCGCGCGCGTCAGTTTCGTGGCCTTTCCCGTGCGCGCGTTGCGAACCACCAAGTCACGATCGAGCGCCCCCGAGCAGACGCGCACGAAAGCCACGCTGTCGTGGTGACGCGGATCCATGTTGGCCTGGATCTTGAAGACGAAAGCGCTGAAGTGCTCGCCGGCGGGGTCCACCACCTGATCGCCGGCTAAGCGTGCCGTAGGCGGAGGCGCCATCGCCACGAATCGATCGAGGAAGAGCTGGACACCGAAGTTCGTCACGGCCGAGCCGAAGAACACCGGCGAGACCTTGCCCGCCAACACCTCGTCCATCGAGAAGTCGGCGCCGGCGCCGTCGAGCAGATCCAGCTGCGCGAGGAACTCGTCGTAGCTCTGGACATCGAGCAGGGCACGCACGCGCTCGTCGCGCGGATCGGCTACCTGCACGGGCGCCATCGTGGCCCCGTGGGCGGTGCGCTCGAAGAGATGGAGGCTGCGTGCGCGCCGGTCGTAGACGCCGCGGAACGAAGGCCCGTTGCCCAGCGGCCAGTTCATGGGATAGGCGCCGATGCCCAGCACCGACTCCAATTCGTCGAGCAGCTCCAGCGGATCGCGGCTCGGACGATCCAGCTTGTTCATGAACGTGAAGATCGGGATGCCGCGCTCGCGGCAGATCGCGAAGAGCTTCTTGGTCTGCGGCTCGACGCCCTTACCAGCGTCGATGAGCATGACGGCGGCGTCGGCGGCGATGAGCGTGCGATAGGTATCCTCACCGAAGTCCTGGTGGCCCGGGGTATCCAGCAGATTGACCGTATAGCCTTGATAGGGGAACTGCAGAACGGTTGAGGTGATCGAGATGCCGCGCTGCTTCTCCAGCTCCATCCAGTCCGAAGTGGCCTGGCGCTGGCGCTTGCGCGCGGCGACGCTGCCGGCGACGTGGATCGCTCCGCCGTACAGCAGGAGCTTCTCGGTCAGCGTGGTCTTGCCCGCGTCCGGGTGGGAGATGATGGCGAAGGTGCGGCGCGCTGCGACCGCTTCTCTCAGGTTCACAACGCTCCCACTCTACGGGAGGGGAGGCCTGCCGTCAAGAAGCCGCAGGCGATGAACGAAGGCGAACGCCACTGGCGCATCACGGACTCCGAGGTAGTCATCGATACCCCGTGGCTGCGCCTGCGCCGCGATCGCGTCGACCTGCCGAGCGGCCGGACGATCGAGGAGTACTACGTACGCGAGAGCCGCGGCTTCGCAGTGATCTTCGCCCTCACACCTTCAGGCGAGGTCCCGCTGGTCCGCCAGTACAAGCACGGCGTGAGGGAGGTCGTGCTCGAGCTCCCCGCCGGAATGATCGACGCCGGGGAGAGCGCCTTGGCCGCCGCCGCTCGCGAGCTGCGCGAGGAGACGGGTTACGTCGCCCCACAACTCGAGCACGTGTCGACCTTTCTCACCGATCCCACGCACAGCGATTCGCGCATGTACCTGTTCTTGGCGCGCGATGCCATGCCGTCGGGAAGGCAGGATCTCGATCCCACCGAGGAGATCGACGTGGAGCTGGTGCCGCTCGACGCGTTGGCCACGTTGCTGGACGACGGGTCGATCAACGTCAGCCACCACGTAGCCGCGATTCACACGGTGCTCGTTGCGCTGCGCGGCGAGCACACGCACCCGCCGCGCATCCGCTAGCGGCTACTTCTTGGCGTAACTCTCCGCGCCGAGCCAGTCGATGATCCGGCATGTCTCGTCACCCACCACGACCGCGTCGTGGCCGGGCGCAACGAACATCAGATCGCCGGGCGCGAACTCTTGCTTGGTCCCGTCGTCCATGACGATCTCCATCCGCCCTGAAAGCACGTATCCGAGGTGCCGTACTTGGCAGCTGCGGGTGCCGACGAGCGGCTTGACGCATTCCGACCATCTCCATCCCGGCTCGAAGGTCGCCAGTCCGATAGAGGTGCCGCCGAGGTTGGTGACCTCGATCTTCCCTTTCGTGAACGTGCGCGTCTCGTCGGGCTTGGTCGCGGGTCGCCGCTCGATGCTCTTGGTTCCAGCCGGTCCAGCCATGTCAACCTCCTTGAGGAGCCAATGTTAGGAGCCACATGCGCAAGTCTGCGCAGAGCGCGCGAGCAGTATAGCCGATCGCATGCGGAGTCCCAACAAGGAGCCTCGTGGTTACTTGCTGGCAGCGCGAAGTGCCGCGCGCAACGCGGCTAGCGTGTGAAATGCTACGATCCTGTCATCGCTGATCGCCGCGACACGCAGCGCTCCGGGACGATCCACCCAGGCACGCAGCGCGCGCGAGCATGGATCGCCCAGCACGGAGAGTCCCGGAGAATACGGCGTCAAGGCCGGCAGCACGACGAGCTGTTCGCTATAAAGGAAGACGGGGGCGCTGCGCGATCCGCCTAGACGCAAACTGGGGTGGAGATGACCGATGATGGCGCGCCCTTCGCGCGCCAACGGACGGTCGCCATGGAGCAGATGCCACCCGTCGCGGACCACCGACTCCACCGTCTCGCCCAGCACGTCAACGCCGCGCGTCCGCCCTTCGTGATTCCCCGCTACCGCAACGACCGCACAGCCCGCCTCCACGATCTTGGCCAACCCGCCGCGGATGCAGCGCGCTGCCTGCACGCTCATCCGCGCGCCATGCAGCACGTCGCCCAACAAGATCACTTCGCGGGCGCGTAGTGCGAGCGCCAGCCGCGCGAGCGTGCCCAGCTGCTCCGCCGTGCTCCACAGCGGCAGGACGCCCCCTACCACCTCTTCGTAGCCCAAATGGAGATCCGCGGCAACCAGCGTCCCCGTGCGCTCGAGCAGGAGCACGCCCGGCGCAAGGCCCGCAACGCCGTCGAGCAGCGCAAGCCGTTCCCCGCTCACGAGATCTCCTCGGAATCGCCGGTCAGCGCGAGGATGCGCTCGTGGAGCGCCTCCACCAGCGTCGCACGGTCATCGACTACCACGGTATCGGCGAACGACGACGTGACGATGCCGAAGGAGAACGGCGAAGCGGCAGGGGGATGGATCACGCGCAGCTCTTGCGGCAGTCCCTCGACGTAGCGCTGCGCACCAGGGAAGTCCAGCAGATCGTAGAGCACGTGGCGCACCGTCTCGCGAATCAGCGGGAAGCGGCGGTCGGCACGCCAGAGGCGCTCGAAGATACGCTCTGCCTGCCACGACTGGCGCGTCACGCGCATTCCACCCGCACGCCGCAAGATCAAGAGCCCCGTATTGGCGACGTGGCGGAACTGACCGCGCAGGAGATAGGAGTTGAGCAGGCCCTCCATGAGATCCTCACGCAGGCGCTGCGGGTGGAGCAGGCCCGCCCACTGCGCGTCGGCCAGCTTCGCACGGAGCGGGAGGCTTACCATGAAGCCGTTATCGTCGCTGGCGATCCCGCAGTTGGCGCCGACTGCCGCATGGACGCGCGCGGCGGCGGCGCGCGCCAACGTCTCGTTCACGCGGCGCCCGATGCACGTATGGTAGATCGCATTCTGCGCACCGTCGAACCGGTAGATCTCGACCACGGCATGGCGGTCATCGGCCACGTCGGAGACGGCCAGCTGCTGTGCGATGTAGCGCACCACGTGGCTGCGCTCTTCGCCTTCGAGGCCATAGCGCTCGCTCAAGTACTGCGCTGCGGCGCGCGGCCCACCGGCACGCAGCACTTCGACGCACTCACGGCGCAGGCGCCCGATCTCGCTGGCCAGCGGCTCCGTCGCACCGCGCATATGGCTCGACCACCGCGGCACCGTGGGCTTCCCGCGATGGGGCGCGACGCGAACGATCGCGCCGCGTGCCTCCACCACGCGCAGCGCGCGCCCGGAGAGGAGGAACGTATCTCCCGTTTGGAGGCGGTGAGCGAAATCTTCCTCGATGCGGCCGATCGCGCCGCCATCCTTACCAACCACGGTGACCATGACCGTGTCGGGAATGGTCCCTGCGTTGTCGTAGTAGGCGGACGCCGCCTCTCGTCCGGGGCCGCGTATCACCGTGCCGTCGAAGACAACGCGACTGACGTGGGCACGCTCGCCGCCGGCGCCGCCTCCGGCAAGATAGGTGACGACGTCTCGCAGATCGACCTCGTCCAGCGCGGCGTAGGGCAGAGCCCGCCGCGCGATGCGCAGTGCCTCTTGGATCGAGAGCTCGCGGTCCGGCACCACGCAGCCGACCAGCCATTGCGCCAAGACGTCGAGTGGGCGATCCGGGATCGCGATCTCCTCGACGACGCCGTCGGCGATCAGCCGGCGCGTAGCCGCCGCCTCGATGATGTCGTCGCGATCTTGCGCGACGACCACGCCTTGGGCGATGCCGCCCGGCACATGGCCGGCGCGCCCCACGCGCTGCAGCGTCGCGGCGACGCCGCGAGCCCCGCCCACGATGCAGACGCGCTCCACGAAACCCACGTCGATGCCCAGCTCTAGCGAGCTGGAGCAGACCACTGCGTGGAGCTCGCCCGAACGCATCCCCGCCTCAACGCGATGGCGCAGGCTGCGCTCGATTGCACTGTGATGGACGCCCACGCGGCGTTCGGGGAGGCCCGCCGCCGGCGCCCCTTGCACGTCTTCCCCGCCGCGCGGGTCCGGGTCGAGGGCGGCGGGGCCGAGAATCCCTTCACCACTGAGCTCGTGGGCGACGCGTTCGGCCTGCGAGCGCACGTTACAGAAGACCAGCGCACCGCGCACGCTCTCGATCTCCCGCCCCACGCTCTGCGAGACCATCGCCATCGGCGCCATCGCGCCGCTGAAGGGCACCGCGATGCGCAACGTCGTGCTCCGGAGCTCGCGCGCATCGACGATCTCGCACGGCCGCCCCACCCCGGCGAGAAAAGCAGCCACCCGCTCGAGCGGGGCAACGGTGGCAGAGAGGCCGATGCGCTGGAGATGGCCGCCGCAGATCTCCTCGAGGCTCTCCAGGTGGAGCGCAAGCTGCGCACCGCGCTTATTGGAGGCCAAGGCATGGATCTCGTCGACGATCACGCACTCCACGTGACGCAACTGCAAGCGATGAGTGCGCAGCGCCATCATGAGCGCCAGCGACTCCGGCGTCGTAATGAGGATGTGCGGCGGACGTGCCATCATCAGCCGCCGCTCGACCTGCGGCGTATCTCCGGTGCGCACTCCCGTGCGGATGGTGCGTTCGCGCAAACGGCCTCGGCGGCGCTCGGCACGCTCGCCGCCCGGACGCTCGAGCAGTCCCATCTCGCGCAGCGGACGCCGCGCGTTGTGCTCGATGTCGTAGCCCAGCGCCCGCAGCGGGGAGACATAGAGCACGACGGGACGCGGGTAGAGCTCGTCGCGATCGATCCGCTCGGCCAGCCGCGAAAATTGCGGGAGGAACGCCGCCAGAGTCTTGCCCGTTCCCGTGGGACTGGCCAGCAGCACGGTCTGCCCCGCTAAGATCGCCGGGATCGCGGCGAGCTGCGGCTGCGTGGGGCATCTCAGCTTCTGCTGTGCCCACGAGGCGACCGTCGGATGGAGCGCGGAGAAAACGGAGGTCACGGGGTCGTGGCCTTCACGCCGTTCCATGCCGCTCCTCCTCGGCGCACCGGACGCGAAACACCTGCGCCTCGGCGGCGGTAGGAGAACGCGGAGGATGAACCCACATGGAGCGCTTTATCAGACTTACGTTGATCGTCGCTGCAACCATCGCCGCACTGCTGGTGCTGGTCTTCGTACTCAAGATCGTCGCGGTCGCCGCGATCGTCGCGGCCGCTATCATCGGCATCGCGTTCGTTGTGCGAGAGTTGCG
>SCQY01000275.1 GCA_004298665.1 bacterium | reverse complement strand
AAACGCGGCGAAGGCGATGCTCACGCTGCCTCCTCCAGCGGGTTGGGTCCGCTGCCGCGCCACTTGAGGACCACCAGCGGCGTCTGCTGGTCGGCGTTGCCGTGCGGGTTGGCGCGCATCGCTTCCTGCAGCGTCGCGCGGTTGACACCGCGGCTGGCACCGAGGACGTGCGCCTTCTGCAGATCGTTGGCGTCGATCACGGCCACGTGGCAGTGCAGCGCCGCGGCCAGCTGCACCGAGACGTCGTCCGGGTGCGCAGGGCCGAGCACGATCGCGCTCTCGTACGGCGCCAGCGTACCGGTATAGCCGTCGATCGCGGCGATGGCCTCGCCGAGGATCTCATAGAAGAGGCCGCGTCGACCGAGCGCGCGCGCGAGAGCGCCGGCCGCGACGGCGTACAGCACCTTGGGCACGCCTACCTCGTCGATCACCAGCTGCATCGACTCCGGCTGGGCCACGGTCGCCAGTGCCCCCGCCCTGCGCGAGAGCGCGAATGCCAGCCGGCTGGGACGAATGTACTCGGCGGGGATGAAGCGACCTTGCGCGATTGCCACGGCCGTCTCCGCGATGCAGAGCACGTCGCCATGCCGCGCGATACCGCGGGTGGCCTCGCGCGCCAGCGCGAGCAGGTCGTCGCCTTGGCCGATGAGACGCGTGCGCACCGGCAGGGCAACGATGCCCTGCGGCAACCCTTCGCGTGTGATGACGAGCCTGCTCACCGCCGCAATCCCTCCAGAATCTCCTCCATCTTATAGCAGCGCGATCCCTTCAAGAGCACTGCGTCGCCCGGATGGAGATTGTTCCGCAGCCACTCCGTGGCATCGGCGTTGCTGGCAAAGCGTCTGATGCTGGCGCGCGGCGCGCCGCCGGCGATGGCGCCCTCTTCCAGCGCACCGGAGAACTCGCCTCCGACCAGCAGCGCGTCCAGCATACGCCGGCGCGTCAATGCGCCGGCGCACGCGCCAACGCGGCGATGGAGCTCTTCGGCATCGGGACCTAACTCGGCCATACTCGCCAGGACGGCGATCCGGCGCTGCGCGTGCTGCGTGGCGAACGTCTGAAGGGCGGCCTCCGTCGAGGCCGGGGCGGCGTTGTAGGCATCGTAGATGGCGTTGGCTCCGCTCGGCAGCTCGATAGCCTGGTAACGCCCTTCGGGAAGACTCAACGTGTCCAGCGCCGCGATTGCACGATCGAGATCGCCGCCTAAGGCGGCCACAACACCGAGCGCCAAGGCCGCGTCGAGACGATGGTGGGCGCCTGGAACGGTGAGCGCCGCATGGTAGGAGTGAACCTGCGCCGCGTTTGCTGCGCGATAGCGCACGTCGACGGCGCCTTCCCCCGCAGCCGATACGCACAGCGCACCGGTGCGCAGATCGCTGGTCTGCGCGGGCGCGTCCGCATAGCAGAGCAGCGGCGCACGGTCGAGCACGCGCGAGAGGCGCGCGAGCGAAGCGCCGTCGGAGCCGCTGAGTACGGGGCGCGCCCCGAAAGCGAAGAGCCCCCACTTCGTCTCCTCGAGCGACTCGAGCGAGGGGAAGTTCTCCAGATGCGACTCGCCGACGCCCGTCAGCGCGCCCACCGTGGGTTGTGCGGCGCGAGCGAGCAC
>SCQY01000274.1 GCA_004298665.1 bacterium | reverse complement strand
ACTACAAAGATGGCTCTTTCAGCGCGTTCACGGATCCGTGCCCGCCTCGACGAGGCTGCGCCTCTCAAGGAGGCAGCCAAGGCTCTGGCGGGCGGCGTCGCCCTTCGCGGCACCCCTCAGGGTGCTCGGGCGGCGGTGACCGTCGCCCTCATCAAGCGGACGAAGGCGGAGTCGGCCGTGATCGTTGTGCCCGACGACGCGCTGATCTCCCGGCGTGCCGACGATCTGGCCTACTTCTTGGGCGTCCAGGCCACGCGCTTGGTTGAGTTTCCCTCGCGCCCTGAGCCCGACGAGGCGCTTTTCCAGCCAAAATCCCGGGAGCGGCGTGCGCCTGCGCTGGAGCGCCTGCTGCGCGACAAGAAATCCTCGGCGATCATCGTTACCTCGCTGGCCGCACTGCGCCAGCACATCGCGCCGGCAGCCGCGTACCGGGCCCATGCGCTCCATCTCAAGCCGGGTGCCGAGATAGCCTGGGACGATCTGCTGGTACGCTTGGTGGCCATTGGCTACCGCCGCGTGGAGACCATCAAAGGGCGCGGCGAGTTCGCCGTCCGCGGAGGCACGCTCGATGTGTGGCCCGCCACGGAGAGCGGCGCGCGCCGTCTGGAGTTCGACGGCGAGCGCCTGGAACGCATCGGCTTGCTCGAGCTCACCGATGGCCGGGCTTTGGAAAACGTCGGCGACGTGCGCCTCTGGCCTTGGGCCGAGACCCTCGACGACGAAGCAACGCGTGCAGCAGTGGTCAAGCGCGTGAAGGAGCCGGGAGCCAAAGAGTACGCGAAGTCGGGCGGCGACCTCCCCGACGCCTGGACGGGGTACGCGTACGAGACGACACTGCTCGATCTCGTCGCTGAAAGCGCGCTGGTCGTGCTCGACGGCGAGGAACCGGCGCCTCCCAAAGCCGTCGGCGAGGCCGCGAAGTCTGCTGGAGAGACCGTCGAAGTGGTTCCGCGCATCGCGCCGTTACAGCGTGCGGAGGAGGCGTTGCGGAAGGACGTGGCGGCACATCCCTTTGCCGTGGTCGGCGAACTGGCCGCAGGGTGGCTGCCCAAGCCTAAGAAGTCGATCGATCTCGCGGGCGAGGAGCTGACGATCGAGACGGGGCGCACGGGGCGCGTGCTCGAGCAGGCCAAAGTCTGGGTTGAGCGCGGCGACGAGTTGTGCATCGTGACTGCGAAGCGCTCGCGCATCGCGGGTCATCTGCGCGCGCTGGGGCTCGAGCCCAAGAAGGGCAGCAACGTTTACGTCGACCGCGGTGCGTTGGGACGGGGGTTCTCGCTGGCGAAGCTGGGGCTCCACTTCATCTGCGACGCCGAGCTTTTCGGCGAGGCGGCGACGGCGGAGGACGTTCTTCCTTCGTTCGAAGGCGAGCCGATCACGCTCAAAGAGTTGGCGCCCGGCGATTACGTGCTCCACGCCGTGCACGGCCTAGCGCGTTACGGCGGCGTGCGCGAGGAGACGATCCTGGGCGAAAAGCGCGAGCTGATCGAGCTGAGCTTCGCCGGCAACGATCGTCTGCTGCTTCCGCTCTCGGCCGTCGACGTACTGTCACGATACGAGAGCCGCGCCACCGGCGTGGTGGTGGAGCTGGCCAAAATGGGGGACGCCGTGGAGCAGAAGCGCTCCGCCGCAAAGCGTTAGGAGCCAACAGGCGCTTTACACAATCGTTGCACTGCGGCCCGTCCCGTAAAAGGGGGCGGGCCGCTTCATGCCGATCATCACGCCATGGACGGCTTCCTCGGGCCGAGCGCGCGCGACGCCCTCGACCGTGCCCGGGTTCTGCGTCGCGGATTTACCCGCACGCATGGGATTCGTCTGCTCGTCAGTCTCCCGTTCCTCGCCTGGTACATCTACGCCAACGTCGGTTTCGACGCGGCGCATACGCTGGCGATTGCCGTCGGCTTCGCCGTCGGTCTGGGGGCTACGATTCCATTCGGCTCGTGGATCGAGCGACGCGCCATCCGCAGCGCGATGGCGATCTTCTACGAGCCGGAGAGCCGCGCACCCGATGGAAGCATCGACGAGCTGAGCTCGCTGGCTGGGCGCATCGCGCTCCTGGTGGCCGTTGAATATCCGATCGGCGGCGCATCGGGGATGGCTGCCGCGCAGCTCTTTCTCTCCTTGCGCGGCGAGCCGCTCTTCGATGGAGCGGTGATCGTGCAGCTGATGGCGGCGATCGTGCTGGCCGGCTTCTTTGCCGCGGTCGTCACGTATCTGCTCGATGACGATGTGGCCTCGGCTCTGGCGGGAACCGTCGCGCTGGTTCATCCCACCTCCGCAGAGAGCGGCCGCGGCTTGCGAATGGGCACCCGTTTGTTCGTCGTCTTTACGGCGATCGTCGTGCTGCTGGCGTTTGCGCTGGGTTCTTTCGCCTACCATCAGACGGAGCTCGCGCTCGTTGGCGTCGAAGGACGAAGTCAGACGCTCGCGCATCTGTTCTTGAGCTTCGCAGCGATCGCATTGGTCGCGCTGGCCTTCGCGTTGCTGATGACCCATCTCTTGGCGAAGAACCTCGCGCATCCGGTACGCCGCGTGACGGCGCTGATGCGCCGCATCCGCGAGGGCGATCTCAGCGCGGGCACGGAGATGCGCGGCGATCCCCGGGCCTTTCACGAAGCGGGCGGGCTGGCGGCCATCTTCATCTCGACCAGCACGCGCTTGGCGCAGATCGCGCATCAGGCCGAGCGGTTCGCGGCCGGCGATCTGGAGATCGAGATCGCGGTCCAGCACGAGCGCGATCGCATGGGACGGGCGCTGGCGACGCTACTTACCACGATGCGGGCGGTGTTGCGCGATGCCGGCTCGACCTCGCAGCGTATGCGCGAGGGCGTAGAAGTGCTTCGCCGCACCGGCGACGACCTCACGGCGGCATCCGTCGAAGCGGCGAGTTTGGCGGGTGCGACGGCGGGCGCGATGGAGCGCAGCCGCGAGCAGGTGGAGGAACTCGATCGCGATGTCGTGGCCTTGCGCCGCGGGTTCGAGACGCTGAGCGGCGGCGCCGATGGACTCACGGAGGCGGCACAGGCGTCAGTCGCCTCGGTCAGTGAGCTCTCCGCGGCCCTGACGCAGAGCGCGGCGACGGCGAAAGGGGTTCTGGCACGCTCCACCGCCGCCGCGGGGGCCGCCGCAGAGGGACAGGCCGCCGTTCTGTCATCGATAGAGGCCTCGCGGACCAGTGAGGCGGCGATGGAGCGCCTGCGCGGCGTGATCGAGATGCTGAGCGGCGCCAGCGAGCGCATCGGAACGATCACGACGGCCATCGAGGAGATCGCAGATCAAACGAACCTGCTGGCGCTGAACGCGGCGATCGAGGCGGCGCGTGCCGGGGAGCAAGGGCGCGGCTTCGCCGTGGTAGCCGACGAGATCCGTAAGCTGGCCGAACGCTCGCAAGCGGCAACGAAGGAGATCGGACGCCTGGTT
>SCQY01000023.1 GCA_004298665.1 bacterium | reverse complement strand
GGCGGGAAAGCCGATCGGCGAGCCCGTCGCGCGCTACGGCCCCTTCGTGATGAACACGCGCCAAGAGATCACCCAGGCCTTCGATGATTTCCAGTCCGGACGCATGGGCCACATCCCAGCGGAGATCGTCCGCTAGATCAGACGCGGCTCGTTGGCGTCCGGGGCGCTTAAGCCCACGTGCTCGAAAGCCTTCGGCGTGGCTTTGCGGCCGGCGGCCGTGCGGGCGACGAAGCCGATCTTCAGCAGATACGGCTCGACCATGTCCTCCAGCGTCTCGCTCTCCTCATTGAGCGTGGCGGCGATGGCGCCGATGCCCACGGGACCGCCGCGATACGTCGTGCAGATGGTCTCCAAGAAGGCCCGGTCCAGGCGATCCAAGCCCAGCGCATCGACGCCCTCGCGATGCAGGGCTGCGTCGGCGATTTCAGCGGTGATCACCCCGTCATGCACCACTTCGGCGTAGTCGCGCACGCGGCGCAGCAAGCGGTTGGCGACGCGCGGCGTCCCACGCGAGCGCGATGCGATCGTGGTGGCCCCAGCGGCTTCGATGGGAACCCCCAGCACGGCGGCGCTGCGCGTAATGATGGCACGCAGCTCCGCCACGTCGTAGTAGTCCATGTGCGCCAAGAGTCCGAAGCGCTCGCGCAACGGTGCCGTCAAGAGTCCCGCGCGCGTGGTGGCACCCACCAGCGTGAAGCGTTTGAGCGGCAGCTTCAGCGTCTTGGCATAGGCACCGCGGTCGACCACGAAGTCGATCTGGAAATCCTCCATCGCAGGGTAGAGGAACTCCTCGACCACGCGCCCCAAGCGATGGATCTCGTCGATGAAGAGGATGTCGCCCTCTTCCAGCGAGGTGAGAATCCCAACCAGGTCCTTCGGCTTCTCGAGCGTTGGCCCAGACGTCGGCCGCAGCGCCGCGCCCATCTCATGGGCGATCAGCGATGCCAGCGTGGTCTTCCCCAATCCAGGCGGACCGTAGAAGAGCGCATGCTCCAGCGGCTCACCGCGCTTCTTGGCGGCGGCCATGGCGATGTGCAAGTTCTCGACCACGTCGCGCTGGCCGACGTACTCTTCGAACGAGCGCGGACGCAGCGTGGCGCCGAAGAGCTCGTCTTCGATACCCTCGCGCGGTGAGACGACGCGCTCCTCCACCTCCGGCGGCAGCGCGTCCGCGCTGGAGAGCAGTTTCTTGCGCGCTTCGCTCACGCTGTGGCTCCCTTCTGGCGTCGGTAGATCTCCGCCAGCAGGTGTTCGGCATCGCGAATCCCCGGTGCCCCCTCCAACGTCTCGGCGATCATCTGCTCGGCCTCGACTTTCTTGTACTCCAACTGCAGGAGTACGGCCAAGGCCTCCTGCGCGAAGCTCGGCGTCACCGCAGTAGCCTCGGCGCGCTCCGCTTCCTGGATCAGCAGAAAGCGCGCTACTTTACCCTGGAGCTTGGCGACGATGTCCTTGGCCTTCTGCTGGCCGATACCGGGCAGTGACCGCAAGAACGCGTGATCGCCTTCGTCGATGGCGCGCGCGATGCGATGCATCGGCGCACTGAACGCGCGGCAGGCAGACTTCGGCCCGATGCTGGCCACCGTCAAGAGGGCCTCGAAGAATTCGCGCTCGATGGCATTGGTGAACCCAAAGAAGACAAAGCGTCCGGCATTGCCGTCGGTCTGCACCTGGCTGTAGATCTCCAGCGTGACGGCGCGACCCTCGCTGCCGCGCAGCTTCTCGCCGACGCACGGCGGAAGCAAGACCTCATACGCGAGGCCCGCGACCTCGACGAGCGCCTTCTCGTCGCCTCTCTCCGCGAGCATACCCGTGATCCGTGAGAACATCGTCGATCGAGCGCAGCCGTTCCTCGTGTTGGTGCACGTTGGCGTAGGCAAGAGCCAGCGCCAGCGCGTCGGAGACGTCGTTGGGCTCGGGCACCGCCTTCAGGCGCAGGAGCGCAACGACCATCCGAGCGACTTGTTCCTTCTTCGCCGTCCCATGGCCTACGAGCGCACGCTTCACGGCACTGTGTCCCAAGTGACGTACGGGGACGCCAACTTGGCCCGCGGCGAGATAACAGACGCCGCGCGCGTGCCCCATCAAGATCGCCGTCTGCGGATTGCGATAGACGCTGTAGAGCTCCTCGACCACCACGATCTCCGGCGAGACGGCAATCAGTACGTCGCGTATCCCGTCGAAGAGCTCCGCTAGACGCCGCTCCAGCGGCTCGCGCTCGCTGGGCGCCACGATGCCCGCTTCGACCAGACGTGGAGGCTCGCCGCGGGACCCCGCCTCGATTGCCCCGTAGCCGGTCCGGACCAGGCCCGGATCGACGCCGAGGATGATCACTGGCCGGACGAAGGAGAGGCGCCGACGACCAAATTCACCGGCTGTCCAGGGGCAAGCTCCCCATCCTGTGCCGGATCGGAACGCACCACCAGTCCCGCCTGACCTTGGGGCGTAGAGCTGACGGCGCCGAGGACATAGCCCGATTGCGCGAGCTTGGCACGCGCCTGCTCGAGTGTCATCCCAGCGACATCGGGGACGACGCCGGGAACGGAAACCATCAGCGTGACCGTCGATCCTTTGGGCACCGATCCGCCGCTGCCGGGCTGCTGGCCGATCACGCTTCCCGCCTGTCCGTTCTGCTGGACGGTGTACTGTACGGCAGCCTGGAGGCCGGCCTGCGCCAGTGTCGCCTGCGCCTGCTGGAGGTCGCTGCCGGTGACGTTGGGCACGCCCGCCGGAAGCGCACCCGTGGAGACGACAACGTTGATGACGGCCCCTTTTTGCGCCAAGCTCTTCCCGCCGGGGTCCTCTGAGATGATCGTGTTGGCGGGAATCGCGTCGCTGCTCTGCCGCGAGATCACGTTCATGGTGAAGCCCGATTGCGCCAGCGCAGCTTTGGCATCATTGACGTTCGCCCCCACGACGCTGGGCACACTGACGGGCGCCGGGCCCTTCGATGGCGTCAGAGCGATCGCATCGCCTGCACGGGCGCTTCCGTTCGCAGCCGGCTTCTGATCGAGCACGGTATCCGGCGGAGCTTTGGGGTCGTAGCGACCGGCGGTCACGCGGGCTTTGAGCTTGGCATTGGCCAGCAGGCGCGTGGCATCGGCCATGGTGTAGCCCACGACGTCGGGCACCTGAACGGTGGGCAGACCACTGGAGACGACCAGCACGACGGCCGAACCTTTGCGCGCCTGCGCGTTGGCTGCCGGCTCCGTTCGGATGACGTGCGATGCGGGGATGGTCGTGCTGGCCTCCTGCTGCGTGCGCACGTTGAAGCCTGCGCTCGCGAGCATCTGTTGGGCCTGGACGTCGATTCTCTTGGTGACGTCGGGGACGGCCACAGGCGGACCGAAGCCGACGTTCTCCACGAGGTACCAGCCGGCGAACGCCGCGACGATCACGAGGATCACCGCAAGCAGCCAGCGGCCTACCGCGGAGCGGCCCGGCGCGCCCGCGTCCACGGCGGCACGCCCAGGCCGCGGCGGGGGCACGCGCGGATCGACACCGGGGACAGGGTAGCTCGTGTCGGCGTGGGCTCCAGGAACGACGGCCGCCGTCGGGCGCGCAAGAGCCGCGCGCAGCGCCGTCGCCGTTTCGTGCGCCGACTGGAAGCGCGCCTTAGGATCTTTCTGCAAGAGCTTACGAATGACCGCGGCGAGCGCCGGCGACGCCTGATCCTCGCCGATCGCAGGGATGGGCTGGTTGACGTGCTTGAGCGCCACCGCGACGGGCGAATCGCCTTCGTACGGCAGGCGGCCCACCACCATCTGGTAGAGCATCACGCCTACGCTGTAGAGGTCCGAGGATTGCGTGAGCTCGTGACCCTGCGCCTGCTCGGGCGAGAAGTACGAGACGCTCCCCATGACCATCCCCGGCTGGGTAACCGCCATCGTGTGCTGCGAAACGGCGCGCGCGATGCCGAAGTCCGAGAGCTTGACGACGTCGTCCTTGGTGACCAGCACGTTGGCCGGCTTCACGTCGCGGTGAAGGAAACCCTGACGGTGTGCGTACGCCAGCCCCGCGCAGATCTGCACGGCATAGTCGATGGCGGCATTCTCCGGGATGCGTCCGTCGCCGGAGATCATCTCCGCCAGCGTGGTTCCCGCAACCAGCTCCATGACGATGTAGTAGGTCTTCCCTTCCTGCCCCACGTCGTAGACGTTGACGACGTTGGGATGAGCGAGGGAAGCCGCGGACTGCGCCTCACGATAGAAGCGCTGGACGAACTCCTCGTCCGAGGCATACTGCTCGCGCAGGACTTTGATCGCTACGGGGCGGCGAAGCAGGGTATCGATGCCTTCGTAAACGACCGCCATGCCGCCCTCGCCGAGGCGCGCCCCGAGGCGATACCGCTGGTTGAAGACCGTCTGCTGCGACTCTTGCACTCTTCTTCTTTTACTTGCGGCCCAGCGCCGCGGCCAAGACATCACGAACTACCGGGGCTGCGACCGCGGCGCCGTAACCGCCGTGCTCCACCACGGCAGCCGCTACATAGCGCGGGTCCTCCGCGGGAGCAAACGCCACGAACCACGAGTGCGGGGCGCCTTGCGCGTTGGTGGCCGTCCCCGTCTTCCCGGCAACGGTGATGCCTGGAATCGCTGCGCTCGTCCCCGTCCCACGCTTGACCACGGCAACCATCATCTTCGTCACCTCGGCCGCCGTCTCCGCCGAGATGGGGCGACCAAGCGCCCCGGGCCCAAGCT
>SCQY01000273.1 GCA_004298665.1 bacterium | reverse complement strand
CCGCGCGCCGAGAACGGCGCCCCGTTGGGCTGCAGCGCCTCCGGCCCGGAGAGAGGAACGATCGCCGTTGCGCCGTCGATCATGGGCACGGCGGCGCGGGAGGCGGCGAAGCGTTGGGGAAGAGCGCCCCGAAGGCCCGGTTGTAGACCTGCTGGTTCGTGCAGGCGAGGATCACGGCCGGGTAGGCGGGATGGACGAAGGACTCCGATGCGCTCACTTGCCCAAAGGTGCTGCCGACCAGGCTCTGCAGATAGGGCGGTACAGCGATCGTGGCGCCTGTGCTGACTTGCGTCGCCGAGAAGTAATGCGTGGCAAGAAAGCTCGCCCCGCCGAGATTCTTGACGACCAGCGAGCAGTTGGACGTTGGGGCGGGCTGGATCTGCGCCGGCGTCCAGTATGGCGCGCTCGAAGGTCCGGGGAACGGCGCGGAGTCGGTATAGGCGCCGGGCGGTGCGGTGGGACACGGTGCCGCGGTCAGGCCCGCCGCGCTCTCGTAGAACGCATAGATGTCCGTGGCGCTATAGTACGCCGTCGGCTGGCTGACGAACGAAGTGAGGCCGCCGTAACGGACGCCGAGTTGCGCACGTTCGTTGGCGACGCCGAGCTGGCTGAAATAGATGACCGCGAACGTTGCCAGCAAGAGGATCGGCAAGAACAAGACGGTTTCCGGAAGCGTTTGGCCGCGTTGGTATCTCATGGCGTCGAGCACCCATATTGGAGGTTGGCGCTGGTGGAGCCGGAGTTGTTGAGCGACGAGTTATAGGTTGCTTGACCACCCGGGGGATAGATAGTGGCGGACGTGTACCAGTTCAAGTTCACCGTCAGCCCGGAGAAATTTACGGTGTAGTACAGTCCCGGGTCCGGCACTTGGTAGCCGTTCCACGCCGACTCGGGCGGCTGATAGACCGTGCCCGTGATGGGGTTGGCGGCGATCCCCGGTGAGAAGACTTCAGTGCTGGCAGCGGGGACGATCGCAGCCGCAGAGCGCCCAACGGCCTGAAACGCCGTATTGCTGCCCGCGATGTAGAGTGCCGGGGCGAAATACGGCACCAGGCGGCACGCGACGACGTCTACCTGCTCGAGCTGGTTCTTCTTCTTGCCGTTGCCGTTGTTGCCGCCGGAGTCCCAGACGATGTTGTACGTGAAGGCGCAGTCGAAGCCGCCGCCAGGCTGAGAGCAATTGCCGAAAGATTGGACCGCTTTACGCTCATCTTGGAGTTGCCCGCCCTGCGTGAAGTTATTGGCCTGGCGCAGGAGCTGGATGTCGCTGGCCAATGCGCCGGACTGTGCGACGAGAAAACTGTACTCTTGGTAGAGTGCCTGGTAGTCCTGCCCGCACGTGAGGTTGGTCTGGCAGCCGCCGGTGCCGTTCATGGCGTTGAGCATCGCCTGATTGACGGCGCGTATGCGGTATTCGTCCACCGCGGCGGTGTAGAGCAGCGTCGACTCTTCGTTGAGGACGTTTGCGTAGACGGAGAGGCCGGCGGCGGCGGCGGAGTCGGCCGCGTTCTGCGCGCGAACCTGCCAGGTGACCGTGTTGACGAAGCTTGCCAGGAAGGCCGTCATCGCGATGACGATCACCGTGGTGATGGCCCAGAAGGGAATCGTCTGTCCGCGCTGCGCGTTCATCAGCAGTTCATCCCCGCATTGGATTTCCCTGAGTCCGCCGCATAGATGTAGCCTTCGGTGCCGCTCGTGTTCCCGTTTTGGGAAGGCGATGTCAGGGTGGGGTCGTAGATCGAGGTGGAGATCCCAATCTTGCCCGTGACAGGGTTGAGCCAGCCTTGCGGGCCCACGCTCCCAGGTGCGGGGAAGTTCTGCAGCATCGTCTGGTACCCGTTCAAGTGGCAGCCCCATTGCGCGAACGCGCCGTTGACGCCGTTGCTGTTGTTGCAGGTGTTGCTGCCGTTGCCGTTGCCGACGACGCAGGCGTTCTGCGCCAGATAGATAGCATAGCTCGACGGCAAGGCATTGCAGGGCGTGCTGGGCCTACAGTAATTGGGCAGCGTGGCATTGACGGCAAAGCCGAAGGTATTGCTCCCGGTGCTCGCGCCGGAGAAGAGCGGCTCCACGTCGCCTCCGGAGATCGCGTAGGTCGAGGCGCCTCCCGGCACCAGCAAGAGGCCTCCGGTCGTCAAGCTCGTGACGGCTTGAACCGTCGACGACGTGGCGCTGAGCGTGACATTGCCGGCGGTGATGGGAAAGGCGCTCTGCGCCACGCTTGCGCCGCTGGTCGTCGAGCCGATCGACTGCGCGTGGGCCGCCACGAATGATGCGCCGTCCGCCGTCGACTGCGTGAATCCGATCACGCTGAGCTGGACGGCCGCCAGCAGAAGCAGCAGGACGAGCGACAAGACGATTGCCGTCTCGGGAAGTGCGGTTCCGCGAATTCTGTCGATCATGGCGGAGGGTTTGCTCCAATGGCCGTAAGCTGCGTCCCCGTGCCGGTCAGCGCGTTCCCGCAGGTTTGGACCAGTGCGTAGCCGGCAGCGAATAGGGGCAGGGCGAGTACGGCTGCGATGAGACCATACTCGACTATCGAGAGCCCCGATTCGTCGCGGAGCAGATGTGCAAGCGCGCTTCGGTACCTCATGGCTCACCTAACGGGTGACGATCTCCGGCGTCATCACGAAGACGACGTCGCTCTGGTTGTTTTGGTAGCTCGTGGAACGGAAGAGCTTGCCCAAGATGGGAATGTCGCCCAGGATGGGGACCTTCTGAAGATTGCGCTGCTCGACGTGGCGCAGCATCCCGCCCATGATGATCGACTCGCCCGACTGCGTGATGATGTCCGTCGAGAGGCGGCTGGTTTTGAGCGCCGGGATGAGGAAGCCGTTGATCTGGACGGCGTCTTGGAAGTCGAGGTCCGAGACCTCCGGCGCGATCTTGGTCTCCACGCTGCCGTCGCCCAGCAGGGTCGGCGTGACGTTCAGCTGCACGCCGAACTGCTTGTAGATGATGCTCACTTGGCCTAGGCCCGTGGAGTACGGAATCGGGATCTCTCCGCCCACCAGAAACGTCGCGGGCGACCCCGGCATCGTAACCAGATCCGGCGCGGAGAGCATTCGGGCGTGTCCCTCCTGCATCAGCAGATCGATCGTTGGCGCGAGCCGCGTCGTACGGAAAAACGGGCCCACCGTGAAGGGCTTGCCGTCGCCGCGACCCTCCTCGATGATCGGGAAGGACGGCGGCCCTAGAATGATCTCGTTCGGATTGTTGGGGCTGGGCGTGCCCGACTGGAAGAGCAGGCCGAGCTGGCTGCTGGCCGTACGGTCGATCTCGAGGATGTACACTTTGACGTCGACTTGGCTCGTGGTGTCCGTGCTGATGCGGTCGATCAGCTTGCCGTCGGCTGCCAAGTACGGCCCGGCTAGCCCGCGCGTGCGCTCGAGGATCCCCTGTTCGGTGACTGCGTCGTGCACGTGCCCGCTCACGATGACGTTGCCTTTGCCGTCGATATCGATCCGTACGTCGTCGGCGCCGGGAACGTTGCTGAGCTGTCTTTGGAGGTCACCGATCGGATGGGCAACCGTCACGGCATTGACGATCGTATATTTCTGCGCCTTCGCCAGCGCATCGAAGCGTGAGAGGATGTCGCTCAAGAGCTGAAAGTGCGCGCCGTCGCCGACCGTTCCTTTGACGACCACGGCGTTGTCGAAGTTCACGACCTGCACGCCGGGATCGGTGATGGACGTGCGCAGCATCTGCGCGATGTCGTCGAGCTGCTGCTGCGTCACGGTGATGTCGTAGACCGAGCGCGTATTGCCGGCCCAGACGTAAAGCGTCGTGTGGCCGGGTGATTTTCCGTTCACCACGACTTGTGATCCGCCCACCGGAACGACGCCTGCGATGCGCCCGTCGCCGACGGCAACGCGTGAGACGCCTTGCGCCGCGAGAACCACGGAGTGTCCGCTCTGCAGAGAGAGCATCGTGACGCTCTGTGCGTTGGCCGGCGAGCTCGAAACGATGGTGACGGCGAGTACGCCGGCAACGATGCCGCCGATCGCACGAGAGAGAGCTGAATGTGTAGCCAAAGTCGTGACCTCCCGCGGTCATTATGCCACGCTTTCGCGCGTTAACGCGTTAACGCAACGTCTACGCCGGCTAAAACTTTGCGCGCACACCCCTCGCGGCTCTTGCGCCTGCAATAATGCGGTGACATGATGCACGCAACCGTCAGGCGGAGGATGGATGATGCACAAAGTGATCTGGTCGATCGGTGTCGCAGTTGCGCTGCTCGTTATGCCGTACGCGGCGTCGAGCGCGCAGACAGATCTTCCGCTTGCGCGTGTAGCGCATCAATCTGGATTGAGCTACGCGTGGTTGGGCGTGGAGCGCGCGGTATCGCTGACACGCAAAGACCTGGTGATCGTCGTTCGCCCGGGTGCGAACGAGTATGAAGTCAACGACCGCGTCGAAGTGGCGGCGCAAGCGCCGCGCTACGCCGCGGGCGATCTCTATGTATCGCCGGCATTAGCGCAGCGGATCGAGGCACTTGCGCGCTCCGCAGCGAGGTTCACCGCGTCAGCGGCTAGACCTCGCGTCGTTGGCGCCGGCGCGCCGCAGGCCGGTTCGCTGAGCGGTCAGCTCGCCATCGAGGCGCAGCCTCTCGCGGGGCGAGAGGCCATCGTGATCAACGGTCAGGCACCGCAAGGGGCTTCCGTAACGATCACGCTGTTCGGTACCCTCTCCTCTGATCTTCCGACCGTGGTGCTCAGCCGCCACGATGTGCAAGCGGACGTGAACGGGAGATTCCAGGCGGTCATTCCGATCGCCAGCGACTACGTGCGGGGCAGCATCCTGCATGTGGTGGCGACGTCGGCGCCGGGGGTGAGCCCCGCGTCGGCGCAGTTGATCGTCGGCCCGCCGAACCCGAAGGTTTCGGTACCGGCCGAGCAAGCCTCGCATGAGGTATGGTAGCCACTTCTCACACATCAGCTCAAACGATAGAGAGGACCTCAGACATGCTCAATCACTTCACAACTCTGCTGCGCGATGACGAAGGCGTCACCATGGTGGAGTA
>SCQY01000272.1 GCA_004298665.1 bacterium | reverse complement strand
ATGAGCGCCCATTTCTCGGCGATTTCGGCGCCTCGCTGGAGGTTGAACGCCCAGTCGTAGAACCACGGCTGCCAAGGCGAGCCCCAAAAAAGGAGACCGTCGATCTCTACGCCAGAGTCCTCGAGATAGGTCGCGTGCGGAAGCATCTTTGCCGCGTAGCGGTTACCCTCAAACGCGAAATCGTGGTTGCCGGCAATTACGATTTTGTGACGGTGCGGTAGGTTTGCAAGCCATGCATCCACGCCGCGTACCGCCGCGTAGTCGCCCTTCATCGTCAGGTCGCCGGCGTGAATCAGGACGTCACCGTCGGGGATATTGAGTCGGCTGTGGTACTGGTGGGTGTCCGACACACAGACGATCCGCATCTACGACTCCTTTCCGCCCAAAGTTGGTTCCACGGCTCGGGCGTGCGCCAACCCTTCGTCGAAACCTCGCTCAGTGACCCCGCTGTCCGGGTGGTAGTCGCACCATACGGCCTTCTCACCCCGCTCGGCGACATTGAAATAGCGCCTCGTCGCCACATGCTTGAACATGAAGATGTCGCCGTCGTCGCGGCAGCCAATGAAGTCGAACTCCTGGAGATCGATCACCCGGTTCCCGACTCGAAAGGTAGCCTCACGGCGCGGCACCGGCTCGCCCCGCGCATGCCACGGGCAAATGAGCCAAGGCTCGTCATCGTCCGCCTCGAACGCCGCGACCCAGCCATCATCGCACTGCACCGCACGCACAAACGGGGTCCAGCCTTTCGGATCCAGTTCGGTACCCTCACCCTCGACGTAGGGCTTGCTCCGTTCTTGGAGAGGCCCTGTATCGAAGTCGCAGCAGATCTCGCACGCGGTATCCTCGACGTTGTCGCTCATCGCTCGGCTCTCTTTTGGTACAATAGCAGAGGTGCCGGATCCGTGCGGCGGCACCTGCTTAACGTGGTTGCAGGAGCGGCACCCGCCTCATGTGCGCGTCAATAGCCTCGGCTATCCGGCTCGGGAGGTCGAGGTCCGGCTTGAGCTTCGGCCAGCCTTCCCGCATGAGATCCGCCATCTCGCGTGCGGGCTCCAGGACGACGTCGCGAGGCACGCCGGCCTTGCGTGCGAAGCGCTCCAACAGAGTTTCGGATACGTCGCTCCATTCGCGCGTGCCGGCGAGGGTCAGCGCGAGTTTATCGTCCGGGATGTACGTGATCGTTGACAGATAGTCGTAAGCCGGCGCGAGCTCCGGCGTCCGCCTATCGCGATAGATCACGCTCCAATTCTTTAGGTGCATGTCGCCGTTGCCGATGCCCGCCGAGAACACGAGCCGCCGAACAAAGTCGCGAGTAGTCCCTTCGCCCATCGTGCGCCAGACAAACTCGAGGATTCCGCCATAACTCACGCGCTTGTACTTATCCGCGGGATGCTGGCGAAAGATTTGGTTAAAGTCCTCGATATGGATGCGGCGAGTTCTGTCGCGGTCGAAGCGTTTGATATAGAACGCCCGGCCTAGGTTGCCGCCGCTCCCCGACACGATGCTTCGCAAATCCGACTGCTCGACGAGGCCACACTCCGGTACCTCGATGCCCACCTCTCTGGCAAAGGTGAGCATCGCGAACTCGTTCTCTGCGACGTACGGGTACAGCTCGCGGGGCAGCTTGACGATCCACTCCCCGCCCACGCCGCCGCGTGGTATCGTGGGCTTTCCGCGCAGCTCCATGACGGCGCTGAACTTGAATTGCGCTCCAGCCAGCGAGAAGCGTAACGGTCTAATGCCGGCTGATTCCTCGGCTGCGGCGTCCGGCGTGGTCCCATCTACTCGCCGAACCGTTACCGCCCCCGGCAGATCGACTCCTAGTAGCTCCAGCAGCGGAAAATCGCGCTCCTGGGCGACGT
>SCQY01000271.1 GCA_004298665.1 bacterium | reverse complement strand
CTACGTCGATCTGCGCGAAGACGCGCCGCTGATTGCGAAACGGATCGCTCCAGAAGAGGTAATTCGAAGGGTCGGTGGGCGTGGTGCGCAGGTGATCCTGCGCCGCCCGCAGCGCATCGAGGTCGTCCGCCCAGCGGGGGTCGTCCGTACCGAAGAACGCCCAATCGAAGTTCGCGTGGAAGGCGCGCTCGTCGATGGGCGCGGGCTGCCAGGCTGCGGAGAGCGCGAAGAGCACGGGGTACCACGTGTTCGCGAAGAGGCTCTCACCATCGTCGTGCCAGACGGTTTCCAGCATGCCGATCACCTTTGGCGTGGCCTGGCCGTCGCGCACGAAGTTCGCGGCGTTCTCCGTGGCCGCCGAGAGATCGGCATAGATCTCACCCCAGTCGGCAGCGCCCGGCGCGACGAATTGCTCGATGCCGGCGCTCGCGAAGGGAGCCAGGTACTTTTCGTACGATGCCTCCGGTACGTAGTGCCAGTTCGCCACGACCACACTCTTGGGCAGTTTAGCGATGGCATCTGGACGTGCCAACAGCACGTCGCCCCAGATCACCGGGCGCATGCCCAGCGACGCGACCGTCGTGAAGAGCGGGGCGTAGTAGCCGAGGTACATCGCCTCGCTGCCTTCACGCCGCATCAACGCCGCGGAGCGCCCCGTGCCCACGAGGTTCGGCTCGTCGCCGCCGACGTGGAAGAACGGGGTACGCCCCTGCACCAGTGCCGCCTCGTCTTCGACGATCCCGCGCACGAGTTGCCCGGATTCAGGCACCGCCGGGGCCAGCACGTAGTCGTGCGGCAGCTCCGCCAGATCCGAGAAGCGCTCGACGGAGAGCAGGCGGTGCATGTGGCCCAGCGTCTCCTGCTCCGGCATCAGCGCCACGTGGAAGCGCGCCGCGTACTTGGAGAGCTCGTGCAGCTCGCGCGGGGTGATCGCGTCGGGCGGCGAGGGCAGCGGCAGGCGCGGGTCGGCGAACGCGCTCTCGAAGTAGAGCGAGTAGAGGTTGCCCTTGAACGCCGCGATGGTGCGAATCCGCTCCTTGAAGAAGGCCATCGTGGGGATAGGGCCACGCGAGACGTCGTCGGAGACGCCGCGCCAGCGCATCGCCGGCTCGTCGACGATGCGCGCCTGCGGCAGACACCAGCCGGCGCCATCACGCAGCGGGAGCTGCGCCAATGTCATCAGCCCGTAGAAGCGCCCCGCTGCCGTGTCGGCCTCGACGTCGGCTTGGCCGCGGCTCACCCGGAGGATGTAGCCCTCGTCGCCCAGCTTCGCGCGCAAGGCGCGATCGCTCTCGCTCAGCGAGGAGACGCGCACCACGACATCGGCAGGCATGCGCGCCGTCAGGCCGAGCGCACGCCAGCGCTCGTCGAGAATCTCCAGCGCGCCGCGCTCACGCGCCACGCCTTCGAAGCGGACCTCGTAGGTCTTCAGCGGCGCGACGCACGCGCCGATGGCAGACTCACGCGGCTGCGGCAGAACCCTCGCCTGCGCCGAGGCCGGCATCACTGCGGCAGCGGCGAGCAGCACCGCAAGTGCGGCATGGCCGTTAGCCACGCGCCCCCGCGCGCTCCTTCACGAACGCGCAGAGACGCGCAACACCCTCGCGCAGATCGTCCTCGGAGCTGGCGAGGCTGATGCGCACCGCTCCTGCCGCGACGTTGCCGAAGGCGCTGCCGGGTGCGACGGCCACGCTGCGCTCGCGCAACAGCGCCAGCGCGAAGTCGCGCGACTCCATGCCGCTGGGCGAGACGTCGGCCATCACGTAGAAGGCGCCAGCCGGCAACGCCGCCAGCAGGCCATCCGCGCGCAGGATATCCGCCACCAGATCGCGGCGGCGACGGTAGGCCGCCACCATCTCTGCCACGGGCGCCTGCGGTCCCGCGAGTGCGGCCTCGGCCGCCTTCTGAGAGATCGTCGGCGGGCAGGAACACGTCGACTCCAGCACCTTGGCCATCGTATCGATCAGCGGCTCGGGGGCGACTCCGTAGCCGAGACGCCAGCCCGTCATCGCATACGTCTTGGAGAAGGTGAAGACGCTGATGATCGGTGCGTCGGGAACGAGCGCGGCGGCGCTCTGAACCTCGCCGTCGAGCACGATCTGATCGTAGCACTCGTCGCTGAGCATCCAGATGTTGCGGCGCTGCGCCAGCTCTGCGATGCGCGTAAGGGCGTCGCGACTCCAGATCGCCCCGGTGGGGTTGTTGGGGCTGTTGACGACGATCAGCTTCGTGCGCGACGTGATCAGCGAAGCGAGGTGCTCGACGTCCGGCTGGTAGCCCGACTGCGCGGGGCAACGGTAGGAGATCGCGCGCACGTGTGCCCAGGCGCACATGATGCGGAAATTCGGCCAGGCTGGGTCCGGCAGGAGCACTTCGTCGCCCGCTTCGAGCACGGAGGCGAAAGCCGCGGCGATCACGCCGACGCCGCCCACGCCGCAGGTGATCCGTTCGGGCGCCGCCGCAATGCCGTTGACGCGCGCCAGCTTCTCCGTCAACGCTTCGCGCAGCGAGCGCAACCCCTGCGTCTGCGTGTAGAACGTCCAGCCTTCTTGGATGGCCTGCTGCGCCGCCGCGGCAACGTGCTGCGGCGTGCGGAAGTTCGGCTGGCCGACTTCTAGCCGAATCGCGCCCGGGATCGTCAGCGCGAGGTTCCCGATCTCGCGTATCCCGGAGTGGGGCGTCTGTGCGCTCTCGTACGCCAGCGGCGGGAGGCTCTGGAGTCCCTCATGAGCGGATGTCGTCACAATGAGATGCCATTCGCGCCCGCGAACCTCCGTCCATGCAGCTGACCGCGATCGACTGGACCGTGATCGTCGGCTTCTTTGCCGTGAACATCGCGATCGGCCTGTGGTTTGCGCGGCGCGGCGGACGGAGCACCGGCGACTTCTTCCTCTCCGGACGCAGCGTGCCGTGGTGGCTGGCGGGAACGTCGATGGTGGCCACCACCTTCGCGGCCGACACGCCGCTGGTGGTAACGGGCCTGGTCTGGAAGAACGGCATCGCCGGAAACTGGCTGTGGTGGAACATGGTGATGAGCGGAATGCTCACTGTGTTCTTCTTCGCCGCACTCTGGCGGCGCGCCGGCGTCATGACCGACGTGGAACTGGTGGAAGTGCGCTATGCGGGGGCGGGCGCGAAGTTCCTGCGCGGCTTTCGTGCCGCCTACCTGGGCCTGGCCTTCAACACGATCGTCATGGGTTGGGTCAATCTGGCGATGGCGAAGATCCTGCTGGTGACGCTGCATGCCACCAAACTAGAAGCCGTCTTCGCCTGTCTGCTGCTCACCGGCATCTACGTCTCGGTAGGCGGGCTGTGGGGCGTGCTCGTGACGGATATGCTGCAGTTCGTGGTCAAGATGACGATGGCGATCGTCCTGGCCGTGGCTGCCGTCTCCGCCGTCGGCGGTCTGGGCGCGCTGCGCGTCAAGCTGGGCGCCGTCGACCTTGCACGCCATGCCGTACCCGGATCGGCCGATTCCGTACTCTCCTTCGCGCCGAATCTCGACAGCGTGTGGATGCCCGTGCTGACGTTCTTCGTCTACATCGGCGTGCAGTGGTGGGCCTCGTCGTACCCCGGCGCCGAGCCCGGGGGCGGCGGCTACGTTGCGCAGCGCATCTTCTGCGCGCAGGACGAGCGCCACAGTCTGCTGGCCACGCTCTGGTTCACCATTGCACACTACGCGCTGCGCCCGTGGCCGTGGATCCTGGTGGCGCTCGCGGCGCTGGTGCTCTACCCGCACGGCGTGATCAACCCCGTTACGCACCAGCCCGATGCCGAGCTGGCCTACGTGCAGACGATGATCGACGAGCTTCCACCGTGGCTGCGCGGGCTGATGATGGCGGGCTTCCTCTCGGCCTACATGTCGACCATCGGCACGCAGCTCAACCTCGGTGCTTCCTACGTGGTCAACGACCTCTACCGCCGCTTCTTCGTCAAGGAGCAGAGCGAGCGCCACTACGTCGCCGTCTCGCGCGTCGCCACGCTGGCCCTGATGCTGCTCTCTGGTTTCGTGACGCTGCACATGGACTCGATCACGGGAGCGTGGCAGTTCCTGCTGGCCTTCGGCGCCGGCGCGGGCCTGGTGTTCATCCTGCGCTGGTATTGGTGGCGCATCAACGCCTGGAGCGAGATCTCCGCGCTCTTGGCCTCGTTCAGCGTGTCGACGGTGATCGAGCAGTTCCACCTGGTCAACCCGGATCAGCCGCTGGGCTTCGCCTACCTGATGCTCTGGACGGTGAGCATCTCGACGGTGGTCTGGCTCACCGTCACCCTGCTGACGCCGCCCGAGCCGATGGAACGGCTTGTGGCGTTCTACCGCCGCGTGCGCCCCGGGCGCGGCGGCTGGGGCCCGGTGGCAGCACTGGCGCCCGACGTCGAAGACGGCATGGCGCGCGGCCCCGCACTGCTGGATTGGGCCGCCGGCTGCGCGCTGATCTATCTCTCCATCTTCGGCGTGGGAAAGATACTGCTCGGCGCACCGTGGCTAGGCACCATGCTGCTGCTGGGCGCAGCCGGAGCACTCTGGTTCATCCTCTGGGACTTGGGCCGCCGCGGCTACGACGTACTGGGCTCTGCGCGCACGGCGCCGCCTGCGGAGCTGGCAGTCGAGGCGGCCGAGTAAACGACGCGGTCGCCGCTGAGACGCGCGGGCGGCATCAGTTTGTGCGCTTCTGCGAGATCGGCGCGCATGATGTGGCGTACGTCGGCGCCGCGCGCCATGGCGGCATCGGCGATCAGGCGGCGATGGCACCGCCACCACAGCGTCTCACTGCACATGACCACGAGCGGCTCTTTTGCCGCTTTGGCCAGCACGGCGTCGAGCGCTTTCCAGAACTCGTCCTGCAGCATGTAGTCGGCGTAGCCGCGGAAGCTCTCGTTCTTCCAGGCCATGTTGGGGCTCTTCGCGCCAAGGCCCTTGCGAAAGCCGCCTAACTCCGGGTGGTGCTCGTAGGCGATGTTGTGGCGCTCCAACATGTGCTGCAGCGCCGCCATCCCGAACTGAGGATTCAAACGCGAGCCCGGCGCCGTGCGCACGTCCAGCAGGCGCGCGATCCCATGCGCCGTCAGAAGGCGCAGGAACTCATCACCCGCGCGCGTGCCGTGGCCGATCGTATAGAGCTTCACGCGCTCATACGCGCGATCTTCCGGCTCAGCCGCTCATCGAACTTCGCGCGCTTGATGGCGGCACGGCGATGCTTGCCCTCGCCGATGACGTCGAACTGATCTCGCCCCACGATCTCGAAATCGTAGAACTTGCCTTCAATGGCTACCAGCGTCGCCGTAATCTCGACCAACATACCCGGAGGCGTAGCGGAGACGTGGCTCATGTCGATATGGACCCCGACCGACTGCTCGTCCTCGTCGTGATGCGGGAGGAGAACCTCCAGCGCCGCCCATTCCATGAGGGCTACCAGCATCGAGGTGGCAAGAACCTTGGGCATCTCTTGCCAGCTCCCGACGTCCGGCATTATGCCGGGAACCGTCAAGCGCTCGGGGACGGTGAGACGGAGCGTATGCGTCATACCGACGCGCAGTGTATCGCGCATGATATGGCCTTCCCCAGTGCGCGAGGCCGCCCCTTGCGCGCTCACAAGGCGGCGGCTAACTCCTCCCAAAGGTACGCCATTGCCTTGATTCCCCCGTAGAACTGCGAGAGAGTGAACTTCTCGTTGGGGGCATGTGTCTGATCGTCGGGGAGCCCGACGCCGACGAGTACCTGCGGTAGCCCCAGTGTGCGATCGAAGGTGGCCACCGGGCCGATCGAACCGCCCATGCCGATCATCACCGGGGGCTTGCCGAAGGCGCGCTCCATGGCGCGCGCCGCCGCCTTGGTGGCGGGATGCTCGCGTGAGGTGACGATGGCGCGCCCGGCCTCATGGCTCTCCACGCGCACGCG
>SCQY01000270.1 GCA_004298665.1 bacterium | reverse complement strand
TGCAGCGTGGGGCCGCCGGTGCCGCAGGCCACTTCGAGCACGCGCGAGCGTTCGCTCAAACCCAGCCATGCGATGAAGATCGCGTGCTCGTCGATGGTGAGCCAGCGCCGCTGCCCGATGTCCTGGCCGTAGGCGTGAATGCGAATCGCTTGGTAGAGTGGGCTCTCAGCGTGATCGTCCGCGGCTTGGTCGAAGTCGGATTCATCCATCGGCCAGCCATATACCCAAGCGCGTTAGCTGTCGCCGAGCATGGCGTGCCAGGCGCGTTGGAGCGCGGGCTCCAAGGCATAGAGCGCATGGTGACCGCCGATCAGCGGATACTCGTGCACGTGCACGCCCGAGGTGCGCAGGAAGCGGGCCGTCGCTCGCACCTCGCGCGGCGTCACGACCGCGTCGTTCGTATCGGAGACGAGGTACACCGGCATGCCGCGCAGGCGGCGGGCGATGGTCTCGCGCGAGCCGTCGGTCAACGTCCCCGCGGCCGCCAGCAGCGCGGACCAGCGCTGCGCGTGCCGCACGGCAAGGTGGAAGACGGCGAAGGCGCCCATCGAGAAACCCGCGAGGCACACGTGCCGCGGGTCGACGGCGAAGGCGCGCGTCGCTGCGTCCAGCGCGTCGTAGACGTCTTGCGCGGCGCGGCCGTCGTAGCCTGCGTCGCCGCGCGCATACGGTGCCACGACGATGGCGCCGCTGCTCTCCGCGAGGCGCTGCAGCATCGGGGCGGCCACCACCTCGTCCTCCGCCGTATGGCGGCCATGGAGGAAGATCACTAAGGGCGCGGGGGCATGCCGGTCGTAGGAGCTCGGAACGTAGAGGCCCACGGGTTGCAGTGAATCGTCGAGGCTCGAGCGGATCCAGACCTCGCCGGCGCCTCGCACGCCACCCATCTCGCCGATACGTCCGGCGAGCAGCCGCTCGATCAGCGCGGTGTCCAGAACGGCAACCCCTCGCTCGAAGGCGGCGTACTCGGCGGCGGGATAGTCCGGCGGACGCATCCCCGGACGCAGATTGCCGGCAGCGAGGTTGAGGCGCGCCTCCATCATCACGTAGACGTCGTTGCCGTCGCGGCGCTCGATGGCCGCACTGCCTTCGAGCAGCGTTTTGCGCCCTTCGTCCACGACGGTCAGCGCGCTGCCGGCACCGCTCGAGGGGAGAGTCGTGGATGGCACGGCCGACGCGGGGGCGCCGGCGATACCTGCGGCCAGCGCGAGGGCCCAGCATCGTATCGTGCGCCCGGCCCGTGCGTTGCGACAGGGTTGTCCCCGTTCGGGAGCGTCCCTCGCTCGCCTCACGCTCGCTCGATCACTTTCCCTCGCCATCCGTGTTCCCACCCGGCGGTGCCGACCTGCAGGCGCTACGGGCATGCCAAGGCAAATCTCGGAGCGATGCGCGAGAAGACAGCCACGCCGCGCCAGCGGGCAGAGGAGCTGCGCGAGGCCCTCCACGAGGCGAACTACCGCTACTATGTGCTCGACGCACCCACCATCAGCGACGCCGAGTACGACGCCCTGCTGCGCGAGCTCCAGGAGCTGGAGGAGGCCCACCCGGAGCTGGTGACTCCGGACTCACCCACCCAGCGCGTGGGTGCGGCGCCGTTGGAGATGTTCGCGCCCTTCGCGCACCGCCGCCAGATGATCTCGCTGGGCAACGCGTTCAGCGAACAGGAGCTGCGCGCGTTCGACGGCCGGGTGCGCAAGTTAGCGGCGGGGCGCTCGTTCGTCTATACGGTGGAGCTGAAGATCGACGGCTTGGCCATCGCCCTGCACTACCGCCACGGCGCCTTCGAGCGCGGCGGGACACGCGGCGACGGGCGCACCGGCGAGGAGATCACGACCAACTTGCGCACCATTCGCTCGATCCCGCTGCACCTGCGCGGCAAGGCGCCGGCCTTCGTAGAAGTGCGTGGTGAGGTCTACCTCAAGCTCTCCGACTTCGAGCGCATCAACGAGCAGCGCGCCAAGAACGGCGAGTCTCTCTTCGCCAACCCGCGCAACGCCGCGGCGGGGGCGGTGCGCCAGCTCGACTCCTCGATCACCGCGCGCCGCCCGCTCTCGTTCTGGGCCTATCAGCTCGCCGAGAGCGATCCTCCGCTCGACGTCGCCACGCAGTGGGAGGCGCTCGAGCAGTGCGGCGCGTGGGGCTTCCCCATCAATCCGAACATCCGGCGCGTCGACGATATCGAAGCCGTGATCGCTTTCTGCAACGACTGGGAGGGGCGGCGCGAGGAGCTGGATTATGAGATCGACGGCGTGGTCGTCAAGGTGGACGATCTCGCGCTCGAAGAAGCGATGGGTGCGGCGGGGCGCGAGCCGCGCTGGGCGATCGCCTACAAGTTCAAGCCGCGCGAGGCGTACACGAAGCTGCTCGACATCGGCGTGCAGGTCGGGCGTACCGGTGCGCTGACGCCCGTGGCGATCTTGGAGCCCGTGGTGGTGGGCGGGGTGACGGTACGCAATGCCACGCTGCACAACGAGGAGGAGATCGCGCGCAAGGATGTGCGCGTAGGCGACATGGTGATCGTGCGGCGCGCCGGCGACGTGATCCCGGAGATCGTGGGGCCGGTGAAAGAGCGCCGCCACGGTGCGCTCGCACCGCTCTTCCGCATTCCCGCGCAATGCCCGGTCTGCCACGCCGCCGTCGACCGCCCCGAAGGCGAGGTAGTCTATCGCTGCACCAACGCTTCGTGTCCCGCTCAGCTCAAGGAGCGCATCCGTCACTTCTGCAGCCGCGGCGCGATGGATATCGAAGGCGTGGGTGAGCAGCTCGCCGGCCAGTTGGTCGATCGAGGACTCGCTCACGACATCGCCGATCTCTTCGCGTTGACGCGCGAGCAGTTGGCCGGCCTCGAGCGCATGGGCGAGAAATCGGCGCAGAACGTATTGAACGAGCGCGAGAAGGCCAAGACGCGCCCCTTGTGGCGGCTGCTCAACGGCCTCTCGATCCGCTTCGTGGGCTCGCAAAACGCGCAAGTGCTGGGCGAGGCGTTCGGCGAGGTCGATGCGTTGGAGCACGCGAGTATGGAAGAGCTGACCGGCGTTCCCGGCATCGGACCGAAGATCGGCCAGAGCGTCTGGCTCTTCTTCCAGCAGCAGCAGAATCGGCAGCTCATCGCTCGTCTGAAGGCTGCGGGCCTGCGCATGTCGCAGCCGCGGCGCGAGGTTCCCGCCGCCTCTGCGGCGGCAGGGAAGACGTTCGTGCTCACGGGAACGCTGCCGCATCTCACGCGCGAGGAAGCCACGGCGCAGATCGTGGCTGCGGGCGGCAAAGTCAGCGGCAGCGTCTCGAAGAAGACCGACTACGTGGTGGCGGGCGAGGAGCCCGGCACGAAGCTGACCAAGGCGCAGGAGCTAGGCGTGGCGATCATCGACGAAGCCGAGCTGCGCAAACTGCTCGCATGACGCGCGCGCTGGGCGGCATCCGCATCCTCACGATCGCCACCAACGTGCCGGGGCCCGTCGCTGCGGCGCGCCTGTGCGACCTAGGCGCCGTCGTCACGAAGATCGAGCCGCCATCCGGCGATCTGCTGGCCTACGCCGCGCCGCACTGGTACGCGGAACTGCACCAAGGCGTCGAGGTGCTGCGCCTCGACCTCAAGCACGAGGCCGACCGCGCGACGCTGCGCGCGTGCTTGGCGGAGAGCGATGTGCTGGTGACTTCGAGTCGCCCCGCGGCCTTGGCGCGCCTAGGTTTGGCGTGGCGCGACCTCCACGCGCTCTATCCGCGCTTGGTGCAGGCGGCCATCGTCGGCCGCGCCTCGCCGCACGCCGACGACGCTGGACACGATCTCACCTACCAAGCCGCGGCGGGCCTGTTGACGCCGCCGCAGATGCCGCGCGCCCTGCTGGCCGACCTTGCCGGCGCGGAACGCGCCGTGAGCGCCGTGCTGGCGCTGCTGCTGGCGCGCGAGCGCCATGGCGAGTCCGGGTACGCCGAAGTCTCGCTGGAAGAGGGCGCGCAGGCTTTCGCCGCGCCGCTGCGCGCGGGGCTCACCACACCTGGAGGCGTGCTGGGCGGGGGCTCGCCGCACTACGCCTGCTATCGGGCGAGCGACGGCTGGGTGGCGCTGGGCAACGTGGAAGTGCACTTCCAGCGGCGCTTCGCGCGCGAGCTGGAGATCGACGGCAGCGTCGGCCGCGAGCAGTTGGCGGCGCTCTTCCTCACGCGCAGCGCCGCGGAGTGGGAGGCCTGGGGCGCGCAGCGCAACCTGCCGATCGTCGCCGTCGCTACTCCGCCGTGATCGCCGGCTCGCAGGTCACGGGGAAGTTCACCGAGTTGGCGATGAAGCACTTCGCGTGCGCATCGTGGTGCAGGGCGCGCGCCCGCATCTGATCCGCCCCTGCCTGCAGGGTGATCTGAGGCCGTAGGGTGACGCGCGCGAAGTGGCCGCCGCGATCGCCGTCTTCCGTCATCACGCCTTCGGCGGCGTCGACGTAACGGGTGACGACGACGCCGGCCTCTGCGCAGAGGTGGAGATACCAGAGCATGTGGCAGGAGGAGAGGGAGGCCACCAGCAGCTCCTCGGGGTTGTAGCGCGCGGCGTCCCCGCGAAAGTGCGGATCGGCGGAGGCGGGGATCGACGGCTTGCCCGCGACGAAGATCTCGTGGCTGCGTTCGTAGGCGCGGTACGATGAAGTTCCCGTGCCCGCGTTGCCCGTCCACTCGACGTTCGCGATGTAGTGATGCTCGCGTGCCATGGCGCGCTGATTCATCGCCCGAGCATGGCGGCCCCTCCGTGCGGGGAGGCGGATGCGCGAGCGGGAGCGTAGGAACGCCATTCATGCGACGTATCCTCATCACGCTTCCGCTTGCCGATTCGACGGTGGAGCGCTTGCGCGCGGCGTTTCCCGCGTGCGATATCCAGGTTTGGAACGACGGTGGGCCGGCCTTCGCGCGCACGCCCTCGACGATTTCCGCGGACGTGTGGCGCGATGTGGAGGTGCTCTTCACTTTTCGCTCCCTGCCCAAGCCCGAGGATGCCCCCGCGCTGCGCTGGATCCAGTTGAACACGGCGGGTGCCGATACTCTCTTGGGCGGCCCGCTGGTGGAGCGCGGAGTCGCCGTCACCACGGCCAGCGGCATCCACGCGATACCGATGGCGGAGTATGTCTTCGCGATGCTGCTCGGGTGGTGCCGGCGTCTGCCGGAGATGCTGACATGGCAGCGGCGCTCGCAGTGGCCGGAGGCGGCGGACCGCGAGCGGCTGTTCGTACCGCGCGAGATTCACGGACAGACGCTGGGCATCGTGGGCTACGGCAGCATCGGGCGCCACGTAGCGCGGCTGGCGAAAGCGTTCGGCATGCGCGTGCTGGCGATGCGCCGCGGCGAGCGTCGCGAGCACGGCTTCACGGTTCCCGGCACCGGGGACCCCGAGGGTACGCTGCCCGACCGCTACGTGGAGCCCGACGCGCTGCACGAGCTGCTGACCGAGAGCGACGTGGTGCTCAACGCGCTGCCGCTCACCGCGCAGACGCGCAACTATTTCGGACGCGAGGCGTTCGCGGCGATGCGTTCGAACGCGATCTTCATCAACATCGGCCGTGGCGCTACGTGCGACGAAGAGGCGCTTGCGCAGGCGCTGCGCGAGCGGCGGATCGAGGCGGCCCTGCTCGACGTTTTCGCCCAGGAGCCGCTCCCCTCGTCCTCGCCGCTGTGGGGTCTGCAAGGAGTAATGATCAGCCCGCACGTGGCCGGCTGGGCTCCCAACTACAACGAGCGCGCCACCGAGCTCTTCGCCGAGAACCTGCGCCGCTACGCAGCCGGCGAGCCGCTGCTCAACCGCCTCGATCCCGCCCGCGGCTACTAGAGCAGAA
>SCQY01000269.1 GCA_004298665.1 bacterium | reverse complement strand
GCGCGGCACCCCGAGCGTTGCCGACACCATTCGGGACGGCTCTCCCTGCACCCGTTCGAGCGGCGGACGCGAAGAGCCAACCTCAATACGTTGGGACCCTACCGTTTCCCCTGCAAGCGGTAACGAATTGCTTCGGCCTCTTCGCGAAGCTCCGCGGGTACCCCGTTCCCCTGGGCATAGCGCTGTTCGATATCGCGATCCAGCTCGCCCAGGCGCCTGCGGTCCGCGCGTTGGACGAGATCTGCCGCGAAACACCGGGCCTGCTCTTCGACCGCCTCGGGGGCCAGCGCTTGGCTCTTGGCGGCGGCCGTTGACGAGAGCACGTCGGCCAGCGCCCCTGCGGCCTCCTCGTCGTCGCCGAGGAAGGCGAACGGCTCGATGCCGGCCTCGAGCTGACCGCGATGAGCCAACAGGACTCCGTAGAGCCGGCGATAGACGGGATCCTCGATGGCCTCCAACCCCACGCTCGATGCGACGGTTTCAAGCAGCGCCGGTTGGGCGAGCAGCGCAGCGAGAAACTCGCGCTCGCGCGGATGCCGTTGCGGCGTCGGGGCCGCGTGGCGTGTAAACGTGCGGGTTCCTGCAGCCGGCCGCTCAACTTGGTGCCATGCTGCGGCGAGAAAGCGGCTAGCGCGAACTTCCTGCGGGTCCAGGCCCAGCCGGCGACAGAGCTGCACCAGCCAGTAGTCGCGCTCCAGCTCGTCGATCCCGGCGATCTCGCCGGCGATAGCGCGCAGCACGTCGGCGCGGCTGGCCGCGCCTTCATGGATGCGCTGATAGGCGCGCTCGATCTTGTAGCCCTCCCACGGCATCGCTGCTTCGAGCAGGGCGGCGAAGGCCTCCGCACCCCGTCCGCGGACGAACGAGTCCGGGTCCTCGCCGCTAGGAAGCAGGACGATCTGCGCCTGGATACCCGCCGCGCGCAGCGTGTCGACGCTCTTGGAGGTGGCGTTGCCCCCCGCGGCATCTCCATCGAAGCAGAGGAACGCCCGCTGCGCGTAGCGGTGCAGCTCTCCCGCCTGCTCCGCCGTGAACGAGGTGCCCAGCGACGCCACGGCCGATGCGAAGCCGGCCTCGTGAAGTGCGATGCAGTCGAGGTAGCCCTCGACGATGATCGCCGCCCCCGCCTGCGCGATGGCACGGCGCGCCACGTTGAGCGCGAACAGGTGGCGTCCCTTCGTGTAGACAGCCGTCCCCGCCGTGTTGAGGTACTTCGGCTCCTGGTCGCCCAAGGCACGCCCGCCGAAGGCGATCACTTCACCCGTGGGCGCATAGGTGGGGATCATCAGCCGCCCGCGATAGAAGTCGTAGAGGCCACGTTGCCCATGCTTGAGGAGGCCCGCACGCGCGGCGATCTCGAGATCGATGCCCTGGACTTGCAGGTAGCCGGCGAGTCCGTCCCACCGCTCGGGGGCGTAGCCGATCTTGAAAGCGGCGAGCGTGGCTTCCGAGAGGCCACGCTTTACGCAGTAGAGGCGCCCCGCATCGTGGTCGGCGCCCCCGCGTAACTGCTCCTGGAAGTAGACGACAGCGGCTGCGTTGGCCTCGTAGATCGTCTCCCGCTCGGAGCGGCGGCGCGCCATCGCCGGCGTCTCGTCTTCCACTTCGACGCCGGCGCGCTTGGCGAGCAGACGCACCGCCTCAGGAAAACTCACGCTCTCGACCAGTTCGATGAACTTGAAGAGCCCGCCGCCTTGGCCGCATCCGAAGCACTTGAAGAAGCCCTTCTCCGCGGCAACGCTGAAGCTAGGCGTGCGCTCGCTGTGAAACGGGCAGAGGCCGACATAATCCTTCCCCCGCTTGCGCAACTGCACGTACGAGCTCACGACCTCCACCAAGGGGAGGCGCGCTTGGATCTCGGTCAAGACGGTGTCAGCGATCGCCACGGAGCTTGCTACGTTCGCACAGGTTCCTGTGGACGACCCTGTGGAGGACGGGGAGTAAGTCTCGCTTTCCGTGGACGGCCTGTGGAGATCCCTTTCATCGAACGTTCGTTCGCTACGGGGCGCTCCGCGTCCCCTACGCGGAGGGTGGGACGCGTCCCTACCGGGGACGCTCGTCGGCGCGCGCTCCTGCGCGCCTCCTGCTCCCTTCGCGCGCGCTCTCGCCATCCATGGCTCCGCGCGCGCCTCAGAGGCCCCGTCCGGGGCGCATCCCGCCCCTCCGCTCCGCTCACCGCATCACCCCCCAGATCCGCTTCACACGCCAGCGTACGAAGCAATACATCTGCGGAGAAGCGGGACGCGCCCCTCCGCCCGATGCTGCATGCGACGAGGCGGGCACTCATCGCAAAGCGGGGGCTCCGAGGCGCGAGCGGAACCAGGATGGTGGAGCGAAGCGCGAGGGCAGCAGGAGCGGCACACGGATGTGCCGCGACGGGCGGCCCCGCGTGCGATGAGCGCCCGCCGAGGAGCAAAGCGAGGAGCAAAGCAAGGCGTGAAGCGGATCTTCGACCCCATCCACGGGTTCATCGAGCTGACCGAGGCCGAGGTGGCGCTCATGGATAGCGCCCCGTTTCAGCGCCTGCGGCGGCTGCGCCAGTTGGGACTGGCCTATTTGGCATTCCCTTCGGCGGAGCACTCGCGCTTCACGCACGCCCTGGGGGCGCTGGCCATGGGAACGCGGGCCCTCGACGCCCTGCGGGACCACTCGCCGGAGTATTTCCAATCGGAGGCCGACTTCGACGCCCAGCGGCGCTTGCTGCGGGTGGCGCTGTTGCTGCACGACCTGGGCCACGGGCCATTCTCCCATGCTTCCGAGTCGGTTTTGGGCCGCCGTCACGAAACGCGCACGGAGGAGGTCCTCGCTATCCCGCAGTTGCGCGAAGGAATGGAACGTGCGGGCGTGGAGCCGCGCGAAGTACTCGCGCTCATCGTGGCCGATCCGCCATCGTCGTTCCCCGTGCTCAAGGAACTGGTGAGCGGGCCGAACCTGGATTGCGACCGTATGGACTACCTGCAGCGAGACGCCTATTTCACGGGGGTCAGCGGCGGGCGCTACGACGCTGCGCAGCTCGTGGCATCGCTGCGCGTACTGCGCGTGGACGGCCAGCCACGCTTGGGCATCGACGGGCGAGGCCTGGTGGCGTTGGAGCAGTTCGTACTGGCACGCTACATGATGTTCGCCACCGTCTATTTCCACCACACCACGCGCGCGTTCGAACGCGTCCTCGGCGACGCGCTGCGCGAGCTCTGGACAGATCCGCAAGAGCTCGATGCCATCGAGGAGTTCCTGGCCTGGGACGACTTCCGCGTGATGGAGGAGCTGCGCTCCTCTCAGACGGCGGCGGCTCGCGCGCTGCGCGACCGCATAGCGCCGCTCGCACTGGCCGCCGAGTTCAACGGCGAGCGCGACCTCACGCTCTACGAAGCCTGCGAGCGCGTGCTGCGCGACCGCTTCGCGGACGACGTCTGGGGTGACGCGCAGGAAGAGCGGATGCGCCGCGGCCCCGCGCTCTACGTGCATCTGATGGGGGCTATCGTCGAAGCGACGGAAGCCTCCGACCTCATCCGCGGGCTGGCCGGTAAAGCGTACTGGCGCAAGCTCTTCGTGCGCCGCGGAGACGACCGGGTGAGCGAGGCGCGACGCCTCTGCGCCGAGGTGCGGGCACGCCGTCAAGCGACCTGGAGCGCCGTTCCGCTGCCGTTCTAACGACGCGCTAGCCGCTGCACATCGTCGACGAAGGCGGCGACGTCGAGATCGGCGCCGCGGTAGCGCAACGCTAGCCGTCCCGTTGCGTCGGCAACGATCACCGCGTCGTCGTGGGCGATGCCCCGTCCCTCCGGCGAGGCGGCGACCTCGAAGGCGCGCTGCGCCGCAGCGATCTCTTTGGGCGATCCCGTCAAGCCAACGAATGCCGCGTCGAAGTGCGCCAGGTAGCGATGGAGCGCGGCCGCAGTGTCGTTCGCCGGATCGACGGTCACGAAGATCACGCGCAGCGAGGGCAGCGCGCGATGCGCCCGCGCCAGGCGCGCGAGTGCCAGCGGACAGGCATCCCTGCAGCGCGTATAGCCGAAGTAGAACGCTGCCGGCGCGCGAGGCACTCCCGGGCGATAGACGAACGGGCGGCCGCGATCGTCTTCCAGCCGCAACGCAGGTACCGCACGCCCCGGCACGATCGGCTGCCCCGTGAACGGGCGCAGCGGCGTGTGCTGCAGCGCGTGCAGCACGCTCAGCCAAGCGATCTCGCCGGCGATCACCGCGACGACGGCCGCCAGCGCCGCCGTGCCGATCCAGGCGCGTTTCACGTCGAGCGCACGCACGTCGTGGAGCACGCCGTGGCGGCTATCGCCCGGGCGAGCGCAACGGCGTCGTGCTGCTCGAGCCGCGCCGTCGTCACGCGGATCGCCGGTCCGCTGGCCATGCGAAAGTACGTCCCGGGATAGACGCCCCATCCCGCCTCGGCCAGGAGGCGAACGGTGGCGTCCTCATCGACGACGGGGACCCAGACGTTGAGCCCCGAGCGCGCCTCGACTTCGATCCCTTCCGCTCGCAGGGCCGCAACGAAGGCATCCCGGCGGCGCGCATACGTCTCCTCGGCTCGCTCCACGAGCGCCTTGACGTGCGGATCGGACCACAGGTAGAGGACGATGCTCTGCAGCAGGCCGCTCACCCACCCGGTGCCTGCGCGCTGGCGCCGGCGCATGCGCGAGACGGTCATCGGATCGCCGGCGAACACGGCCAGGCGAAGGTCGGGGCCCAGCGCCTTGGAGACGGAGCGCACGACGGCGAACTTCGCACGCCCGTTCACTAGCGTATGGTACGCAACTCCTGAGATGCCCGCGGTGTGGTCATCCTCCACCAGCAGCACCTCGGGATGCTTGGCCAACACGCGCTTCAATTCGCCCGCGCGGCGCTCGTCGAAGGCAGCAGCGGTAGGGTTCTGCGAACGCGGCGCATAGACGGCGGCGCGCGCGCCGCCTTCGAGTGCCCGCCGCAGCTCACGTGGAACCATTCCCGCGGCGTCGACGGCCACTGGTTCGGCGATCAAGCCCATCACGGCCAGCAAGTCGAGATAGGGCGGGTATGCCGGGTCCTCCACAGCCACGCGGTCGCCGGGGCGCAGACCAGCCGCAAGAGCACGCTCGATGCCGTCGAGCGCGCCGCCGACGATGGCGACGGCCGTCCACGGCACGCCGGCCGCAGAAAAGCGTTTGGCGGCCAGCTCCAGCAGCGCGGGGATCTCGGGCTCCTGACCGTAGAGGATGGGATCATACGCGATCTTCCGCAGCGCGGCGGGAAGCGAGGGGAGCAGCGCGGGATCGGGGTTTCCGTCGGCAAGGTTGCGCACGCCCTCGGGGAAGCGCAGCCCGGGGCGCCCCTGCAGCGCGGGTGCAGCGCGTACCGTCGTTCCACGGCGTCCGTCCGTGACGAAGAGACCGCGCTCCCGCAGCAGGCGATAGGCTCCCGCCACCGTCACCACGCTCACCCCCAGCGCCCCAGCAAGCGCACGCACGGTGGGCGCCCGCTCGCCGCCGGCGAGCCGCCCCTCGCGCACGGCTGCCTCGAGGCTCTGGGCGATCTCGATTGACCCTTTCCCGTGGATATGGTATTGTCTTAATACGTTCACTCGTTTGTACTATAACATTAGGAAGTAGATGCGTCAAGAACGGGCGGCCATCACGATCATCGGCGCGGCCACGCTGGCCCTGCTCTTCTCCGCGGGGCTGCGATCGATGTTCGGCGTCTTGATCGATCCGCTGGACGCGCAGTTTCACGTGGGGCGCGCCGTCCTCGGCACGATCGCCGCCGTCGGACTCTTTCTCTACGGAGCGATCGGTCCGCTCTCCGGCCGATTCGCCGACGGCCGGAGCCCACGCTGGGTCCTTTCGGGGGGTCTGGCCCTGCTGGGCATCTCCACGTTTGTCGCGGCGCAGGCGCACGGTATCGGAGCCATTTGGCTGACCCTCGGGCTGTTCTCGGCACTCGGCTCGGGGGCCGTGGGCATGCCGGCGGCGATGTCGCTGGTCACCCGCTGGTTTACCACCAACCGCGGCATGGTCATCGGTGTGCTGAGCGCGGGAACCTCGGCGGGGCAGATCCTGGTGATCCCCCTGGCGATGTATCTCACGCTGCGCTACGGCTGGCGCACGGCGCTGCTGGCGCTCTCCGTCATCTGTCTGCTGGTGATTCTGCCGCTGGTGGCGGGGCTCGTGCGCGACGGGCGCACGCACGCGCAGGGCGCTCCGCACGCGCCGCTGGAGGGCCTGAGCACGCTCGCTGCCATCAAGCACCCGCCATTCTGGCTGCTCTCGGCAAGCTTCTTCGTCTGCGGCTACAGTTCAACGGGGCTGGTCCTCACGCACTTCATCCCCGATTGCATCGATCGCGGCTTCTCGCCACAGCTGGCTGCCGGAGCGCTCGCTGTGATGGGCGGCCTCAACGTGGTGGGGACCCTTGGCGCGGGGTGGATCTGCGACCGCTTCGGGCGCACCGTCCCGCTTGCGCTTTTCTATCTCTTCCGCGGCGCGACGCTGATCGCGCTGATCTTCGTCCATGCGCCGCTGGGCCTCTTCGCTTTCGCCGCGGCCTTCGGCCTCAACTACATCGCCACCGTGCCGCCTACGTCGAGTCTGATCGCGCGCATCTTCGGCTCGCGCTCCGCGGGCGAGCTCTATGGCTGGATCTTCGTCGCGCACCAGATCGGGGCGGCGCTCGGCTCGTGGGTGGGCGGGGTCGTATATCAGACCTTCCGCTCCTACACGCTGGCCTATGAGAGCGCGGCGCTCCTGGCACTTTTGGCCGCGGTGATGGCGGTTGCGATTCGCGATGAGCCGCGCTTCCAGCACAACGTGAGCGAGATGGAACTGGCCGCTACCACGGGCTAAAGCCTGCTGTGCGCAGCGTCACATCGCAGTTGGCGCTCGGCGGCATCTTCGCGCGTCCTCGGGTAAGCGGAGCGCATCCCCCCGCACCCAACCAGCGAGGATTTTGCAGCACCATGGCAAGATCGAATCAGTTACTCGTGACCCTCGCCGCTGCGCTAGCCATCGGCGCCGGGGCCGCTGCCTACGCGCAGGCGAATCAAGCCACGACACAGGGGCCCGCCGCGCAGGCCACTCCGGAGGCCTGCCCCAGCAGCTCTCCTAGCTCGTCGAACAGCCGCGGACCAACGGCACAGGCGACGATGGCGCCCAACCCCTGTCCATCGACTTCGCCCAGCTCGTAGCATCAGGCTCGGCCGCACCCGGTGCGGCCGAGCTTTCGGATCATCAGTCCTGGTCGGCACCCTCGCGCTTGCCGGTATGCTCCAGAGCCGCCTGAGCCGCAGCCAGGCGCGCGATGGGCACGCGGTACGGCGAGCACGAAACATAGTCGATAGCCAGCGCGTCGCAGAAGGCAATGCTCGAGGGATCCCCGCCGTGCTCGCCGCAGATGCCGATTTTCAGCTTCGCCTGCGCGTTGCGGCCGCGCTCGACGCCGATGCGCATCAGTGCGCCGACGCCCTCGCGATCCAGCACTTGGAATGGGTCCTCTTTGAGGATCTTCAAGTCAAGGTAGTGCGGGATGAAGCTGTTCTCCGCATCGTCGCGTGAGTAGCCCAGCGTCGTCTGCGTGAGGTCGTTGGTTCCGAAGGAGAAGAACTCGGCCACGCCCGCCAGCTGATCGGCCACCAGGCAGGCGCGCGGCAATTCGATCATCGTCCCTACCTGAATCTCGAACGGCTCGACGCCGAGATCTTTGAACGTCTGCGCAATCGTCGCCCGTGCATGCTCGGCCGTGAACTCCATCTCGCGCAGGTTCCCCACGCCGGGGATCATGATCGTGGGGCGCGCATCGACGCCGCGTCCGCGCAACGCCGCCGCAGCCTCGACGACCGCGCGCGCCTGCATCGCGTAGATCTCGGGATAGACGATGCCCAACCGGCAGACGCGGAAACCCAGCATGGGATTCTGCTCATGGAGCTGGCGCACCCGATCGAGGACGCGCCGCTTCTCCAGGTAGCGCGCATCGCGCTCACCGTGCGCTACGCGCAGCTCCGTCATCTCGACCAGCAGGTCCTCGTAGGGCGGCAGGAACTCATGCAGCGGCGGGTCCAGCAGACGGATCGTCACCGTATAGCCGGCCATCGCCTCGAGGAGACCCGCGAAATCCTCGCGCTGGAAGGGCAGGAGGCGCAGCAGCGCCTGCGCTCTCGCCTCGGGCGTGTCGGAGAGAATCATCTCGCGCACGATCGGCAAGCGATCCTCACCGAAGAACATGTGCTCCGTACGGCAGAGCCCGATGCCACGCGCCCCCAGCTCGCGCGCACGGCGCGCGTCTTCCGGCGTGTCGGCGTTCGCCCACACGTCCAAGCGGCGCGTTTCGTCGGCCCAGCCCAAGAAACGGGCTAGCCAAACGGGCAGCTCCGATGGCGGCGGGATCAGTGTCAGACCGCGCAGGATGACGCTGCCGGTGCTGCCGTCGATGGTTATGGCATCGCCTTCGTGCAGCGTCGTGCCCTTGACGGTCACGGTACGCGCCCGGGAATCGATGGTGAGCACTTCGCACCCGGCCACGCACGGCTTGCCCATCCCGCGGGCCACGACGGCGGCATGCGAGGTCGCGCCGCCCTTGGCGGTCAGCACACCCTGTGCCGCGATCATGCCGTGGACGTCGTCCGGTGCCGTCTCCTCGCGTACCAGCACCACGGCGCGCCCCTTCTTGGCCCACGCCACGGCCGTATCGGCATCGAGAGCGATGGCGCCCGTCGCCGCGCCCGGCGAGGCATTGATGCCGGTAGCGACGGCTTCGAAGCGCTCGTTCGGATCGATGCGCGCATGGAAGAGCTGGTTGAGGCTCTCCGCATCCACGCGGCGCACGGCCTCCGCGCGGGAGATCAGCCCTTCATCCACCATGTCGAGCGCGATCTTCACCGCCGCTTCGGCGGCGCGCTTGCCGTTGCGCGTCTGGAGCATGTAGAGCTTCCCCCGCTCTACGGTGAACTCCATGTCCTGCATGTCGCGGTAGCGATGCTCGAGCTTGTCCGCAATCTCCACGAACTGCCGGTAGACGCCGGGCTGACGCTGTTCCAACTCGGCGATGGCCATCGGCGTGCGGATGCCGGCTACCACGTCCTCGCCCTGCGCGTTCGTCAGATACTCGCCGAAGAGCGCGCGCTCGCCGGTCGATGGATTGCGAGTGAACGCCACGCCCGTGCCGCTGTCCTCGCCCATGTTGCCGAAGACCATCGAGACGACGTTGACGGCCGTCCCCCAGTCGTCGGGGAACTTGTTGAAACGCCGGTAGTCGATAGCACGCTTGGAGTTCCACGAGTCGAAGACCGCCTCGACGGCGCGGAAGAGCTGCGCGTAGACGTCCTGCGGGAACGGCGTGCCGCTCTCCCGCTCGATGATGCTCTTGAACGCGGCCACGACCGCGCGCCAGCCCTCGGCACTCACCTCGGGATCGTTCTTCACGCCTTCGGTACGCTTGCGCTCGGAGATGACGTGCTCAAAGAGCTCGCCGTCGAGCGAGAGTACGACCTTGCCGAACATCTGCACGAAACGGCGATAGGCATCCCAGGCAAAGCGCGGGTTACCTGTGAGGACCGCGAGTCCCTCGACCGTCTGATCGTTCAAGCCCAAGTTGAGGATCGTGTCCATCATGCCGGGCATCGAGACGCGTGCGCCCGACCGCACGGAGACCAAGAGCGGATCTTCGCGCCCGCCGAAACTCTTATGTGTGTTGCGTTCGAGGATCGCCATGTGGGTGCGCACGCTCTGGTCCAGCCCGGCGGGCAAGGCGCGTCCGTTGCGGTAGAAAGCGAGGCAGGCCTCGGTGGTGATGGTGAAGCCGTCGGGAACGGGCAAGCCGGCGCGTGTCATCTCGGCCAGCCCAGCGCCCTTGCCGCCGAGCAGGTCCCGCATCGCGGCGGAGCCTTCCTCGAAGCGATATATCCATGTTGCGCCTGCCGCCTGGCCGCTCGCCGCCGCCACGGGCGCAATCACCTTAGCCATCTCTGCCAGTCTCCTCCACCGTGTAACGAGATTTCTGCCTCTTCGGGCCAGGAAGCAAAGTTTCCTTACAACGTTCTTCCCGTGAATGGTGGGACCAAAAGCCGAAGGGACCGTTGAATGGCCCCTTCCCGTTCAGCCGATGACGCCGCTGCGCCTAATCGCAGAGGCGCTCGAGGAGCATTGCCTTCACCTGGCTGGCGGCCAGGCGCGTCTGCTCCATGCTGTCGCGGTCGCGCAGCGTTACGCTCCCGTCGTCCAAGGTCTGGTAGTCGACCGTGATGCACCACGGCGTCCCCACCTCGTCCTGGCGCCGGTAGAGCTGGCCGATGTTCCCTTCATCGTACTGCGTGCGCATGACGCGGCGCAGATCGTGCTCGATGGCGCGCGCGCGCTCCACCAGCTCCGGCTTATTGCGCGCCAAGGCGAAGACCGCGGCCTTCACGGGAGCGATCTGCCGATGGAAGCGCAGCACGACGCGTTCGGCTTCCTTCCCCGTTTGATCGACGTACCGTTGCTTATCGTAGGCATCGATCAAGAGCGCAAGCGCCGTGCGGTCGACGCCGGCCGACGCCTCCACGACGATCGGCACGTACTTCGCTTTGTTGGTCTCGTCGAAAAACGAGAGATCCTTCCCCGACTCCTTGATGTGCGCAGTGAGATCGTAGGTGCCGCGATTGGCGATCGACTCGAGCTCCCCCCAGCCCCACGGAAAGCGATACTCCACGTCGGTGAGCCCTTTGGCGTAGTGGGCCAGCTCCTCTTGCTCCAACTCGCGGAAGCGCACGCGATCTTCCACCAAGTAGCGGCGGTACCACGCCATGCGCACCTCGACCCAGCGGCGGTACCACTGCTCGTCCGTGCCGTCGGGCGGGATGAAGAACTCCAGCTCCGCCTGCTCGAACTCGCGCGTGCGGAAGGTGAAGTTGCCCGGCGTGATCTCGTTACGGAAAGCTTTGCCGATCTGCGCGATGCCGAATGGGGGCTTGCGGCGCGCGGCCTGCGCCACGTTCTTGAAGTTGACGAAGATGCCTTGGGCCGTCTCGGGGCGCAGCCAGACTTGGCTGGCCGTGTCCTCTGCGGGCCCCAAGAACGTCTTGAGCATCAAGTTGAAGTTGCGCGGCTCCGTCAACGAGCCTTTGCTGCCGCAGTCGGGACACTTCTCGAGCGAGGGCAGATGGTCGGCGCGGAAGCGGTGCTTGCAGACTTTGCAGTCCACCATCTTGTCGTGGAACGTCGCCGCGTGGCCCGAGGCCACCCACGTCTGAGGATTCATTAGGATCGCCGCATCGAACGGCACCACGTCGTCGCGCGTCTCGACGATCTCGTGCCACCACGCCTGTTTGACGTTGCGCTTGAGCTCGGTGCCCAGCGGACCGTAATCCCAGACGCCCCCTGCGCCGCCGTAGATCTCTGAGGATTGGAAGACGAATCCGCGGCGCTTGGCAAGCGCGCTGACATCGTCGAGCGAAGGTTGGTAACGCTGCGTCTGGGCGGTCATAGCCGAGAGAGTTGCGCGCTTCGCCGGCCTTCCCCCTGTCGCTACGCCGGTGCGCCGGCGCGCGGCTGGGTCTCGGAGCGCAGTTGACCGCAAGCGGCGGCGATGTCCCGCCCCATCGGGTGACGGATGGTCGATGGCACACCGGCCGCCGTCAGCACACGCTGGAAGGTGTCGACGATGCTACCTTCGGAGCCTTGGAACTCGGCGTCCGGCGTGGAGTTATAGGGGATCAGATTCACGTGGTAGAGGCGCCCCGCCATCAGCCGCGCGAGCTGTTGTGCATCCTCTGCGCGATCGTTGATCCCGGCCAGCATCAGGTATTCGAAGAAGACCTTGCGCCCGGTCTTCTCCACGTAACGCGCGCAGGCATCCATCAGCTCGCCGATCTGCCAGCGCTTGTTCACCGGCATGATGGCGCCGCGCTGCTCGTCGGTGGGCGCATGCAGCGAGATCGCGAGATTGACTTGGAGCCCCTCGTCCGCGAAGCGGTCGATCATCGGCACCACGCCCACCGTCGAGATCGTGATGTGGCGGTGGCCTAAGCCGAAGCCCTTGGGATCGTTGAGCATCGCTACGGCACCCATCACGGCGTCGTAGTTGTGGAACGGCTCGCCCATGCCCATGAAGACGATGTTGGTGACCTTGCGCCCCT
>SCQY01000268.1 GCA_004298665.1 bacterium | reverse complement strand
GGTGGCTCGCCCAAGGCGAGCGGAGAGTTGAGTGGCCACGTCGACGAGTTCCCGGCCTCGCGCGCGCAGCTGCGCGTCGTCAACATCGCGAGTCGGCCCGGCAAGAGAGACAGAGGCAAGAGGTTCACCCAGCGGATCCAGCACAACGGCGGCTGCGCCGCTAACGCCAACGGCCAGCTCCTCGTGCGAGATCGCGAATCCCGCGTCGCGGATCCTTGCCAGCTCAGCGAGCAGACTCTCGCGCGAGATGATCGTGTGATCGGTATAGCGCTCCAGCTCGGTGCTCAGGAGCGTCTCACGACGCGCAGCCGGAAGAAAGGCCAGGAGCGCCTTTCCCGGCGCGCCGGCATGGTACGGGTGACGCCGGCCGACGTTGTACGAGACACGTATGAGGACGTTGGGCTCAACCTTCCCGACGCAGACGGCCTCGTCGTCGAATGGCGCCGTGAGGAAGCACGAGAGGCCGGTACGTTCCGCGAGGCGTTTCATCGCCTCGAGCGCCAATGGACGAAGGTCCTCCAGGCGCGGACGCAGAGTTCCCAGGCGTAGTGCGCTGGCACCAAGGCGGTATCGGCGCGTGATCGGGTCCTGGACGACATACCCATGGGCGTGGAGCGCGGTCAACAGCCGCTGCAGCACGGCCTTGCTCAGCCCTAGCTCACGCGAAAGCGTGGAGAGAGTATGCTCCCCAGGTTGCTCTGCGAAGTGATCGAGCAAGCGTAGTCCACGCCCGATCGTCTTCAGCGCCGGTTCTGGCATCGGTTCGCTCCGTGAACCAGGTGGTGCGGTGTCCGAGCCTGATTCTTAGGCGCGCGAGCATTTCCTTCCCATAATCTTCCCGACTCCTTCCCAAGCGACGGCCGGCGCGAGCGTAATGGTTAACGCGTCGCGCTTCGCCGCGCTGCCGTAGCCTGTCATGGTGAACGCAATGGGACGCATAGAGCAGATCACTGACGGGCTATGGATCGCCACGGCGCCGGTCCGGTTCGCGGGTGCATGGTTTCCTCACACGATGACGGCGATTCGCCTTGAGAACGGAGCGCTGCTGCTCCATTCACCATGCCGCCCGTCGCTGCAACTACACGACGAGCTGCGCGCGCTCGGTCCGGTGGGCCATGTCGTGGCGCCGAACTGGTTCCACGATCTCTACTTGCGCGAGTATCGCCTGGCGTATCCGCAGGCGCTTTTTTGGGGGCCGGCGCGTTTGCGGTCGCTGAAGCCGACGCTCATCGACCGCGTTCTCACCAACTCGACGCGGACGCCATGGCTCAGCGAGATGGCACATATTCAACTGCCGGGCCTGCTGGCATTCGAGGAGTGCCTCTTCTTCCACCAGCCAACGCACACGCTCGTGATCGCGGATTTTCTCTTCAACCTGAAGGTGCAAGACGACACGCCGCCGTTCACGCGGCTGGCCTATAATCTCTCCGGCCTGAACGGACACCTCGCCGCCTTTCCACTATTACGCGCTCTCAGCGTGCTCAATCGGACGGCGCTGCGGCGCGCAACGAGTCGCATCTTTGCATGGGACGTCCAGCGCATCGTGGTTGGCCACGGCGAGCCGATCAACAGCGGCGCAATGCACGCATTACGAGACGCATTGCGCTGGCTCGGAGATCCTCTTAGCGCTACCGTTCGGCGCTCTCCGTGATCGAGGGGCCCGTGTCCCTCGACAGAAGGCGGCGAGCGCTCAACACGACCGCGCGCCGTTGGTCTCGCTGGCCCTTGGGCCGAGGGAAGGCCGCTTTTCGCCTGGAATCGCGGCTCATATGGAAAAAGTCGGTGTACGCAAACAGCATCACCGGTGGGCCAAGATGTTGCGGATCGGAGCGGCTCTGCTGCTTGTAGCCGGACTGCTCGTCGTCGTCCAACTCGTCCGCCAGTCCCAACGGCAACCCGCGGGCGTCTCACTCAGCGTGGAGTCCCCGGCACCTGGAGAGACCGTATCGAGCCCGGTCCGGTTCGCGTTCAAAGTCGGCGGCGCCCGCCTCGGTGCGCCGGAGCAAGGGCTGGATCACCTGCACCTATCGCTGGACGGCGGGCCGGAAGTCGGCGTGTACCAGGACGCGTTCAGCGCCCCGCTGCCCGCGGGGCAGCACACGGTGGTGGCCGAACTCGCCGACGCGCTGCATGACTCGGTCGGCGTCAGCACACGAGTGACGTTCACGGTTATCGAACCCGCTCGATGACTGGTGCGGGTACGCTGCGCCGGCACGGGCCGGCCACGGTTGTCGCGCACGCGGTGTTTGGAGTTGCGGTGCTGGGACTGGCGGCCACCGGCCTGTTGCTCGTTACGGGCGGGCCTCGCTTTCTTGTCGGCCTGCTCGGCGGGCATGATGGGTTGGCCGTGTGGCATCGCCGGCTCGGCCTCGTCGTGACCGCCTCGCTGCTGGCGGCGCCTCTGCTCGCCCCGCACAACATCGCCGGACTGGCAAAGGATGTTCTGTCTTATCGGCGGACCGACATCGGCTGGGCGCAGGTGATTGTTCGGTTCGTGATCCACCCCTACCGGAACCGGCCGCCCCATCACGACGGCCGGTTCGACCCCGCCCAACGCCTGCTGTTCGCAATCATGGGCGCGTTACTTGTTCTGCTCGCAGCTACCGGTGTCGCGCTGCTCGTCACGCCGCGCAATGCGAGCGGGCTGCTCTCCTTGATCCTGCGTGTGCATGAGCTGAGCGGCTGGGTCTTCCTTTTCGCCGTCGGTGCGCACGTCGTGGCCGGCAGCGGGTGGCTGCCAAGCCACCGCGGCGTCGTGCGGGCGATGGTCGACGGCCAAGTGTCGATAGCAACCGCCAAGCGGCTTTGGCCCGGCTGGGCTGCGCTCCAGATCACATCGCGGGAGCGGTAGGAGGATGCATGGACCTGCGACCTAGCGGGTCGTGCATTCCGGATCGTCCCTTACGCGTGGCTCGGTACGCGACCCCGCTGTTTCGCCGCGGCGATCTCCTCGCCTAACTGCGCCAACTCTCGATGATCCAGCACGTCCCTCGCGAGGCGGAAGAGCCGGCCTTCCTCTTCCTTGACGTGCTGCAGCACGAGCGTCTCTATCACGCGAAGCTTGGCGCGGTATGACTCATCCTTTGGGTCCGTTCCGCCCAGCTCGTCCAGCAGATTCGCCACGAGCGCATGCTCTTCGTACGACTCGAGAACCTCCACGCGCTCATCACTGCCGCCTTTTGTCTTCTCCTTGATGGCCGGATAAACGATCTGCTCCTCCACCTCCGAGTGTAGTCTGAGTTCCTCGGCGATCTTCTGAGCGATCTTCTCGCGCGCCATCACGGCACGTTGGCCCAGCTCGTCGAGCTCCCTGAAGAGCTGCTTGACGGCATCATGATCTTTCTTCAAAAGCGTCAGAGCATCCATTTGAACCTCTCCCCTCTAACACCACACCGATCTTGTTTGTGCCCGCAATGAGAGCGCGCTACGCGGCGTGCACAAGCCCGGGCGCGCGAGATATTGCTCCGGCACCCGTACACTGGCTCACAAGCTCACTCGGGCACTTTCGTCGGCGCCGCTGCCTGGTCTATCGCTCGGCCGCCATGTCCGGGCCAGTACATCGCCTAAGGCTTTTGATGCTGTGCGGAGCACGGTCCAAAGGCGCCAGGTCAGAGTCCAGCTGAAGGGGCAATGGCCGCGGTGAATCAGCGGCACGACCGTATTATAGAAAGTACATCGCTCCCACCAACGCGAGGTGCACATGGATCGCAACATCAGCCTAATCGTTTACCCGGTGAAGCATATCGCGCGGGCTAAGGCGTTCTATGAGGAGCTCTTGGGCGTAGAACCCTACGTCGATTCGCCGTACTACGTTGGTTTTCGCGTCGGCGACATGGAGATCGGTCTGGATCCTAACGGTCACTGCAAAGGCATGGCGGGACCAATTGGGTACTTTACTACCGGCGACATCGCTCAGCGCCTCAGGACCCTCGTCGAAGCCGGCGCCCAGATCCAACAAGACGTCACGGACGTCGGCGGGGGCATGCTCATTGCTTGGGTTCGAGACGCCGACGGAAACCTCAGCGGGCTCAGGCAAGCCCCAAGACGAATCGGCTAGCTCTTCCAAAAAGGGAGGACGACACAGGATGGTGACGGGCATCGACGTCCACATCTATAACGTCAAAGACTTCGAACGCGCGCTGAAGTTCTATCGCGCACTGCTAGGATGCGAGCCGAAGACGCACTTCCCCGGCACGTGGGCGGAGTTTGAGCTTGCCGACGGCTCGGCCTTCGCCATCGGCAAGCACGAAGATTTTCCGTGGCAACCGGGTTACACCGTACTGTTCGCGGTGCCCGACGTGACAAAGGCGATCGAGCTGGTGCGCTCGTTGGGCGGTAAGGCCGGTGAGCGCAAAGAGTCACCTGTGTGCTTCATGTCCTTCGGTGAGGATACCGAGGGCAATCAGATCGTGCTCCACCACCGCAACGTGTAGGGGTAAACCGCGAAAGCGCTGGTGGCCGGCGACATTTTCGGATGAGAAAGACGAGGACGGGACGTGAAGATAGAGGCAAGCGAGCTTCCTACGATCACTCTCACGCTCGAACGCAAAGAAGACTACGAATTCACGGTGCGCGTCGATGGGACGAGCGTCCCGGATTTTATCGCGGACGAAGGGCCGCCGTTGGGAGAGAGCCGGGGGCCGAGCCCAGAGGTACTACTCGGGGCGGCAACGGCAAGCTGCCTTTCATCAAGCCTGCTCTTCTGCCTCAACAAGGCGCGCGTGCCCGTCGAGCAGCTCACCGCCCGCGTGGGCATCACCATGGTGCGCAACGAACGCGCCCGGCTGCGCGTAGGGTCGATGAAGATCGTCATCAACGCGCAGGTTCCAGACGATAGACGCGACCGGTTCGAACGCTGCCGCGAACTCTTCGAGGACTACTGCGTCGTGACCGAGAGCGTGCGCCACGGGATTCCCATCGAGGTCGAAGCGACGGCATCAAGCGATACCGAGGGACGCTAGCAGCGCTCAGGGCCCCGTACGCTACTGTTTCTGAGACGATGCCGGCGCCGTTGCGCTCTGGGTGGACGCTGCTGCAGGGCTCTTGGCCGTACTTGTGACGCTGATTGGGATGAGGCGCTCGTGGCCTGAGTTGTCTTTGACCGTTGCACCGCAGAGCCCGGCACCGACGGGGCTGACGCGGAACACGGCGCTTGTTGCGCTCTGAGACACCAGAGCGACCGAAGCCACCTGCGCGCAATTGTCGGACTCGCTCAGCGTGCCGGTATCTCCTGCATCGGTTGTCGTGACGAATTGGTCGTATGCCGGCCCGGTGGCGGTAAACGCAAGCTTCCACGGCGATGCTGCGATGGGAGCATCGCCCGCTGGATCGCCCGACGGGTTTTCGGCCTTGGCAACAGCGGCTTGGTTCGCGCGCCAAACTACGCTGTCTTTGAAGTGCACCGTCTCGACCGCGCATTGAATGTGCGGATGCGAGAAAATCGGCGCGAACATCATCTGCCCATCTCCGGATCGATAGTGGTGCTTGATCTCAATTCCAGGAGAGAACGTTCCGACGTCGCGGACGATGCCGCCCTGCGCGCCCGAGGTCACGCGAAATTCGATAATGTCCGCGGTCTTGTCCGTGTCATTCGTAAATTCGATTTGGACGCCAGCCGTGCTTCCCACGAGCAAGCCGCCGGTGTACAACAACTTACACTCATTGATCTCGACCGGGGGTCCTGCGTTTCCGGTTTGCGTGACGGGGACACCTAGCGTGGGGTCGGCGAGCGCGATCGCCGACGCGGCAATGATCGATCCCACTACGGTTATGAGGGCAACGATAGACCTGGGCACCGGCAAATACCTCCAGTCGAAATAAACACCATAATCGCATGCTCAATAATGAGCGCGGCATCATTTGAATATTCGACCGGCGCGGCCCGAACTTGAGTAGCCGCAATGAGTTGGCACCCCGACGTCGTCGGTCTCCTGGATTGTCATGGGCGGGTTATCGGTTGGGTTGGCACAGCAATCTTAGGTGGCGCCCGGTAGAAGACAGGTTTCCGATTCTGGAAATAACAGCCTAGACATGTCCGCAAGCAAACTTGCCGTCGTCATGGGTCTCTCGTTGGCGGCATATGCGTTCATCGCTCGTCCGCGGATACTACGCTGGGGCGCCACGGACGAAGAGGTAGCATCGGCATATCCCGGCGCCGATCTCATCCCGGATGGGAAGCGTAGCGCAACGATGGCGGTTACGATCGATGCTCCGCCATCGGTGGTTTGGCCATGGCTCGCGCAAATGGGCTACCGCCGTGCCGGCTGGTATAGCTGGGATTATCTGGATAACTTCGGACGCCGCAGCGCTGACCGCATACATCCCGAATGGCAGCATATCTCGGTAGGAGATATGCTGGCCGGCCCCGACGCCAGCGCCATGGAGAACGCCTGGGAAGTAGCTGCGTCGGTGCCCGAACGCTTCCTAGGACTGCGCGCATCGTTCGATTTGCGCGGCCGCCGATTCAACCCGGCGGAATCGAGACCGCGCTCTTACACTGATTCGCTGTGGGGCTTCCTGCTGGAAGAGCTTCCCGGCGGCCGTTCGCGACTTATCGTCAGCGGCTATTGGTCTCTGCAACCGAGGTGGCTGCAGGCTCCCCTGAGCTTCATCTTCTTAGAGCCGTCGCACTGGATCATGCAAACGCGTCAGTTTACGAACTTGAAGCGCCGCGCGGAAGGCATGTATTATCAGTAACGATGAGCAGCAGCGTCGAGCACCTGCTCGGAGACGGCGCCGTCGAACACGTCTTCTACCCGGTGTTCCCACCGGATCGAAATGCCGGCGACGTCGTCTCTTGGCTGGCGAGCGGAGCCAAGTCGTAGCCTTGCCGATTCTTTCGCGCTGGAACCTTCGCACTGCTGCGAGCGGACGCAGCAAGCGCTCGTCAACGATACAAATAAGCGCCGGATGCATGGACCTGCGAACCAATGGGTACGTGCATCGCTAACTTCGATTGAGCGCGGACACCGCTGAAGGAGGCAGGAATATGGCGGGGATTCTATGGGCGATCATCGTGATCTTAGTGATCCTCTGGCTGCTCGGTTGGCTCGCATTTCACGTTGGCGGCGGGCTGATCCACCTCTTGATCGTCGTGGCCGTCATCCTGTTTATCTGGAACCTCATTACCGGTCGCGGTGCGCGCATCTAGCACCGCACGCTTGAGCCGGGGACGATCCTTCGTTCCTGACACTCGTCCTCGGCTCCAACCGGCCGGCGGCTCGCGGCAGCAGCCTTTCGCTTTACCCTGGGAGAGCCCATCTTGCTCAACGTTCCCGCCTGGCTCGCGCTGATCGCCGCCGCCGCTATCGCTAGTCTCACCGCGCCTCTTCCTATCGCGCACATTCGCGACGTAATGCTTCCCGGTGCCACGACACGCTTCGACTACGAGAGTATCGATGCCGGCAGGCACCGACTCTATATCGCCCATCTCGGCGATAGCGAAGTACTGATCTTCGATACGCGGCACGAGCGGGTCATCGGGCGCGTCGGCGGGATCTCGAACGTGCACGGGGTTCTTGCCGTGCCGAGCCTCGGACTCGTCTATGCCAGCGCTACGGGAACTAACGAGATCGTCGGCATCGACGAGGCGACCGGACGAATCGCGACCCGCATGCCCGGCGGCATCTATCCAGACGGATTGGCATACGACCCGTCGGCGCACCTCTTGTTCGTTTCCGACGAGACAGGCGGAACCGATACCGTCATCGATGCGCAGGCTAATAAGGTGGTCGCGACGATAACCCTCGGCGGCGAGGCCGGAAATACGCAATTCGACTCTGGCTCTCATCGTATGTTCGTGGCCGTCCAAACACGAAATGAGCTCGCGGAGGTCGACCCTGTCAACAGGCGCATCGTCGCCCGCTATCCATTGCCGGGATGCGCTCACGATCACGGGTTACTCATCGATGCCGATCACCGTTTAGCCTTTGTCGCCTGCGATAACAACTCGCGGCTCCTGACCTTCGACTTGCAGTCTCACCGCGTTACCGGGTCCGCAACGGTAGGCGCCGACCCCGACGTCCTGGCCTTCGATCCCGGATTGCGGCGCCTCTACGTCGCCGCGGAGAGCGGCGTCGTAGCAGTCTTTGCCGAGACAGCGCACGGTGCGGTTACTCTCGGCCGGGGCTTCTTGGCACCACACGCCCACGTCGTGGCAATCGACGCCGCCACGCATCGAGCCTATTTTCCTCTGCAGGACGTTGCCGGCCGCCCGGCGCTTCGCATTGTTGAGGCAGTGCGACGCTAGGCATCAGCGGCTTCGTGAGCTAAAGGTTACACTACACAAAGAAGAGGCCCCGCGTTCGCGGGGCCTCTTCTTTGTGTAGTGGGATCGTCCACCGAAGCAACCGCGCGCTTACGGCAGGTCCTCGGGAGAGATGCCCTTGCGCTTGCCCATCTGCAGTTCCAACGGGCTGGGTCCCGGCGCCACGTCGACGTCGTACTCGCCTTCGTACTGGACGGCGGGTTCCGGCGCGCGGACCGCGGCGGCGATGTGGAGGCGCTGTGCCTCCTCGGTGGGCCCTTGGCCGATGACCTCCATGAGCGCCGCCTCGTCGGCGAGACCCGACCCAGTGTACTCCTCGTACGCCTGCGCGCGGGGACGCCCCTCGTCGTCGACGTCCTGACCTTCGGGGTCGATCACGATATTGCGGTAGCGCGTCATGCCCGTGCCGGCCGGGATCAGCTTACCGATGATCACGTTCTCCTTGAGGCCGAGCAGCGGATCGTGCTTGCCCTTGATCGCAGCGTCGGTGAGGACGCGTGTGGTCTCTTGGAACGACGCAGCCGATAGGAACGACTCCGTGGCCAGCGAGGCCTTGGTGACGCCCAGCAGCACCGGCACGCCCGCAGCGGGAGCCTTGCCCTTCTCGATCAGCTTCTCGTTCTCGTCCGCCAAGTGGCTGGACTCGATGAGCTGCCCGGGGAGGAAGCGGGTGTCGCCGCCCTCGGTGATCTTCATCTTGCGCATCATCGCGCGCACGATGACTTCGATGTGCTTGTCGTTGATGTCCACGCCCTGCGAGCGGTAGACCTTCTGGACTTCGCGCACCAGGTAGTTCTGGATGGCACGCTCGCCCTTGAGGCGCAGCACGTCGTGCGGGTTCAGCGACCCTTCGTGCAGCGGATCGCCCGCCTCGATCTTGTCGCCTTCCTTGACGATCACGCGGGTCTTGGACGGGACCTCGTAGGTGTGCTCCTCGCTGTTCTCATCGGTGACGACGACCTTGCGTTCGTTCTTCTCATCGATGAGGTGCACCGTACCCGAAACCTCGGTGATCACCGCTTGCCCCTTGGGCTTGCGCGCCTCGAAGAGCTCCTCGACACGCGGCAGACCGGTGATGATGTCCTCGGTGGCCACACCGCCGGTGTGGAAGGTACGCAGCGTCAACTGCGTGCCGGGCTCGCCGATCGACTGCGCCGCGATGATGCCCACCGCCTCGCCGATGTCGACGTTCTTGCCGGTTGCCAGGTCACGTCCGTAGCACATGGCACAGACGCCGTACTTGGCGCGGCAGGTGAGCACCGAGCGGATCTTCACTTCGCCGACGGCGGAGTCGATGATGGTCTGAGACTTCTCCTCGTCGATCTCCTCGTCGCGATGGACGATGACCGTCCCGTCGCGCGGGTCGATCACGTCCTCGAGCGCGCGCCGGCCGATGATGCGGTTGTAGAGCGGCTCGATGATCTCCTTACCGGCGCGGATATCCGCGACGATGATCCCTTCGGCCGTGGCGCAATCGTCCTCGCGGATGATGACGTCCTGCGCTACGTCGACCAGACGGCGCGTGAGGTAACCCGAGTCAGCCGTGCGCAGCGCCGTGTCGGCTAGGCCCTTGCGCGCGCCGTGCGTGGAGATGAAGTACTCCAGGACGGTGAGCCCCTCTTTGAGGTTGGCCTTGATGGGAATGGCCAAGATGCGTCCCGACGGGTCCGCCATCAAGCCGCGCATGCCGCCCAACTGCTTGACCTGCGCCAGCGAGCCGCGGGCGCCCGAGGTCGCCATCATGAACACGGGGTTGAGCGGATGCTGTGCCGCCTGCATGACGCCGGTGACTTCATCGCTGGTCTTCGACCAGACCTCGATCGTCTGGTTATACTGCTCCTCTTCCGAGATGAAGCCTTGCTCGAAGAGGCGATTGATCTCCTCGACCTTGCGGTCCGCTGCGTGCAGCAGCTCGTCCTTCTCCGGGGGCACCACCACATCCGAGATGGAGACGGTGGTTCCGGAGACGGTGGCGTACCGGAAGCCCAACGACTTGATGGCGTCCAGGAACTTTGCCGTCTCGGCGTTGCCGTACTTGCGATAGAGCTCGGCGATCAGCTTGCGCAGCGTGCTCTTGTCGATGATCTTGTTGATGAACGGCATCTGCCACGCATCGGGCACGGCCAAGTTGAAGATCATGCGCCCAACGGTAGTGCGGACGATCTCGCCCTTCCAACGAATCTTGATCCAGTCCTGGACGTCGATGGTCTTGAAGTCCAGCGCCATCTGCGCTTCCTTGGGCCCCGCGAAGACGTGCAGCTTCTCGTTGGGGTCTCGCTCCACGGCGTGGCCGTCGACGAAGTGAGCCTTGGCGGGCCCCTTGTACTCGTCGATGTTGAACGTCAGGTAGTAGAGCCCCAGGATCATGTCCTGCGTGGGGATCGAAACGGGATCACCGAACGCCGGCCGCATGATGTTGTTGGACGAGAGCATCAGGATGCGGGCCTCGGCCTGCGCCCCCGCGGAGAGCGGCAGGTGCACGGCCATCTGGTCACCGTCGAAGTCCGCGTTGTACGGCGTGCAGACCAGCGGGTGGATCTGAATGGCCTTGCCTTCTACCAGCACCGGCTCGAAGGCCTGAATGCCCAAACGGTGCAGCGTTGGGGCGCGGTTCAGCAGCACGGGATGCTGCTGAATGACTTCGTCGAGCACGTCCCACACTTCCGGACGCACACGCTCCACCATGCGCTTGGCGCTCTTGATGTTGTGGGCCTGGCCGCGATCGACCAGCTTCTTCATCACGAACGGCTTGAAGAGCTCGAGCGCCATCTCCTTGGGCAAGCCGCACTGGTGCAGCTTGAGGTTCGGGCCGACGACGATCACCGAGCGCCCCGAGTAGTCGACGCGCTTGCCCAGCAAGTTCTGACGGAAACGCCCCTGCTTGCCCTTGAGAATATCCGAGAGCGACTTCAGCGGACGATTGTTGGGGCCCGTGACGGGGCGGCCGCGGCGGCCGTTGTCGATCAGCGCGTCGACGGCCTCCTGGAGCATGCGCTTCTCGTTCTTGATGATGATCTCAGGCGCGTTGAGCTCCAGCAGCCGCTTGAGGCGGTTGTTGCGGTTGATCACGCGGCGGTAGAGATCGTTCAAGTCCGACGTGGCGAAACGCCCGCCGTCCAGTTGCACCATGGGGCGCAGCTCCGGCGCGATGACCGGAACGGCGGCGAGGATCATCCACTCCGGCTTGTTGCCGGACTGCAGGAAAGCCTCGACCACTTCCAGGCGCTTGATGGCCTTGATGCGCTTTTGCCCAGAGGTCTCCAGGTACTCGCGGCGCAGGTCCTCTTGCAGCTTGCGTAAGTTGAGGTCGCGCAACAGCTCGCGCACGGCTTCGGCGCCCATGCCGGCCTTGAAGGCGTTGCCGTACTTCTCGCGATGCTCGCGGTACTTCTGCTCGGTGAGGATCTCGCGCTTGGCCAGCGGGGTCTGCCCCGGGTCGATGACGACGTAAGCCGCGAAGTAGATGACTTTTTCCAACTGGCGCGGCGACATATCCAACAGGATGCCGATGCGCGAAGGCACACCCTTGAAGTACCAGATGTGGCTGACGGGCGTGGCCAGCTCGATGTGGCCCATGCGCTCGCGGCGCACCTTCGCGCGCGTGATCTCGACCTGGCAGCGGTCGCAGATCATGCCCTTGAAGCGAATGCGCTTGTACTTGCCGCAGTGGCACTCCCAGTCTTTGGTGGGGCCGAAGATCTTCTCGCAGAACAACCCGTCGCGCTCGGGCTTGAGCGTACGGTAGTTGATCGTCTCCGGCTTCTTGACTTCACCGAACGAC
>SCQY01000267.1 GCA_004298665.1 bacterium | reverse complement strand
CAGCGTGCGCAGGTATTCGACGGTCGGTGCCTCGCTGCCGTTGTCCACGACCACCAGCTCGCACGGCAGCTTGGTGAAGCGGCGCACGCTCTCGATGGTGATGCGCGTATACTCCAGCGCGTTCCACGTCAAGAGCACCAGGCTCACTACGGGAATCATCGCTGCACCGCCAGCACCGCGTCGACGACGCGGCGCGCCTCGTCGTTACGGCCGTACGTCAAAAGGCATCCCGCAAGCAGGGCGACGGCGCCTTGGAGACCGGCGCCCGCAACACCGCTCTCTTGGCGGCAGATCGCCTCCGCCACCCGCTCGAGATGCTCGCCGGACCGCGCCGCCACCGCCGACAACAGAGCAGCGCGGCGCACGTCGCCCTCCGCCAGGCGATAGGCGCAGAGCACGCGCAACCGATCCTCCTCGACGCCATTGGCGCTGAGGGTGAGGAGCAGATCGGCCGCCTGCGTCCAGTCGTCCGCCTGCAGCGCACGGCCGATTCGCTGGCGCAATGCCAGCTCCGCTGCCGCCAATTGCGCGGAGAGCTGCACCTGCGCGTCCAGCAACGTGCCGCGATCGTCCTCGCTCGTTATACGCTCTAGCGCCTGCTCGAGGAAACGCAAGGCTTCCTCTTGGCGCCCACGGCGCAACAGAAAGTTGACGTTCTGCAGCGCCGTATCAGCGGCACAATTTCGCACGAAAGCTTCGGCGAAAGTACGTTCAGCCGCGTCGAGCCGCCCCGCCTGCTCCAAGACGTGCGCATAGTTGATGCGCAGAGCGGACGCCTCGGGAGCACGTGCAATCCCCTCCTCCATCGCGGCGATCGCCTCGTCGTGGCGCTGCAGTGACGAAAGATAGACGCCCAGCTCGCAGCGCGCCTTCCATTGGTAGACCTGATCGTCGACGACGGCGAAGTTCTTGGGATCGATGCCGTCCGCGCAGGCGGCACGGAATGCCGCGATGGCTTCATCGGCACGCCCGGCCTTGCGCAGCGCCTGCCCAAGCGAGAAATTGGCGTTGGGGTATCCGGGAGAGCGCTCCAACGACTCGCGTGCGCGCTGCTCGGCGAGCTCATATTGCTCCTCCTGGCTATAGATCTCCGCCAGCACGGCCAGACCGTGGGAGATGATCCCGCGCTTGTCCCCGGGTAACGCACAGGAGCGCATGCGCTCGAAAGGCTCCTTGGCCTCGGAGCGCCGGCCCATGAACGCATACGTCTGTCCCAGGCCGTACCAGTGAAACGGATCGTCGGGGTATCGCTCGACGGCGGCCAGAGCGATGGCCAAATTACGCTCGGGCTTCTTCTTCCGGCGGACAATCTCGTTGAGATAGCCGCGATGAAGGATGTACGCCTCGATCGTTGCCGAGCGCAACACCTTGCCCGGCAGGATGCTCTGCGGATCGCTCACGTACTCGTGGAGCGGCTGGAGGAAGCGGATCTCGGGATCGTTGGGAAAGAGGCGCAGAACCAGATGCGAGGTCTGTCCGAGGCTGCCGTGTTCGTCGACTTCGTTGATGCAGTGAAAGTTGAAGCCGACTCGCTGCGGCTGGCTCGCCACGATCGAGCGGATCAGTGGAATGCTCTCCGGCTTGAGCACTTCATCGGCATCGAGGAAGAGCACCCAGCGGCGCGTCGCCATCTCCAGCGAGGCGTTGCGCGCCTCGGAGAAGTCGTTGGTCCACGGGATCTCACGAACCCGGGCGCCGTAGGCGCGCGCGATCTCGATCGTTCGGTCGATGGAGCCGGTGTCGGCGATGCAGATCTCGTCGACGACGGCACAGGCGCTGGTGAGGCAGGCGTCGAGGAGCTGCTCCTCGTCGCGAACGATCATACAGAGACTAAGACCAGGCTGCGGATGCCAGCGCGACCCCGCCGGCGCGGGACGGCCTCCGCCGACGATGTGGATCGGCATCATTAGCATATTCGGTTGGCGCCGCCGCCCATGTTAGAAACGAGAAGGGGGCCGCCGTAGCGGCCCCCTTCATACGAGGGACTTCGAACGAGTGCTTAGCGGAGCAGCGTGAGCACGCTCTGCGGCTGCTGGTTCGCCTGTGCCAGAACGGCCGTACCGACCTGGACGAGTACCTGCAGACGGGTGAAGTTCGTGGTCTCCTGACCGACGTTGACGTCGCGGATCGACGACTCCGACGCCTGAAGATTGGTCTGGGTAACCTGATCGTTGCCCGCGTCCTCGTTGAGGCGGACGATGGTTGCACCGAGCGCGGCGCGCTGCGAGAGCAGCGTGTCGAGCGCGTGGTCGACTTGACCGATCGCGTCCTCCGCGCCGATCGATGGGTTGCTCGTCGTACCGGAGGCGAGGTTGATGGCGCCGATACGCAGCGTCGAGGCGTTGGTGGCCTGGAGGCCGAGCTGAACGACGTCGCCTTCGCTGGCACCCGACTGGAAGTTGAACACCGGGTTGCTGGATGCAGCGACGAACTGCGCGATCTTGACGAAGGTCGTTGCTCCAACGTCGCCCGAGGTAACGGTATTCAAGTTGATGGAGAGCGCCTGCTCCTGGCTACCGGCGAATGCCGACAGCTTGATCGTCTGCGCGTTGACCTGATTGCTGGTCGCGCTCGTCGATACGAGGCCGAGCACGGTCGTCGTATTCGTTGAGGAGTCGAACTCCGAGACCTGAATGGCGATCGTCGGCTCGCTGACCGACTGACCGTTGACCGTGACCAGCGTGGTACCGGTCGTCACGACCTGCAGCTCGATGGTACCGTCGCTCGCGGAGACGCCGACCGCCGCCGTTGACTGTGCCGCCGTGGAGAGCGAGACCGAGGTGACGAGCTGGCCGGGGCTAGCCGTCAGGAACGAGTCGGCCGTCAGCGTCGAGGTGGCAGACTGCGCCGGCTGGAAGCCGGAGTGCGTGCCGTCCAGCAAATTCGTTCCGTTGAAGTTCGTGTTGCCGGAGATCGTATTGACCTCCTGGATCAGCTGCTGAACTTCGGTTTGCAGGTTCTGCTTGTCGGTGGGTGACGAGGTGTCGTTCGAAGCCTCGACAGCCAACGAGCGGATGCGCTGGAGAATATCCGTCGTCGTCTGAAGAGCGCCTTCAGCCACCTGCGCGGCGTTGTTGGCGTTCTGGACGTTCTGAACGGCCTGCTGGAAGCCGTTGACCTGCGCCTGCAGCGCTTCGGAGATCGCCAGACCCGACGGATCGTCGGCGGCGGTGTTGATGCGCAGACCGCTCGAGAGGCGGCTGACCGAGGTGTGAAGGGCATCCTGGTTCCGCGAAAGATTGAGATTCGCGGTGTTCGCCAGAAGATTGTTGGCGATCGAGAGGGCCATGTGCTGTTATCCTCCTTGATGATATGACACACGTGTGACTGGAAAGACGTCCTGTCTCCCCATGGCTCAAATATCGGCGGCGGCGAAGCGGGACTTTAGGCGTCGTCGGAGGGCGGCGCGGCATTCTCCGGACGGTCCCGCCGAGCAACGGGACGTACGGGTCGCGGGATTGCGCTGCCCTTCTGCCCAAGCGTGGAAGACGCGACCTCACCGGCCGCCGCGCGGTTGGTCCGCTGGATATCGTCATAGACTTCGGAGCGGTGCACCGGGATCTCGCGGGGCGCTTCGATCCCCAACTTGACCTGCTCACCGTCGATGGCGACGACCACGATGCGGACGTTGTCGCCGATCATGATCGCCTGGTTTGGCTTTCTCGTGAGAACGAGCATGCCATGCGGCCCTCCCTGGCGCAGTACCGGCAGCCTGCTGCCGGCGAGGGAGGGGGTTTCGGCTACGAGCGGAGGGCCTCCTTGGGAGCCGCAATCCGCGGAATCGGCTGGTGCACCCCATAGGAGGTCCCTTCCAGCATCACCTGGCGTGCGCGCCGCCGCTTGAGGTTGATGACCACGGGGGCCAGCAGGTTCATGGTGAGTTCCTCGGCCCCAGCCGTGCAGACCACGACGCAGTAGATCACGAAGTCGGCGGGGTTCTCCAGTTCCAAGGCCACCCGCGCGTAGTATGGGAGCGCCGGCCTGTAGTCGGGGAAGATCTGCCATGGGTCGACGATGGGCAGGGCTACCTTGGGGTCATCGAGGCTCTGAAGCCAAAGGTACGGCGTCTGCTCCTCGAGCGCCAAGACCAGGAAACGCCGGTGGTCGGCAAAGCCCGGTACTCCCCAAGGGAACTCGATGACGTCGTCGTCGGCATACGTCATGGGTCCGAAGCGGGGCAGATCAACCTGGTGTGGCACGATAGGGAGCCCTCATCACTGGAGATAGTCGAAGAGCGAGTGCTGCTCGAGCCTCGTGGTCGTTCCATAGGCGGCCTGGAGGGCCGCCTGCGTCTGGGTGAACTGCGTGGCTACTTTAGCTACATCGGCATCTTCGAGGCCGGATATCGTCTGGGTGTTCTGGACGACTGCCGCGCTGTTGATGGTTTCAACCTGCGCCAGCGTCTGGAGCGTCGATCCCACGGCGGCGCGCCCGTTCAGCATCGTGGTGAGGACACGGTCGACATCGCCCAGCTGCGTGCTGAGATCGGTAGCCACGCTGCCCTGCTCCTGGAGTCCGAAGGCGCTCAGGAAGTTTCCGGGACTACCCGTCGCACCCGGCGTCAACGCATCCTGGACGATGAACGCCTGACCGTTGGTGGACGTCAGCGCCAGCCGCTCCTGCTTGTAGTCGAAGGCGGCGGTTACGCCGGTGCTCGCAGCCACGGCGTTGATCGCCGCCACGACGGAAGCAGCGGTCGCGACAGCCGGGTTGACGGTCACCGTCACGCCGTTGATCTGGATACTGGCAGAACCGGAGGAGTCGCCGGTCAGCGGTATCGCGAACGCCGCCGACGAAACCAGCGTCGCCGGAGCGATCACGGACCCGGGGACGTTGAGTTGGCTCGCGCTCTCGTCTACGACCGACTGCCCGTTGAGCGTATCGCGTAGGGTGATGAGCATCTGAAAGACGTCGGGCGACCCGTCGGTGGAGTTCAAATTGAACGCCTGCTGTGCAGTGATGCCAACGGTATACGCCTGGCCATCGACGAAGATTTGCTTGGTCGTCTGCTGGTTACCGGCGAAGGACACCGCGGTAATGGGGCTGCCCACCGTGTGAAACGGGGCGGCGCTCTGCGTCGTCCCCGCGAAGAGATACGTTCCGCCGACCTGCGCGTTCCCGATGCCTACGGCCTGCTGAAGCAGGTTGTCCACCTGCGTGGCCAAGTTCGCACGCTGCTGCGCGCTGAGCGTATCGTTGGCGCCCTGTACGGCGATCTGGCGCGCACTCTGGAGCACGCTCGTGAGTCCCGAGAGCGCGCCATCGAGCGTAGAGAGCTGCGCCTGGGCGCTCGAGAGGGTCGAACTCACCGTCTGGTCGTAGGCCTGCGCGGCGCGCACCAAGAGATCCTGACCGATCTGCGTTGGGTTGTCGGAGGGTACGTTCAACTGCTTGCCGGTCGAGAGTTCCCCGCCGAACTGCATCTGCTGGGAGGCGAGATCGTCGATCGCCAGCGTCTGCTGATTGTAGACCTCCGAAGTCGAGATCCGCATACGGTATGCCTCCTAGTGGACCGTGTCCAGCACAGTCTGAATCATCTGCTCCATCACGCCCAGTGTCTTGGCTACGGCCTGATAGGCGTTCTGGAACTTGATCAGGTTCTGAGTCTCCTCGTCGACGTTGATGCCGTCAACGCTCTGCCGCGCGTTATCGATCTGCTGCGTTACGCTCGCCTGACTCTTCGCCCCGTTGATCGAAGTCTGCGCGTCGAAGCCGACCTGCGTGACCAGGTTCGTATAGTAGGAGCCCAGGCTCGTGGTGGCCGCGGCTTGAACCGTCGCCGTCGCGGCGTGCGGCTTGGTGAACGCGGCCGAAAAGGACCCGGTGGCATAGTTCACGCTCTGGACGACGACGTTCTCCTGATTGGGAGTGCCGGCATCGATCGTCAGCGTCGCCCCCGGTTGGATCCCGCTGAGCGCGCCGGGCGTCACGGTGAACGTGCCTGCCGCAGCGACGGGCGTACCGATCGTCGTGGGCGTGAAGAAGGGAATGGGCGTAGGACTTTGGAGCGTGGTCAGCATGGCGTTCGCTCCGGCGTTGTCACCGGTACCCAGCGCGTCGGCGGCATTCTGCGCCACACCGTTCATCGCTCCGGCGCCGATCACGCTCAGGAACGAAGGCGGCGGCCCGCCGCCTGTGATGGCGTCGGCGATGGTGAAATCCGGCGTCGGCACATAGGCCGAGGTACTCCCCAGCACGAGACTTTCGTTCGTGGGATCGCGCTGGAATATCACGCGTTGGGACGTCGCATCGAAGCTCATCGAAACGCCGAGTTGGGCGCCGTTAAACTGCGTAATGAACTGATCGAGCGTCGTCGTAGCGTTGACGGCATAGTTGTACGTCTCGGTCTGGCCGTCGACGCTGATGGTCATCATGCCGCTGTATGCGCCTACCGGCATGACGTTGGCATACGAGCTGTTGCCCTCGACCGTCTGCGAGCTGGCTACAGCGTTGTTGGCAGAGTTCAGCGCCGTAACCAGCGTTCCGGCCGCCGTGGAGGCCAAGCCGCTAGTCACGGCTGCAGGGCTCGTGATGCCCACACGAATCGAAGCTGCCGTGACGGGATTACCGGGGGCGCTGGGAATGAAGAGAGCGGCGCCTGGGCTGCCGTTGGCATCGTAGGAGGACTGCGCTACCCGGTTTGCGGCATTAGCGAGGCCGTTGGCAACGTTGTCCAACTGCTGGAGGTAGGGCACCAGCTTCGCATTGTACGCGTCCAGCAGCCCGCCTAACTCGCCGCCGCTGATCGGCGCCGATCTGGGATCGTTGGGATTGGGGTCGTTCGCGAAACCGATCACGAGCTGCAGCGGCGTTCCAGGCGCCATCGGCTTGGCCACGACGGGCGCGGCCAGATGGTATGCTACCGTATCGTTGACCAGCGCTTGCCCACCCACGGTCACGAGCGTGGAGCCGTTGGCCTGCACGGAAGTTTGTACGTTGAGGACGCCCGAGAGCTGATCGATCAGCTGGTCGCGCTGATCCAGCAGTTGATTGGGGTTGTCGCCCACGGCCGTCGAGGCACGAATCTGGCCATTGAGCGAGGCGATCTGATCGACGATCGTGTTGACCTGCGTGACGACGCTGGTTGCCTGACCCTGGATTTGCGTCTCTTGGGTCAGGATCGATTGCGAGGCATTGTTGAGCGTGCTGGCCAACGTCTGCGCCGCGCTAAGCACGCCGGAGCGCTGCGCGATGGTCGTCGGCTGCGCCGCCAACTGCTGCAGCGACGAGATGAAGCCTGAGAGGGCGACGTTGACGCCCAAGCCGCCCGGCTCGCTGAAGTTCATCTGCGTGACGTTCAAGACACCTTGCTCAGCGGAGAAGAAGCCGCCGATCGCGTTCGAGTTCCGATAGAGCGTATCGTAGGAATCCTGGTGGACGCGTTGGATCGACTGGACAGAGACGCCCTCGCCCAGCATACCGGGCCCGAAGTGCATGGGGAAACCTGGTTGCGCGATGGGCGTCGACTCCACCAATTGCACCATCTGCCGAGAGGCCCCCGGCGTGTTCGCGTTGCTGATGTCTTGGGAGGTTACGTTCGCCGCGGTTTGATCGCTCTCGAGCGCGTTCCCGAGAAGATTGATGCCGAAAAAGCTCATGCTTTGCTACTCACGAGGAAGGAGTTGCCGGCGTCATGCCGGCGACGCCGCTGGTAGGTTCCCAACTCATGGTCTTGTGCGGCCTGTGCGATCTGAGCGATGCGCACCAGGCGCCGCATCCCCTGCGCGATCAAGGCTTTGTTGTTGTTATTGCTGATGGCCAATCCCGCGGCCCCAACCGCCAGCTCGGAGGCGCACTGCTGCAAGCGCTGGCGCAGCGCCCGCGGAGCGTAGCCGGCAACTTGCACAAGCGTACGCTGACCAAAGCCCCGCTGCTGCATCGCGCGCCTGCGGCCAAGCGCGCTTTGGTGCGCGATACGCGCCTCCTCTACGGCACGGCGCGCCCCTTCGACGCGCTGCAGGTCGTTGCTGATCAAGGCCTCGGTAAGAGCGCGAGAATGCTGTGCCAGCGCCGCCATGGCGGCGCACTCGACGTCGAGCGCCCCGACGAAGACTTCCCACGAATCCCCACTCATTACGCTGCGCTCCATTCGTGGGGACCCCGATCCTTGAACCGTTCCGGCGCACTCGCGCCGG
>SCQY01000022.1 GCA_004298665.1 bacterium | reverse complement strand
ACGTCGGCGTTGACGTTGTAGGAGCGGCCATCGTCACCGATCGCCACCGGGGAGACCACCGGGAGGAAGTTCCGCTCCGTCAGCGCCTCCACGAGCGCCGGATCAACCGTCACGTCCCCGGCTACCCGGCCCAACTCCCGGCGGATCGAGCAAGCCCGCAAGAGCGCGGCATCCTGCCCGCTGATGCCGACGGCGCGCGCTCCGCAGGTTTGGAGACGGCGCACGAGATCCTTGTTGACGGTAGCGCAGAGCACGCCTTCGACGATCTCCATCGCCGCCTCGTCGGTGACGCGCAACCCCTCCACAAAACGCGACGCGATCCCCGCACGCGCCAAAGCGGAGGCGATCATCGGGCCGCCCCCATGGACCAGCACGCAGGCGTCTCCGGCGCGAGCGCGCTCCGCAAGCTCGCGTAAGACGTTGTCTTCACCGGTGATGGCGTTACCGCCGTACTTCACGACCAGACGCATGACGATTCCACCGTACCACGCACGTGCAAGTACAGTGCCGCCGGAGCGCAGCGATCAGTAGCGGAGCGAGACCTGCTCGCTAGCCGGCGGATTGCCGGGCGGAAGAATGGCGACCAGCGCCGAGCGTGTCGCGTGGCCGCCGTCGCGCTGAGCCATGACGCGGATCGTCATGATCTTCACCCAGCGATTGGTGTGCGGAACGGCGAGCGTCACGGAGCCTGACGTAGCCGACGTCACACGATCGGCGACGACGATGGGCCCGACCTTCGCCACCACTTCCACTTGCGCAGCGCGCTTGGTAGCGAAGCGCACGCGGACATCGGCGCCACTGCCTGCCGTATCGGGAACGTTGAAGGCGACGATCGCTGGAGGTGCTTGCCTCGGGCGGGCGCGGTAGCGCGCGACCGGCGCGCCCGGAGGATCGGCGTAGTGCCGTGCGGGCGCCGGCGCGACATAGACGGATTTCGGAATGGTTACGCCGGCTCCCGGTGACGCCACGTCGGCCAGCGGTATCGCGTGCTGTACCACGGCGACGCTCGCCGGCGCCAGCGCCGGGCCGGCAGAGAGCGGCGCGATCACCGGAAGGCGCCCGCCCATCGTTATCACGAGCGCCAGACCCGCGGCTAGCGCAGCGCCCCACGCGGCAACGGCCGTGCGCCGTGGATGCCATGGCCCGGAGCGGCGTGCTCGCGGCACGCCGGCCGACGCCAAAGCAGACTCCGGCCGAACGTCGACCTGCAGGATGATCGGCTCGGGACCGCCGACGATCAATAGTCCCAGGCGGTCGGCCGCCTCGCCGCCGCCGATGTAGAGCGGTACCTCATGCTGCTCGCCGGGGGCGACTTCGAATGGTCCGCTGGGCACGAGCAGATCGCCGGCGAAACCCGGAGCAACGCGAATCGAGAGCGACTCCGTGCGCGTACCGAGATTCTCGAGGCGCAGCGCGCGCGTGCCGACAAACTCGGCGCGAACGCTGCGCGGCGGCTCAACGCTGACCAAGCACGGGCGCTGATCCTGGAGCGTGCCATCGGCAAAGAGCAGCCAACGTGCCTCGGCTCCGCCTCGTTCGATCTCGCTGCCGTCGAGGCGACGAACGCGCACATCGAAGCGCGTGGTACTGCGCGCCTCGATAAAGCCGAGCGCAGGATCGAACTCCACATCGGCAGCATGCGCGGCGCCTTCGAACGCGGGAAAGCACACGACGTCTTCGTCGCTTTCGTTGTGAACCAGGAGGCTGAGACGCAACGGCTCCACGGTTCGTAGTTCGAGGGTCGTCGGCGCTCCGAGAATCTGCATATCCACCAAATCCGAGGCGTTGCCTCGTCGACCTCCCCCTTATGCTTCCGGTCGCCTATAACCCGTTCCAGGCGGTGAACGGAATTGGCTCCGGGAAGGGCGGACCCACTTCAATCATTATATCGGCATGTGGCGTCAGAGCGATAGCAGCAGGATTACGCTCCCATGCCTTGCCGTTCAAGTAGGCGCGAACGTGCTCGCCGGCGGCGACGGGGATGCCCGCCACGTTGGCGGCGCCCAACGGCTGCCCCCAAAGCGCGAAAAAGGTACCCAACGTGAACGTTCGTTTCGTCGGCGCCTCCACGTGGATGATGCCGTCGGCGGCGTGCGTGTGGACCCAGTAGATGCAGTTAGCGGCGGCCGGACGCCCTACGTCGCTAGGGATGGGGAGCGGGCTGCCTTTGATCAGTATCGTCAGGTGAGCGTGCATATGCACAACTTGCCCCTCGAGCGGTTGACACGGCACGCCGTCGACGGAGGCGCCGTCGGCCGGCTGGAGGGGCAGCGGAGATGCCGCTGTCATCGCGTAGAGCGCCAAAGCCAGTGCTGGAACCGCCACTATGCTCATCGCTTCGCGTTTTGTGAAAGGAATGACCAATCCCCTTTTGGGATGAGCAACCCTGATGGAATGTGTCGATCGAGCCCGATCCGCGTGGCCGCGCTACGCAGCCTTGCCGTTGCGCGAACGGATGCGCGTCCTGCGTGCCATGCGCCGCTCCATTCTCCAACGAGGCGACGAGATCGCTCGAGCGATCTCCCAAGAGACCGGTAAGCCGGAACTCGAGGCCTTCGCACACGAGGTCCTGGTGGTGGCGGCCCTCTTGCGTCACTACCAGCGGCGCGCTCCGCGCCTGCTGCACACACGCGGAGCCGCTCCAGGGCTGCTCCTGCATAAGCGCGCGCTCATCACGCGTGAACCCCTGGGCGTCGCCGCCGTCATCTCACCGTGGAACTATCCGTTCTCGCTGGTGGGTATCCCGGCGGTCTGTGCCTTGGCAGCCGGCAACGCAATCGTCGTCAAGCCTTCCGAAGTCACGCCCCGTTCCGGCGCACTCTTCGTCGAGATCGCGCGCGATGCGCTGCGCGGCGCCGGCTGCGAAGAGGCGGCGCAGCTGCTCCAGGGCGCCGGCGATGCGGGGGCAGCGCTCGTCGACGCTCCCGTGGACGTCGTCGCGTTCATCGGCAGCGAGCGAACCGGAATCCGCATCGCGACCGCGGCGGCTGCGCATCTCACGCCGTGCATCCTGGAGCTGGGAGCGAACGACGCGGCGATCGTCTGTGCCGATGCCGATCTGGAGCGCGCGGCGCGCGGCGTCGTCTGGGGAGCTTTCAGCAACTGCGGACAAGCCTGCGTCAGCATCGAGCGCGCATTCGTCGAGCGCCCGGCATACGCGCGCTTCTGCGAGCTCGTGGTTGCCGAGGCGCGGCGCCTGCACCGCTCCATTCCCCCCACGGACGAAAGCGATCTCGGGCGGATGACTTTTCCGCCGCAGGTAGCCATCGCGCGCGCCGCACTCGACGATGCGGTGAGCCGCGGAGCGCAGGTGCTCTTCGGCGGCGGTGGCGAGGGGCTGGCGTTCGAGCCGACGATCCTGGCCGACGTCCCGCTGGACGCCGCGCTTCACACGAGCGAAACCTTCGGCCCCCTTCTTCCGCTCGCTGCCGTCGAGAGCGCAGAGGAAGGGGTAACTATCGCTAACCGCGCTCCCTACGGTCTCAACGCGACGCTCTGGACGCGCGATCATCGGCGTGCCCGGCGGCTGGCGCAGATGCTGGAAAGCGGCTCGATTACCATCGATGACGCGCTGGTCAACTTCTCTGTCTCGAGCCTGCCGTACGGAGGTGTGAAGAGGTCTGGCTACGGCCGCCTCATGGGCGACGAGGGGCTCCTCGCATTTACGCGGACCAAGTCGATCTTGGAACCGCGCCTGCGCCTCCCGCGCGAGCCGGTCTGGTTCCCCTACGCAAAGCGCGGACCGCTGGTACGCGGTCTCTTGCGTCGGCTATTGAGCCGATAGAGCCTTTCGATTGCTTCACCGCATGGTGGAGGAGAGCGAACGCCGCTGTGGAGGAACTGCGAATACCTTCACTTTCTTGTGGATTCGCTGTGGAATAGGCGATAGGGCCCTTGCAGCGCGCTGCACGTGATGTTACCATTTTTTCACCTCAGTAACGCGAGGTGGCACCCAGACGGTAGAGGTGCCGAGACCGAAGGCGATGACGGCGAGGGTCACCTACACGGCCCCGCAGGAGCCCCGGACTCAAAGCGATGCCGCTCACGCGCACGTCAGCTTGGAGCCTCTCCGAGCAGGCGACGAACGGCACGAACGATACCGTCGGCGAAGCGGGGCTCGTTCCCCGCTTCGCCCTTTTCTTCACGCGTCACGATCCCGGGATGTGGTAGCCATCGCACCCATGGCACTCGACAACCGGATGACGGCGTCCGTCGAGCTCGGTGAGGCCCTCCGCGTAGAGCGCCGCCTCCCACAACTCCTCGAAAATTCGGTCGCGGCAACGACCCGTGAGCACGGCTTGCAGCATCGCTCAGCCCTCCTTGTGGTCGAGAGCGTAGCGCGGCCGTGTGCCTACTGCCTGGCACTCCGCGTCAAGCGGCCCTAGGGACCCCGGTAACGGGCCGCTACGGCTTCGGCCAACGCCCCGGCACGCTCGCGCGCAGCGGGCGGGGCGACGATCTCGGCTTCCTCTCCCCAACCCAGAACCCAGCGTACCAGCTCGTCCACGGAAGTGACGCGGAAGGCGATCTCGCAGGTGCCGTCAGAGAGGTGGCGCACGCGGCGCTCGCGCACCACGCGTGCCTGCGCCGCCGCCTTGGCCACTCGCGGCGCGAAGAGCACGGTTACTTCCACGGGCTCGCCGTCATGGAGTACGCCGGCGATGGAGCTGCCGGCGAAGGTCTCGAGATCGAAGTCCGCGGGCTTGGAGAAGACGTTCGGTTCGAGGCGCGCCTCCGTGACGCTGTCGACGGCGAACGTTCGTATGGCATGGCGCTCAACGTCCTTGGCCACCAGGTAGACGCGTCCGAGCGAAACCACGAAACCGTACGGCTCCGCAACGCGCTCGCTGACCACGCCGCGCTTGTCGACGTATCGGAAGCGCACGCGGCGCGAGACCCGTTCCCCTTCCTGCAGCGTTGAGAGCACGGTGCGAGCAACCTCGCCAAGCTCCACCTCCGCCATGCGCACCGCGACCGCGGGGACCTTTCGCTCCCCGTCGCCGACCAGACGTTCCAGCAGCCCCTCGACTTCCCCGACGAAGGCGCCGCCCAGCGCCGCGCCCACGCGCCCCAGGGCCACTAATCCCAGCAGCTCGCGTGGGCGCAGACGCAACGCCTTGAGACTATAGCCTTC
>SCQY01000266.1 GCA_004298665.1 bacterium | reverse complement strand
TCGTCGCCTCCATGCGTGCAGAGATACATCGCACGCTAGGGGCACTCGCACGTCTCTACGAGGCCGGCTGCAGACGCATCGCGATAGCCGTCGATGCCGCGGATGCGGACCTGAGCACCGCGCGCGCGGCACGCAGCTTGGGCTTCGAACTGCACGTCGATACCGTCGTCCCGCGCCGCAATGCCGGACGCCTGCGCGAGATCGCAGCCTTGATCGCAACGCTTGGCGCAACGCTCTGGAATCTCCATTTCCTGATCCCCGGCCCCGGCGTCGCGGCGCAAGACTGCCTCGATGCCGCCGAAACCGAGCAGGCCTTCGCTACCCTCTTCGATCTCTGGCTGACGGCGCCGTTCGATCTCAAGGCCTGGGAGGCGCCGCACTACCATCGCTACGTCGCCGAACGCCTGGCGGCCATGGCGCCGGGAGAGCGCCCTGCGAAAGCGGCATCTGCACTGCTGGGCATCCCAAGCGTGGGTGAAGGCAAAGGCTTCGCCTTCGTCTCCTACTGCGGCGAGATCATGCCCAGCGGCTTGCTGCCGCTCGTGATGGGGAACGTGCGGACACATCGGCTGCTCGACGTCTACCGCAACCACCCCACGATGCAGCGCCTGCGCGACCCTAGCTCCTACTCGGGAGCGTGCGGCCGCTGCGAAGACCGCGACCTTTGCGGCGGATCGCGTGCACGCGCCTATGCGCTCACCGGCGATCCCTTCGCGCAAGACCCCTTCTGCTGCCGTTTGGCGGCTGCCGCGGACGCGCGTACTTAGAGAAACGAAGAGAGTCTCGCGCGGTCGATGCGCGCGATGCGCCCGCCTTCGAGCTCGATGGCTCCGGCATTCTCCAACTCGAAGAGCGCGCGCGCCGCTACCTCCCGGACGGTTCCCGCCGCGATGGCCAGTTGGCTCTGGCTCATGCGTCGCGCAGACGAGAGCACCGGGGCCAGCCCTTGGTCCGGGGGTGCGTAGGGGAGCAGGGCGCGTGCCACGCGCTCCACGGTGGAGCGCCCCGCCAAGAACTCCAGACGCTCGGCCAGCGCGCGGCCGCGCTGTGCGCAAAGCAGGGCGATCGAGCGTACTAAACCGATGTCGCTCTCCATCTGCTTGAGCACGACGTTGCGCGGCACGGCAACGATGCGCGCCGCACCGAACGGCGGCGCCACGCGCCCCAGCATGGTCCCGCCGTCGACCAGCGAGAGCTCTCCGAACGTCTCGAAAGGGAGGAACTCGAAGAGCAGGCGCTCGCGGCCGTTGGCCGAGCCGGCGATCATGCCCAGTGTTCCCTCGCGGACGAAGCCGAGGTAGGGCCACTGCGATCCCTGCTCGTTGAGCGCCTCGCGGTGCGGGATGGAACGCTCGATGGCGCTCGTAACGAACGCGGCGCGCGTCTCGTCGCTGCATCCCTCCAGCGCGGCGCAACGGCCAAAGAAGTCTTCCAAGCTGCCGTCGCGCCCTTCGGAATCGATGCGCCGGATCGTCACGACCCAATCGTCGTCGCTGTGCTGGCGCTGGAGCCAGACGAAGCGGCCTTCACGCTGGCGATCGAACTCGTAGCGCAAAGGACGCGGCTCATGGTCGGTGGAGAGCTGGAGCTCTTCGCCCGGGCGCAAGGCATCGAACGCCGCGAAGATCTCCCGGTGCCGCAGCCAGGTGGGGATCGAACGGACGTCGATGAGATGCGCAATCACGCCCAGGTGCTTCCGCTGAGGGCGGCGCCATCCTTTCGCCGTCAGGGGTTCAGCGGCCGAGCTGGCGATGGGCCTCCTCGCTCATCCGCTCGGGCGACCAGGGGGGCTCGAACGTCACCTTCACGTTGACGTCACTCACCCACGGGACGGAGGTCACGGCACGCTCGACGTCCATCTTGATCGTATCGTGCATTGGACAGCCCGGTACGGTCAGTGTCATCACGATGTCGACGTGACCATTGCTGTCTTCGACGCCGATCCCGTAGATCAAACCGAGGTTGACGATGTCGATGCCCAACTCGGGATCGATGACGGTCGTCAGTTGCTGCAGCACTTCCTCGTGCAGCGGGGTCATCTCAGCACTCATGCGTCACGCTCCACCGTCAACAGGTACCCTTCACCGCTAGGCTCACAGGTGTAGCGCAGTCCGCGCGTCTCCAATTCCGGAAACAGAAAGCGCGGCTGACGCTCCATGATAGCCGTGAGCTTCCCAGGGCCCTGCATGTTGTCGAGCGCTTCGAGGATGCGAATCATGGGCTCCGGCGGATGGAGCCCTCGGTTGTCCAGATGGATGTCGCTCATACCTTCAACCCCACGTACTTCCAGCCCAGCCGGGTAAGCACCGCCACCGCGCCGACGCCGCCTGCCGCATAGATCACGGCTGCCAAGCGCAGCGCCTCCGGGGCAAACGCCGTGGCGAGCGCGGCACCCAGCGCACCGGCTGTCAGCAGCGCCAGGCTCACATTCGATGCGCGCTCCGGCACGGCGTTTCCTAGCGGCGGGAGTTTCGCCGTCGGATGCATGCGCCGGGCGTACTCCCAGGCCAAGAAGCCTACCACCTTGTAGGAGTAGCCCAAGATCGAGAGCGAGAGCCAACCCAGGATGGCGAAAGCCACGGCGGCCGGCGCCTTATCCGGGTGCCAGGTGGCGCCCAGGGTGCAGCATGCGGCGAGCAGCGCGAAGACCCAGGCTGCGGAGGCATAGCGCAGGCTCACGTCGATCTTCTTGCGCATACGCTTCTTCAACGTCTGCAGATGCACGACGATGGCGGCGATCACCGACACGATCGCGATGATGGAGCCGGCACGCATGTACCAGATGCTGAGGAATACCAGTCCGCCGGCCACACCCGCGATGGCGATCGTCCACTGCGCGCTGCGCGTCCAACGTCCTTCGGTCGTATGCGCGAGCGAGAACATCGGCACGAAACGATAGGAGACCGCAAAGACGAACGTGCTAGCGAAGGCGATCACCACGAGCGAAGCGTGCGTGGGCGCCAGGAGCAGCGCCCCCGCGGGCGCGCGGCCATCCAACGCCAAAGCCATCACCGCGCCGATGCCTGCCGCGGCGATGAAGGCCACGGCCGCCGTGATGACGGCGGCGCGCGTCTGCGCCTCGAGCGGAGCGGTACGAATGCGATTGATGGTCCAGATCGCCCACGCCGCCACTCCCACGAAGAGCAGCGGCCCCGCAACCGTGAAGAGCGCATGGATGCCGTGGAAGCCGCCCAGCAGGAACAAGAATCCAAGCACCAGCGGCGCCGAAAGCAGCATGACGGTGCGCGCGGGAGCCGCCTTGGCGCCCGTGAGCACCGGCACGAGCTGGTTGGAGGCGCCCACGACCGCCATGACGATGAAGGCGGCGAACGCGTGGAGCGTGAGCAGCGAGGCGCCGCTCACGATGAGCTCGATGCAGCCGCAAAGAAAGAACGCCAGCGCGACGGCGAGGAGCGCCCCGCTCCCCGCCGGATCGCTGACGCTCTCACCCGATGAGATCATGACTTTGGCGCGAAGCGGATATGAAACTCTCCGTCCGTTACGCGCGTGCACTCGTGGCCGAAACCCTTGCGATCCATCACGCGGTAGAGCGGAGTGGGTTCGAACGTATTGATGAGCAGGAACGCCTGCCCCGGTTCGAGAGAGTCGACGGCATCCATAATCGCCTGATACGGCTCCTCGCCACGCTCGTGGTAAGGCCGTACGTCGAGGACTTTCGGTTCCACGTCAGTTAATCCGCAACGCGCTCGCCTAGAGCAGCGGTCTTCTTGATGTCGACGAGCCAGATGTCGGGCCCCTTCTGCGCGTACTCCCACGAGAACGTGTTGGGGTAGTCGTGGTCGAGTTCGAAGCGCAGCGGACGCGGGTCGTGGTCGTTGATGATGCGCAGGGTATCGCCTTGCGCGAGCGCTTCGTATTTCTCGAAGATGGTGGTGTGCTTGCGGCCCGGCGGAAGCGGGCGGACGTCGAGTTCGATCATGCTGCCATCGTACGTCTGAGGAGCCGTAGCGGACAGCGACCCGAGTCTCACGCCGGTTCGACGAGCAATTTCTTGAGATCGACCGACTCATCGGCAAGCAGTTCCGGGTCGATCGTCGAGCGGGTTCGCAGCAGCCGCCTGGCCGCTGAGATATCCTTGAATCGGTTGACGGCAAAGCATGCCTGCAGCCGCCCATCCATGAGGTAAAACGCGCTGAACGAACCGCTCTCGGGGCTTGCGCGCAGCACCAGATCGTTCCAGCGCGGCGCATAGCCCACGTATTGTATCGAGCGATCGTACTGGTCGGACCAGAAGAACGGCACCGGGGCGTACGGCTTGGTTTCGCCCAGCATGCACTTCGCGGCCCATACGCCGTGATTCTGGGCGTGATCGAAGTGTTCCACGCGCAATCGCTCGCCCCACACGGGATGGGGCCAGCTCGCCACGTCCCCCGCGGCGTAGAGGTCGGCGATGCTGGTGCGGCACCGTTCGTCTACGACGATGCCGTCCTGCACGTCGAGCGTCGCCCCCTCCACGGCAGGGATGTTGGGCATGACGCCTACACCGATCACCACCAGACCACAGGGCACCTCCTCACCGTTGTCGAGGAGCGCCGTCTCAACGCGCTCAGTCCCGTGGAAGGCAGCGACACCAACGCCCACCCGCACGTCAACGCCGTGAGCGCGATGCATGGAGGCGATCCACTGTCCCAGCCGCTCGCCGATCACCGCCGCCAGCGGCGTGGCGACATCGATCATCGTGACATGGCAGCCCAGCATGCGCGCCGAGGCCGCGACTTCGCATCCGATGAAGCCGGCTCCAACTACCAGCACGTTCGGCCGCGCAGCGAGCGCGCTTGCGATCGCATCGGCATCGCGCAGCGTCCGCAGGTAGTGAAGGCCCCGCAACTCCGTTCCAGGCACGCGCAGCCGGCGGACCGTGCAGCCCGTGGCAATCAGCAACCGATCGTACGAGAGGACGCTGCCGCCGGAGAGCAGGGCACGGTGCGCCTGCGCGTCGATGCGCTCGACGCGCGTGTTCAGACGAAGCTCGATCCGCTGCTCCGCGTAGTACGGCTCGGAACGCAGAAAGAACTCGCTGCTGCGCTTCTCCCCGCGCAATAGCTCCTTGGAGAGCGGCGGGCGCTCGTAGGGACGCTCGGGCTCCTCGCCCACCAGCACGACGCGCCCAGCATATCCTTGCTGACGCAGCGCCTCCGCGGCGCGCCCGCCCGTGAGGCCCGCCCCAACGACGATCATCGCGCCTGGCTCATCCATGAGCGGGATACACGAGGACCAGAATGAACGCAACCATGCGGTGGCTACGTTCGCGCGGGCGTCGCCGAATCTCCTGGCACGCTTCCACGACGCTGCGGCGCCAGCAGGTCTCGGGTTGCTCGTGCCATCTCGATGTCCTCGCGCGCGTGGATCACGAAGATCCGGGTCCGCGAAGACGCTGCGGCGACGTCACGATCGTCGGTCGCGCTGCCTTCGTTTGCCGCTGCGTCAATGGTCCAACCCACGGTTTCGAAACCGCGGCAGGCGCGCTCGCGAATCGACGGCGCATGCTCGCCGACCCCGCCCGTGAAGACCAGCGCGTGAACGTGCGTCAAGGATGCCAGCATGGCGGCCATCTCGCGCCGCAGACGATGAACGTAGACGTCGACTGCCAGGCAAGCGCGTTCCTCGCCTGCCGAGGCCGCCTCCAGAACCTCGCGCACATTGCTGCGCCCTGCCAGTCCCGCGAAGCCGGACTCCGTGTCGACAATCTGCTCCAGGCGCTCGGGCGCGGCGCCTTCGCGAAGGGCATGGAACAGGATGCCGGGGTCGAGACTCCCCGAGCGGGTCCCCATCATGAGCCCCTCGAGCGGCGTATAGCCCATGGTCGTGTCGACGCTGCAGCCCCCTGCCACGGCGCACAGCGATGCCCCGCTCCCGAGGTGGCAGACGATCGCGTTCGTCTCCGACGGGGGCCGCCGTAGCAGCTTCGCCGCGCGGCGCGAAGCATAGGCATGGCTCAGGCCGTGGAAACCCAGGCGGCGTACGCCGCGTTCGAACCACGCGTAGGGTAAGGGATAGACGGCGCTGCGCAACGGCAACGTGGCGTGAAAGGCGCTGTCGAAGGCGGCCACCTGCGGCAGGCGGGGAAAACATTGGCGCGCCAGATTGATGACGCGCAACGCCGCCGGGTTGTGATGCGGCGCCAGCGGCGTCGCGCGCTCGATCTCCCGCTCCAGCGCCTCGTCCAGCACCTCGGCGCGCGCGGTCATACGCCCTGCGTGAACCACGCGATGAGCGACGGCGAGCACACTCTCGTGCGTATGCTCGTACGCCTCCAGCGCCGCTAGGATAGCCGTCGCGTCGTCGAGGCTCCCCACCCGCTCGAACGCCGTGGAAGCATCGTCCCCCACCCAGCGCACGACGCCGGCGCGCAGGCTGCTCGAACCCACGTTGAGCGTGATGATCTCCATGTCAGCTCCAACGCCACTGCGTGATCTCCGGGAGATCTTCGCCGTGCTCCTCGATGTAGGCGCGGTGCTCTGCCAAGCGTGCGCTGTACGCACCGATCAAGGCACCGGCCCGCGAACGCAGCCGGCCGGCGCGCCGCAGCGCCTCGCTGGCTATCTGAAAGCGGCTCAAGCCGTTGCGCACCACCATGTCGAAGGGCGTTGTCGTCGTGCCCTCTTCCATGTAGCCTCGCACGTGAAAGCGCTCGGGGTCGAATCGACGGTAGATCAGCTCGTGGATCACGCGCGGAAATCCATGGAAGGCGAAGACCACCGGCGCGTCGCGCGCGAACAGGCGCTCGAAGGCGGAATCGTCCAAGCCGTGAGGATGGTCCGGGTCCAGGGTCAGCAGGTCCACCACGTTGACGACGCGCAGACGCAGCTCGGGAAAATCCCGCTGCAAGAGCCAAGCGGCGGCCAACACCTCCTGCGTCGGAACGTCACCGGCCGCTGCCAGCACGACGTCGGGGGCGCCGCCATCGTTGCTCGCCCACTCCCATGCGGAGGCGCCGCGCGCGCAGTGCTCGCGGGCCTCCTCCAGGGAGAGCCACTGCGGCTCCTCCTGCTTACCGGCGATGATGAGATTGACTCTATTGCGGCTGCGCAGGCACCGATCGACCACGCACAGCAGCGTATTGGCATCGGCGGGCAGATAGATGCGCACCACCGAGCTCTTCTTCGTCAAGAGCGCGTTGATGAAGCCGGGCCCCTGGTGCGAATAGCCGTTGTGATCCTGGCGCCAAACGTGCGAGGTGAGCAGATAGTTGAGCGAGGCCGGCGGCGTGCGCCACGGTATCTCTCCCGCCGTCTTCAGCCATTTCGCGTACTGGTTCACCATGGAGTCGACGATGGTTGCGAACGCCTCGTAGCAGACGAAGAGCCCGTGGCGCCCCGTCAAGAGATAGCCTTCGAGCCAGCCCTGGCAGGCGTGCTCGCTGAGCACCTCCATCACGCGCCCATCGATCGCCAGGAACTCGTCGCTGGGGCGCTGCGGGGCCGTCCAGGCGCGCCCGGTCACTTCGAAGACCGCGTCGACGTGGTTGGAGATGGTCTCGTCGGGCGAGAAGAGGCGAAAGTTTGCGCTGTCCGCATTGGCAGCGAAGACGTCACGCAGGTATGGACCCAGCCGGCGCAGGGCGTCGGCACTCTCGCCGCCGCGGCGCTCGAGCGCTGCGGCGTAGTCGTCCAGCAAGGGCAGCGCCAGCGGGCGCAGCAGCGCACCACCGTCGGCATAGGGACTCATCCCCATGCGCCGGTCGGGACGCGGCACCACCTCCAGCACCGCGTCGACCGGCGCGCCGTTCTCGTCGAAGAGCTCCTCGGGGTGGTAACTGCGCAGCCATTGCTCCAGGATCGCCAGGTGCTGCGGATTGCCGGCGGGGTCCTCGATGGGCACCTGGTGGGCGCGAAAGGTGTCTTCCAGTGCCTTGCCGTCGAGAAACGCCGGACAGCCCATGCCTTTGGGCGTTCGCAGCACGATCAACGGCCAACGCGCCGCCCCGGAGTCGCCGGCGCGTGCGCGGATGGCGAGCGTCTCTTCGTAGGCCGCCGCCAGCGCAGCGCGCATCGGCTCTTCCAGCTCATCGTGGCTGCGCCCGGCAACGACGTGCACGGCGTACCCGTGCCCCTCGAAGAGCTCTATCAGCTCGCGGTCGTCCATGCGCCCCAGAAACGTCGGCGCCGAAAGCTTGTATCCGTTGAGATGCAGGATCGGCAAGACCGCTCCGCAGGTCGCCGGGTCGAGCAGCCGCACCAGGGGCCACGACGCAGCAGCCGGTCCCGTCTCGGCTTCACCGTCGCCCACGACGCACGCCACCAGCAGATCGGGACGGTCGAAGGCGGCGCCCATGGCGTGCAGGAGAGCGTAGCCCAGCTCGCCGCCCTCGTGAATCGCCCCGGGAGTCGCCGGCGTCAGATGACTGGCAGCCCCGCCGGGCCAGGAGAAGCGCCGCACGAAGGCCGTCGCGCCCGCCTCGTCGAGGCTGAGCTCGGGATGGCGCGCAAGGAGGCTTCCCTCGAGGTAGAGATTGGCCAGGATCGCCGGGGCGCCGTGACCGGGGCCCACCACCAGTAGCACGCGCGTATTGCTGCGCTGGATCAGAACGTTGAGGTGGGCGTAGATGAGGTTGAGGCCCGGCTGCGTTCCCCAGTGGCCGATCAAGCGCGGCTTGATGTGCTCCGCGCGCAGCGGCCGGCGCAACAGGACGTTCTCCCGCAGGTAGAGCTGCGCCGCCCCCAGATAGTCAACAGCTCGCAGATAGTGGCCAACGCTCATCCACGGCTACGTACCCCATCCTCGAGTACGAGACGCAGGCGCTGGAGGAGGCGGCGAACGGTAATCTCGGCTACGGCATTCCCCCCGACTCTATCGATCATCAATCCCAAGGGGCCGAGTGGTGGGGTATAGTCACCCAAGATCGCCAACTGGGTTCGCGTAGCCGAGAGCGGTACCACTTCGATCCAGCCGCGGAACTCCGGAAAGGCCCGGCTGTCGGTGACGCGCCAAACGATCGGCATCAGGGTAGCATAGGTACGCTGTTCGGGCTCCCCGAGATTCATCAGTACCTTGCGCGTGAAGCGCCCCAGCCGCGGGAGATGAAGGTCCTCGAAGGGGACGTCCAGCTCGTACCAGGTTCCCGGCTGGTCGGAGTCTTCGGGGGCTAGGGCATGCCGAAGCCGATCCACGATCTGATCGGGCGCGCAGGCTACCTCGCTCTCGTAGAATACATGCGCCATCGTTGTTTGAGCATCCCTCGCTTACGAGAAATGTAAGGGAAGGACCAGTGAAGGGTACGTTCACGACGCCTTCTGACCCTGGAGTGATGATCTTCCCATGAGCGAGATACGCGAGCGCGTCTTCGTCGCCTGCCCGCTGGCCCACGCGCACCGCTACTTGGCCCAGGTGCTCCCCACCGATACCTCTGCCGAGCAGTCCCTCGTGTTGCGCGTCCCCATCCCGGAAGGGCGCGGCAGCGCCGAGCTGGAGCAAGAAGTGACGGTGCAGTGCGCGCCCCTGACGGATCCCAGCCACGAGAGCGAAGTCTGGCGCATTTCCTGGACGCCGCGCCAGCCGGCGATCTATCCCTTCTTCGACGGGCGCATCTCGATCAAGGCCGGCGAGGACTATAGCAGCTGCCGGCTGGTGCTCGAGGGAAACTACGAGCCCCCTCTCGGCCTTCCGGGCCGTGCCTTCGATGCGGCGCTCGGGCGACGCATCGCTGGAATCACCGCGCGCGAACTCCTGCGCAGCATCGCCAAGCGTATGGAAGAGTCGTGCCGTGCCGACGAAGCGCACAAACAGGGCGAGCCCAGGCGCTAGACGTTCTCCAGCGCTTCCCAACTGCATCGCAGGTACCGCGTACCATCGTCAGCGGGAGGTACGCCGACGATGGGCTATCCGATCGTGATCTCGTTCCGCCTTTTGGATCGATCCGCATCTCTCGAGCGCCTCGTCCGGGATCAAGCCGGGCGGCTCGGCAAGCACTGCGAATCCCTGGCGGCATGTTGCGTCACCCTGGAAGTAGCGGGGCGGCGACGGGCGAGCAACGGCCTCTTCCACGTTCGCGTGGATGCGAGCATCGCCGACTCGGCCGAACCGATCGAGGCACATGCCCTTGATCGCGACCCTTATCTGGCTACCTTCGCGGCCTTCCGGATGGCTACGCATCGCCTGAGGATGCGCGCAGTCTCCCCCCGGGCGAGCCGGGGAGAAAGCATACCGGAGGCTAGAGGGTGGCCGCAGGGAGGCTGATGACGAACGTGGTCCCGGAGCCCTCGATCGACTCCACGCGTGCGTTGCCGCCGATACGCTTGAGGAGTTGATCGACCACCGCCAGCCCCAGACCCGAACCCGCTGTTCGCCGCGTTGCCGCCTTTCCACGGAAGCCCGCCTCAAAGACGTGCGGCAACTCCTCCGAATCGATTCCCGGGCCCGAATCGGAGACGACCACCGTCAACTCGCCATCGGGGCGATCGCAGCGCATCTCCACCTTACCCCCCGGCGGCGTGTAGCGCACGGCGTTGATCATGACGTTCCGAAGGATCTGCCCCACCCGCGTGGGATCGCCGCGGTACATCGTGCACGCGTCGTAGTGCATGCCGCAGGCGCTGTAGGTCAGCTGGACGCCTTTCGAGGCCGCCAGCCCGTGCACCGAGGCCGCCTCGGCGGCGATGAGCGCGCAGACGTTGAACGTATCGATGCGGATGGGTAGCGCTTCGCTCGACTCGCGCGGAGCGTGTGCCAAATCGTGGGCCAGCGCGCCTGCCGCTTCGATGGCCTCCTGAATGCCGCGCAGCCGCTCATCGCCCCGGTCGAGCACGCCATCGAGCATACCTTCCACGTTCGCCTGCGCGATGGCCAGCGGATTGCCGATTTCGTGGCGCAGCGTTGCGAGATGGCGCGCACGGGCCGCCTCCGTCCTTTCGAGCTGGTCGATCAGCTGGAGCAGCCGCCGCACGATCTCATCATGCGCGGGATCACCCAAGCGCTGCAGCTCGCTCTTGGCATCCGCCCAGCGCCCCAGCATCGCACTGTCGATGGCGTGGAGGAGGCGTTCCATGATTGATCTACTCTTTCCGCATCTTGTAGCCGACCCCGAAGACCGTGACCACGTAGCTGGGGTTCTCCGGGTCGGGCTCGATCTTCTTCCTCAGGTTGTTGATGTGGCGGTCGAGCGTTCGCTCATAGATCGAACCGTCGTCGTGGAGCGCATCGAGCAATTGCGAGCGCGTCAGCACCTGCCCGGCGTTGGTGGCCAGGGCCACGATGATACGGAACTCCGAAGGAGTCAACGTAACGGTCCGATCGCCGATGCGCACTTCGTGCGCTTGCGCGTCGATCGTGAGATCGCGCACGCGCAACGTCTTGACCGCGCGCTCATCGCCATGCTCTCCTGAGGAGCGGCGCAGAACGGCGCGGACGCGCGCGACGACTTCGCGCGGGGAGAACGGCTTGGTGATATAGTCGTCGGCACCCAGCTCCAGACCGACCACGCGGTCGATCTCCTCGGAGCGCGCAGTGAGCATGATCGTCGGAAGGGGCTCTTGCGCCGTCAGCGCACGGAAGACATCGAGTCCGCTGCCGTCGGGCAGGTTCAAGTCCAGAATGAGGAGATCAGGGCGCTGGCTCTCTGCCGTCGCCACAGCTTCAGCGGCCGTCGACGCCACCGTCGTGGCGTACCCCTCGCGCTCGAGATACTTGCTGAGAACTTCGCCGATTTGCGCTTCGTCATCGACGAGAAGGATGCGTTGACCCGACACATCCTCCGCTTTCGGCGCGGGACTACCCGCTTCCCCGCTGGATGCCGCGGCGCGGGCCGCGGGCTATGCGCGCGCGGCTGCAGCCGCCGTCGGGGCGACCATCACGGGCACCGGCGCGCGCCTCAGGACGCCTTCGGTCTTGCTGCCTAGAACCATCCGCGCGATGCCGCCGCGTCCATGGCTGCCCATGACGATGGCGTCTGCCTCTTCGCGGCGCGCGAGGTCCAGGATGCTCTGCACGGTCTCCCCCTCGACGAGCTCGGTTCGCGGATTCAAGCCAGCGGCCCGAGCGCGCTGGGCGGCCGAGGCGAGGTACTGCTCGCCGAGCTCGCGTTGCGACTCGACGATCACCGTCGGATCCATCGTCGTGGATCCGCCGATGGCAATCAGCGGAACGATGTCGACGACGTGACAGAAGACGACGGTACCGCCCTGCGAGCGCGCAATGTCGACGGCTAATTCCACCGCGGCGTTCGCCGGCTCGGATCCGTCGACCGGTACCAACAACTTCTTGAACATCGGCCTACCTCCGTCCTCACCATAGGCGCTCGGCGTGAAGGGCCTTGGAACGAGCGATGAAGGCGCGAGGCGGCGTCAGATGGAGGCAGCGGGAAGCGGGACGTGCAGCCGCAGCGACGAGCTCTCAACGGAGGCCACCCGCACACGATCGTTGAGATGGTGCAGCAGACGTGCCACGGCCGCCAAACTCATCCGCCGCACCGGGTGGCCGGGGGCGTTGTCGTTGCGCACGGTGACCACGAGCATTCCGTCAGGCGGTTCGTGGTGCAGCTCCACCGTGCTGCCCGGCGGTGTCGAGCGCACGACGCTGATCAGCACATCATGCAGCAGGCGGCGCGTGCGGACGGGGTTGCCGCGGTAGGCGGCACAGGCAGCGGGCCCCGTGCCGTCTCGCCGGAGGCGGATGTCCTTCGGTGCGGCGATGACGGCAGCCGCCGCAAGCTCCTCGTCGATCATCGAGCAGAGCGTGAACGTCTCCAAGACGATGGTCGTGGCGGCAGCCACGTCGCGACGCTCGCGACCGCTCTCGGCCAAGACCGCACCCGCCACGCGCACCGCGTCGTGCACCTTCTCGAGATTGATGTCGTCGCGATCCACCACGCCGTCCAGCATCCCCTCGAGCGTTGCTTGGGCGACCGCCAGCGTGTTACCGATCTCGTGACCGAGGCGCGCGTGCTGTTCGTTGCGCACGAGCTCCTCCTGCTCGAGCTGGTCGACCAGCTCCAGCAGGCGCGCCGCCAATGCCGAGGTTCGGGTATCGTCGACCGCCTTGAGCTGCACGATCGCCTCATCCCAGGACCCGAGCATCGTTTCGTCGATCGCGTGCAGGATTTTCTCCACGCTCACTCTCTCCGCAGCTTGTAGCCGACGCCGTACACGGTCAGGATGTATTGCGGGCTATCGACGTCGCTCTCGATCTTCCGTCTGAGGTTGTTCACGTGCCGATCCAGCGTGCGCTCGTAGATCGTGCCTGTGTCATCGAGGATATCCAGCAGCTCCTCGCGCGTGAGCACTTGTCCGGCGTGGGCGAAGAATGCCTGCAGAATACGGAACTCGGCCGGAGTGACGGCAACGAGATTGCCGCCGACGCGAACTTCGTGCGCCTGCGGATCGAGCGTGAGGTCTCCCACCCGCAATGCTTCTTCGCGGCGCTCCTCCGGATCGCGCGCGGTCCGTCGCAGAACGGCGCGCACGCGCGCCGAGACTTCTCGCGGCGAGAACGGCTTGGTCACGTAGTCGTCGGCTCCCATCTCCAATCCCACGATGCGGTCGATTTCATCGGCTCGCGCGGTGAGAATGATCGTGGGAATGCTGGCTTCGGCCTGCACGTCCCGGAAGACGTCCAGGCCGCTGCCGTCCGGAAGCGTCAAATCGAGGATCATCAAGTCCGGACGCTCGCCAAGGGCAAGCTCCAACGCGCGGGCCGCGGTCTCGGCAATAGAAATCCGGAAGCCTTCCCGCTCGAGGTAGGCGGCCAGAACCTCGCCGATCCGCGGCTCGTCATCCGCGATCAGGATGTGCTTGCCGCTCATGGCCCTCAACATACGCGACGGGACTTCCCGGCTCGGGAAGAACTCGTGAGTGTTCGAAAAAGAGGACTTCGGGGGTTTCGATCTCCCTGGCCACCCCGTCGGCCAGCCGCCCGAGGAAGGCGCGCAGGCTCAGATGCGCCGCCGAACGCAGGAGCGTGGCGTCCGCGAGCGCGCCCAGCAGCCCCGCGGGAGGCGTGTACCGGCCGTCCAACACTAAGTCGGCGCGATGTTCGGCCACCGGGTGGACGCGCAGCACCCCCGAGAACTTCGGGAAGATCCGCTCCGAGGCACGGCTTTTGAGGCGCACGGGAACGCTTCGCTCGGCAGCGTCGATCGACGGTTCCCCCAGCGTCAGCACGATCGGAACGCTGAGATCGCCCACGCCGGGCAGATGAAGCGCCGCCAGGGGAACCGTCAGCCCTACGTCACCGTGGCGAGAAGCCGGGGCAAGGTGCTCCAGGACGCGCAACAGTGCGACGGCCACGACATCCGGGTTGCTCAGCAGGGTTTCCGAAAGGGTAACCTGAGGCATGCGCCCATCCTAGCCTCCGCGCCAAGCGAATCTAAGAAGAATTCAGGGCGCACCCTTCGCGAGGATTTCTCGCTCCGGTCTGATGATGGGGCCGTGAGACCGACCGTTGTCGTTCCGCTCGCCACGCCGCTCGACCGCCGCATCGTCGAAGCCGTCGTTGCCGATCTCATCGAGCGCCCCGTGCGCATCGTCTTACTCTGCGTGCTGCGCTTGCCGGAGCCCGCGGAGCTACCCTACGACCAGCGGCTGCGCGGCCCCTCGGCCGATGCACGCGAGTTGGAAGCCTTCCATCAGCTCCACACGTTGAGCACGCGTCTGCGCGGTGCAGGGCGATCGGTCACGACCGTAGTCTCGTGGGGACCGCTGCTCGAGACGGTAGCGGCTATCGCACAGGGCTTCGACGCGGAAGTGCTCCTCGCCGAGCTCGCCGGCCCGCTGCCATCCACCGATGCTCGCCACGTGCTGGCCGCAACCCCCAACTCGCGCCTGTTGCGCGTCGTGATGCAAGCCGCGGCGGCTACCTAGCGCAACTCGCCAACTCCCTTGAGAAGCGCCCCCATCGCCTGGACTGCCTCGAGCGTCTTGTGCAGGCTCTCTTCGTCGACCGGGACGATGCCGTCGAGCATCCCTTCCAGCCCCGCCTGGGCCACGGCGAGCATGTTGACGATCTCCGCGCCGACCATCTGGTCGAAGCGCCGGTAGAGCGCCTCGCGCCGCTCCAGCCCGTCGATCGCCGCACCGGCAATCTGCGAGTTCTCGCCTCGGCGGCTGCCTAGGATGGCGCGCGCATCGTCGTAACGCCCCGTCGCTACAGCGTCGAGGATGCTTTCCAGGTGATCCATCGCTTATGTCTAGACCTTTCGCATCTTGTAGCCGACACCAAAGACGGTGACCACGTAGGTAGGATGAACGGGGTCGGGCTCGATCTTCCGGCGCAGATTACCGATGTGGCGATCCAGCGTTCGCTCGAAAATGGAGCCGTCGTCCTGCAGGTGATCGAGCAGCTGCATCCGCGTGAGCACCTGACCCGCGTGCTCAGCCAACGCCGTCAAGATACGGAACTCGGTTGGCGTGACGCCGACCACCCGGCCGTTGATGCGCACTTCGTGGGCGATACGGTCGATGGCCAAGCCGCGCACGCGTAAGGTCTCCACAGCGCCGTCGATCGCCGGCGAGCGGGACGAACGCCGCAGAATAGCGCGCGCGCGCGCGGTCACCTCACGCGGGGAGAAGGGCTTGGTGACGTAGTCGTCGGCACCCATCTCCAACCCCGCGATGCGGTCGATCTCCTCGCCCCGTGCCGTCAGCATGATGGTTGGAATGCGGCGGTGCGCGGAGACGGCGCGGTAGAGATCGTAGCCGTTGCCGTCGGGGAGCGTGAGGTCGAGAATCATCAGATCGGGCTCGTCGCTCTGTGCGACCGCGAGCGCCTCTGTCACGGTCAACGCAGTCTTCACCGCAAAGCCCTCGCGCACCAGATAGGCTTTGAGGAAGTCGACGATTCCCGGCTCGTCGTCAACCAAGAGGATGGTCTCGCTCGCCACGACGCACGCCTTCTCCTCCGAGGCAGCGATTCCATCCAAACGGCAGGGCGAAGCCTCGCGCGACCATACCCTGGATGAGCCTGCCTCCTCCCGGCCGCAGGCAGGCACCGGCACCCCATGGCGGAAACCCCGCGTACACCATGAGCGAGAGAGCTATCAGTGCCCCCAGCGCGGCCGCCGAGACCGGAACGATCTTGCTTGCCAATCCGCGCGGCTTCTGCGCAGGGGTCGAGCGCGCCATCGATATCATCAACCGTCTGCTGGAGATCCACGACGGGCCGATCTACGTTCGCAAGGAGATCGTCCACAACCGCGATGTCGTGCAACGCTTCCAAGCACGCGGCGTGGTCTTCGTGGAAGACGTAACCGAAGTGCCGTCGGGCTCGCTCCTCGTCTTCAGCGCCCACGGCGTCTCCCCCGAAGTACGCCGCGGCGCGGTCGAACGCGGTTTGCAGGTCATCGATGCGACCTGCCCGCTGGTTTCCAAAGTACACTTGGAGGCGATCAAGTTCGCCAACGAGGGCCTCTACGTCATACTCGTCGGCCACAAGTACCATGACGAGGTGGCCGGCACGCTCGGCGAGATCCCCGGACGAATCGGCTTAGTTGAGAACGTCGAACAAGCGCGCGCCTGCGAAGTTCCAGACCCGCAGCGGGTTGCCGTGGTGACGCAGACGACTCTCAGCATCGATGACACACGGGAGATCATCGAGACGCTGAAGGAGCGATTCCCGGCGCTGGTAACTCCGGCTAGGGACGATATCTGCTACGCCACGCAGAATCGTCAGGAGGCGGTCAAAGCGTTGGCGGCCGAGGCCGATCTCGTGCTGGTGGTCGGCTCGGAGAACAGCTCCAACTCCCAGCGTCTGTGCGAGAGCGCGAAGCAAACGGGTACCGCCGCTTATCTCATCGACCACCCCGATGCCATCGATCCCCGCTGGGTGCTGGGGAAGCGCGCGATCGGCGTCACGGCCGGCGCCTCTTCCCCCGAGCACCTCGTGCAGAGCATCCTCGCGCGCCTTCAAGAGCTTGGTACGTTCGAAGTACGCGACTTCGGCAAGCGCGAGCCGGCGATCATCTTCACGCCGCCGCGCGAACTGACGCGTCTCGAGGCGCAAGCCTCCGGCGCTTCGAAGCAGGCGCGCTAGGAGACGGCGCGCGCTTCGATCGCGTGCCTCAGTCCGCTCAGGAAGTGGCGGATCGTCGCCTCGGCGATGCGGTGGCCGATCGCGGCGTCGAAGGCCGCCCCTACGGGCCCCCCGGGCGGCCGATAGGCTCCGGCTACCGTGAGCTGGGAGCGTTGCTGCGCCAGAGGCGTCACTTCCAAGAACCCTTCGAAGACGGGGAAGGCGGCGTGTCCTGGGACCTCCCAGCTCAGCGGAATCCGCAACTCGTTGAGGGAGCCGAATACCGGCCGCGACTGGGGCGTTCCCAGACGTACGTCGACGCGGCGAGAGAACTCTCCGACATCCGGCAGCCCAAGCTCCTCGAACGGCACCTCCAGACGATAGTATCCCGAGGCTTCGCCGCCCGGCTGGGCTTTCAGCACCGCCGAGAGCAGCTCCGGAACGCGATCCGCCGCACATCCCACTTCGTCCACGATCAAGACGTCTGTCATATCCTTCTCCAGTCGGGTTACATCGTTCGTCCCGATCATGGCTGTTCGGTGGGCGGATTGCGTGAGGCCCGTGGGAACCCGCGTTCGCGGTTTCTTCACAACGCCGTCGCCATGCGTGTGCTATCCCAATCGTATGTCAAGTCCTGATACCGCGCTCCGGTAGGCAAGCCCAGTCGATGAGCTTTCACACCATTCTCGTTCCCGTTGACGGCGGGTCGCCATCGGACGCCGCCGTCTGGTACGCTCTCTCGATCGCCGAGGAGGATCAGGCCACGCTGGTCTTCTGCCACGTTCAGGTCCCCGTGCCGGGCTATCTGCTCGATGAGCCGCTTCCCGCGGGAATGAAGATGGACTCGGCGGAGGCCGTAACGTGGTGGTCGCGCCACGTCCTCGTGCGCGCGCGCGGCCGCGCCGCTCAACTCGGCTTCGATGCCGAGGTGCGCAGCCTGCGCGGCGACCCTGTGGAGAGCATCCTCGAGACGGCACACACGGTAGGGGCCGACCTCATCATGATGGGCACGCACGGCAGGCACGGGGCAGCGCGCGCGCTGCTCGGCAGCACCACGGAGGGAGTTCTCCGCCGCAGCAGACTGCCGGTGCTGGTTCTGCCTTGCGCCACCCCCGAATGCCTCTCAAGCCACGTCGATACCCATGACCCCGGGGCTCTTGCCTAGCGCGGCCAAGCGCTCCCAAAGTTCGCGATCGCCGCGCACGCCCAGGTCGTAGGAGACCGAGCTCACCAGCCGCTCACCGGTGCGCTCGAAAGCGATGCACGAGACAAAGCGCACCTTTGCAAAGTGCTTCGCCAATTGCTCGCGTACCGCCTCAGCAGTCGTCTCGCTCACGTCGAACCGTACGATCACCTGAAGGCGATGCTCGGCGCGCACGAACGCGGCCACGCGCCAGTCCGCGATGCCGAGCGCAATCACTGTCGCTACCGTGACCACGATCGCCGCCAGCAGAGCAGCCGGCGTTCCAACCCCGGCGCAGACGCCCACCGCCGCTGCCACCCAGATGCTCGCTGCGGTCGTGAGACCAGAGGCCGTAAGTCCCTGCCGCACGATCGCCCCCGCGCCGAGAAACCCCACGCCCGTCGCTACGCCGGCGATGATGCGATCGGATTGCAGGCCATAGACCGCTTCGGCGAAGGCGCAGGCAGCCAGCGAGACCAGCATGTGCGTGCGCAGCCCCGCTGGGCGATGGACCAGCTCGCGCTGCATGCCGATCGCCGCTCCCAGCACGGCGGCCGCGAGTGTCCTCAGCACGATCGCCTCGATCAGCTCCACCTGCATGGCGATCCCTCCGCTAGATGTGCGCTTGCCGCCACGCTTTCACGGGCTCGTACCACAACGTGGCCGACACGGCGACGGCGACGCCCAACCCCCATTCGCGCAGCGTCAGCGGGCCGAACTCTGCAGCCGCCGCCGCGACGGGGACGTAAACCAGCATCAGCAGGCTCGCGGCCGCCATGAGCATCACGACGATCAAGGTTAGGTTGTTGCGCAACGGTACTTGCCAGAGCGGGCGCAGCGGATCGCGCTCCACCAACACCAGCAGCAGCTGGCCGATCACCATGGCGGACAACGCCAGCGCGCGCGCCTCGGTGACGGGCATGGCATGCGCCAACTCCCACACGTAGAGCGCCAGCACGGCCAGAGCCAGCGTCGTGCCTACGACGAGCGGACGCGCGAACTCGCCCGCACGTAAGAAGCCCGCGCCGCTGCGCCGCGGCGGGCGACGCATGAGGTCGGCATCCGGCGGATCCGCTTCGAAGACGAGCGACGACGTCGGGTGCACGATCAACTCCAGCCAAACCAGATGAATGGGAAGCAGCAGCAGCGGCGCCCCGGCGATCGGCAGGACCAGCGCCGAAATCAGCAGTGGAATGTGGAACGCCAGCAGGTACGAGAAGGCGTGCTTGAGGTTGTCGAAGATGCGCCGTCCGTCGCGCACGGCGCGCTCGATGGTGGTGAAGTCGTCGTCCAGCAGCACTAAATCGGCCGCCTCGCGCGCCACCTCGGTACCGCGCTTCCCCATCGCGATGCCGATGTCTGCCTCGCGCAGCGCGGGCGCATCGTTCGTGCCGTCGCCCGTCATTGCCACGACCTCGCCGCGCGATTGCAGCGCCTTCACCAGCCGGTACTTCTGCTCGGGGCGCGTGCGCGCGAAAATGGTGGTATGCGCCGCAAGCTCCGCCAATCCCACGTCGTCGAGCGCGTCGATCTGTTCGCCCGAGGCAATCGTGCCGCCATGGTCTACCGCGAAGTTCAGCGCGGCACCGATGGCCGCCGCCGTCTCGGGATGATCACCCGTCAGCATGATGACGCGGACCCCCGCGCGCCGGCATTCCTCCAACGAAACGAGCACGTCGGGGCGAATCGGATCGGTGAAGGCCACGAGCCCAACGAACGCCAACGCACGCTCGTCGTCGGCGCGGCCGGTACTCTCCGCGATGCCTCCTTCGGCGACGGCGATCACGCGCATGCGGCGCGCCGCGAGTTGGCGATTGACCTCCTCGATCTCCCTGCGCCGCTCGGCCGGCGGAGCGGTATGCGCGAGAATTCCCTCAACGGATCCTTTGGCAAAGATACGCAGGCCATCGGCGGTCTGGCGAACGTAGGAGACGTACTTGTCCGCGGGGTCGAAGGCGTAGCGGCGCACCAACGGCGACGCGCTCCGCTTGCGACCAGCGGCACGTACCGCACGCTCGATGGCTTGTTCGAGCGGATCGAAAGGTGACTCCTCGGAGGCGCAGAGGGCGGCGCCGAGCACGTCGCTCCCGTCCGCTGGGTAGACCGTGTCGACGTCGAGGCGCCCGAGCGTCAACGTCCCCGTTTTGTCCGTGCAGATGACCGTCGTCGCCCCCAGCGTCTCGGCGCTAGGCAGCTTGCGAATCAACGCTTCGTCGCGCGCCAGGCGCCATGCCCCAAGCGCGAGATAGAGCGTATAGACCATGGGAAACTCTTCGGGGATGGCGGCCATCGCCAGGCTCACGCCGGCGATGATGGCTGCGGGCCAGGCAGAGCCGTGCAGCAAGTCGGCGATCACCACCGCCACGCAGCAGACGGCGGCACCGATGCCGAGTTGGCCAACGAAACGCCGCACCATCCGCTGCAGCGGCGTTGCCGGCGCCTCGATCGTGCTCAAGAGCGTGCCGATTGCACCATGCCGCGTGCGCGCTCCCGTGGCCGTAACGACCATCACGCCGCGCCCCGAAAGGAGCGTGGTGCCCGCCCAAAGGTCACGCTCGGCGCCGTCGTCGACGGCATCTTTGGGCACAGGCTGCGACTCACCGGTGAGCAGCGATTCGTCGAGCATGAGCTGTGAACCGCGCAGCAGCACACCGTCGGCGGGGATCACGTCGCCTTCTTGGACGACGAGCAGGTCGTCGAGCACGATCGCCGTGGACGAGATGGTCGTCTCCCGCCCATCACGCAGCGCGACCGCCGTGGGAGCCGTCAATTGTTTGAGTCGATCGAGCGCGCGCTCCGCGCGCCCCTCCAGCACCAGCGAGACGAGCAGGATCGGTACCAACGCGATCCCCGTGACGGCGGCGTCGAACCGATCGCCCAACACGACGTACGTGGCGCTGGCTACGACCAGCAGGATCGCCATCGGGTCGGCAAGCGCCTTGAGGAGCCGCAGCCAACGCGGGGCCCGCCGCTGCGAAGGCAGCTCGTTGGGTCCGTACGCGGCAAGACGCCGCGCCGCCTCGGCGGCTCCCAACCCCTCGAGCGCCGTTCCGGCGTCCACGACGCTTGCTCCGCTTCCTACCATGGCGCCATCATGGACGCGGCCAGGGAAATTCTTGTGAACGGCCGTTACTGCGGCCCTCCGCGTTTCTCTGCTAGCGGCCCTGTGTGCTCACCGAGTAGTACGTGGGGGTCTTGGCGAACTCCGGCGGCACGTTCCACATCTCGGCCGCATACCACGCGGCCCAGGCGACGATGAAGACGCACATCACCCACGTCCAGACGGGAATCGGCGAAGGCGACTCGGCGCGCTTGGGCTCGAACGGCTCCTCGCCGCCGAAGGCATTGAGCCGCAGGTCGAGCGTGCCGTGTACGGTGCTGCCGGCACGCAAGCCGGAGACCGTGATGCCGGGGCCGTTGCGCACTTCGAACGGAATGCGCCGAATCCCCATCCGCCCCGTGGCGTCGAAGGCCTCGATTCGCAGTGCGTGCTCTCCATCGCGCAGCTGCGTCGTATCGAGCGAGAAACTCGCCGGCGGCGCGTAGTCGGCGATGGGTTCCGCTCCGGCGTCGAGAAAGACGCGTATGCGCGCCGCCTCCTCCATCAACGATCACCTCTCAGGACGCTGTACTTCGGATGGCTGGGATCCGTCTCACCGGGAGAGATCAGCATGCGGATCGCAGCGACGATCACCCACAGGGTGATCGCACCGCCGGCGAGAGCGACGAGCGCGCTGCCCAGCGGCGGACCGCCCACCATGTGCTCCACGCCTACTTCCCCCCTTTGCGGATCCGCGCGACATCGCGCGGCGTCACCGTCCGTGCGTGGTTACCCCACGACGTCCGCTCGTGATCGACGATCGCCGCGATCTGCTCGTCGGTGAGCTGCGTGGCGAAGGCAGGCATCTGCCCCCCGTACGCCGTTCCGCCGATGCTCTTGCCGTGCAGCCCGTCGAGCACGATCTTCACGTGCTCGGTGGGGTCCGCGGCCGTGACCACCGGATCGTTCGCGAGCGGCGGGAAGGCCCCCGCAACGCCCGTGCCCTGTGCGCCGTGGCAGGCGGCGCAGTTGGCGCCGTAGAGATTCGGACCCGTCGAAGCGTAGTCGAAGCCCTGTACGGCGGCTTTACCCGCACCTTGACCGGCTGCCGGCTTGGCGGGGGCCATCGCCTGCGCGGCCTCCTGCGCGGCTTTCTCCATGTCCGCCGGCAGCGCCGGCTGCTTCAGCGAGAGCAGGTAGGCCACCAGCGCCTTGGCTCGCGCCGTTGGGATCACTACGCCGCTCTTGGGGGCATAGGCGGGCGGGAGCGCAACGGGGGTCACGCCCGGCGGCGCCGAGGGAACGACTTCGAAGAGCCAGTGGTAGGACGGCATGATCGACTGCGGCACGACCGCGCGTGGATCGTAGAGGTGAATGTACTGCCAGACTTCGGCAGGCTGACGCACGCCGACGTTGGTGAGATCGGGTCCGGTACGCTCGGAGCCCAAGAGCTCGGGCGTCTGATACGCGTAGTCTCCCGGCGCCGACGGACGGCCGAAGACCTTGTCCATCGCGAGCGGCCGTACTTGCTGGGTGTGGCAGTAGGAGCAGCCTTCGGCGATGTAGACCGCGCGCCCGGCCTGCTGCTCCGCAGTCAACGGCGTGACGCCCGGCCCCGGTGCGGTTCTCGAGAGCGCCATACCCGGAAGCACGCCCATCAAGGTCGCCAGCACGAGGTAAACCAGCCCCGATCCTCCGGCGATGGCGAGAAGGCGGCCGTCGCGATTCATCAGGCCGCCTCCTTGATCGGCTCGATGCGGCTGGCCACACGCTCACCGCCGCCCAGCATGATCCATACGTTCCACGCGAAGACGAGGTGACTGATGAACATCAGCGATCCGCCGATCGAGCGCCACAGCCAATCCGGCGCGATAGCCGTCACCGAGTCGATGAACGGCGCGCCGCTCATCCACACCAAGCCCTGGATCGTACCGCCGATGGAGAGTGCCAGAATGTAGATCGTCATGCCGACCGTGGCGAGCCAGAAGTGCAGACCGGTCAGCATGAGCGAGGGAGCGCGCCCGGTGGCGCGAGGCACCAAGGCGTAGATGCCGCCCCAGATCCCGAAGGTGATGAACGTATACATCGTCAGGTGCGAGTGGCCCACGGTGAAGTTCGTGAGATGCCAGACGGCCTGCAGCGAGCGAAACGCTTCGAAGGTTCCCTGCGTCGATCCCAGCAGGTAGCCCAGCACGCCCACGAAGACGAACGGCAGCGCATACGAGCGCCGTACCTGCTCCCAGCGCCCGCGCATCGTCAGCAGGAAGTTCGCGCTGCCTGCCCAGACCGGCACGAGCATCGCTACGCTGAAGACGATGGCTAGCGTCTGCAGCCACCACGGCAGCGGGCTGAAGATGAAATGGTGGGCGCCGATGATCGGATAGAAGACGAGATTCGTCCAGAACGCGAGGACGCCCAAAGCGTACGAGTAGATCGGGCGGTTGAGCAGCTTGGGCAGCACGTAGTAGAAGAGCCCCAGCGTAAGCGGAGTGAACCACATGCCGACGGCGTTGTGCATGAAGAAGCCTTGCACCGCCACTTGCCCTAAACCGTACTGATACAAAGGAATGAAGGCGACGATCGAGAGGATGAGCGTCCAGATGATGCCGCCCATCGTATACCAGTTGGAGAGGTAGATGTCATCGTCTTTGCGCCTGGCGACCGTCATGATGAGATTGTAGGCGGCAGTCAGGATGGCAATGAGGAGGAGCGCCTCGATCCACCAGATCCACTCGCGATATTCCTGATCTCCGTTATTGAAGCCAATATCCAGGGCGATCGTTCCGAGGACCGCAGCAATATTGAACAGCGCCAGCGTGATCCACCCTAGTTTGATGCTGTACAAGCGCGTCGCACAGGTCTTGCAGGCGACGTAGAACACCAAGCCTACGAGCGCGACGCTTGCCCATGCGTAGAACGTATCGTTCGTGTGGATGGGCCGGAGCCGGCCGAACGAGAAGTAAGGGTTGGTCAGGAACTCCGGATAGGCGAACTTGAAGGCGACGATGATGCCGACGGCCGTCGACAGCACGAGCCAACCGGTAGCACATGCGATATATGCCCCAAGGAGACGCGTGAGCTCGCTATCATCCTCGTCGTGTTGGGAAACGGTTTCGGCAGCCACCCGGGTATACTACGCGACGCCTCTCTCGCCGCCCTACGACTTCGGTAGCACGGATTTCGTAGCCCCGAGTTCGCTCGCGCGCCGCGCCGTCGCCAGCAACGCATCGGCAAAACCAACAGCCGAGCGCGCCCGCTCCAATTCCATGAGTCCAGCGATCGTGCACCCCCCGGGCGTGGTGATGCGCTTGCGCAGGACGGCGGGATGTTCCCCGCTCTGCGCCAGCCAGGCGCCCGTCGAGCGGAAAACCTGCGCGGCCACGGCTTGAGCACTGTCCGCGGGCAGCCCCAGCGCAAGCGCCGCATCGGTAAAGCCTTCCATCAAACGCAGCACGAGCGCGGGCGCTGAGGCCGTCAGTGCGGTGAAGGCGTCGAGGCTCCCCTCCGGCACGTCGAGCACGGTTCCCAGCGGTGCGAAGAGCGCCCGCACGTGCGCCGGGGCGCCGTCGGCAACCGCCGTCACCCCCTCGTTGAACGAACAGAGCACGTTGGGCATTGCGCGCACCACGTCCACGCGGTCGGACACGCGGCGTCGCAGCGCATCGCAGTCGACGCCGGCCATTACGCTCACCAGCGTGCCCCCGCCGTCCCCCCACGCCTCCAGGGTCCCGGCGACCTCCGGCCACTGGTGCGGCTTGACGGCCACGATGATCGTGCGCGTTCCAACCAGGGCTTCATCGATAGAGGTCCCCGCGGGAATACGAAAGCATTCGCGCACCATGCCGGCCGTGGCCTCGCTCTTGGTGACGGCGCGCCCCGGCAGACGCCCCGCGCGTTGCCAGCCGCGCAGCAGCGCCGAGCCCAGCTTCCCGGCGCCGAGAAGCGTCACATCCTGCATGGTGTACTCCATATCACAAAAGAAAGACGCGCCGCTCGATCGAGCGGCGCGTCCTAGGATTCTCTTCCTCTCGACGAGGGCTATCCGAGTATGCGCAACCCAATCAGCTCCGTGAAACGAAGCGGCGGGATTGACGGTCGGAAGCTAGCCGAGCGGAACATCGTGGCTCCAAGGATACCACGTCATGCACGAACCCTGCAACCGGCTTCACGGTAGATGAGCCCCTCGGCAACGGCGGGATCGCTGGGAATCTATGATCCGCATTCAGATCAAGGCGCCAAGGGGCGCTGTGTACTCTTGCGGTACATGAGCCCCTTGGCAACGACGGGATGACGCGGATGATAGATTCCCTATGCCATCACGGCGGCGGTGAACTGTTCCTCTTCCGTGGAACCAAGCAGTGCTGTCGTGGAGGCTTCGCCGCCGGCGATGACCTGTGCCACCTCATCGAAGTATCCGGTTCCGACTTCGCGCTGATGACGCGTGGCCGTATATCCGCGCGCTTCGCTGGCGAACTCCGCCTGCTGCAGCTCGGAGTAGGCGGCCATTCCGCGCTCGCCGTACTCGAGGGCTAGCTCGAACATGCTGTGATTGAGCGCATGGAAGCCGGCTAGCGTCACGAACTGGAACTTGTAGCCCAGCTCACCGATCCGCCGCTGGAAGGTGGCGATCGTCTCGTCGTCGAGCTTCTTCTTCCAATTGAACGACGGCGAGCAGTTGTAGGCCAGCAGCTTGCCGGGGAACTTCGCGTGGATCGCCTCGGCGAAACGCTGCGCCTCTTGGAGATTGGGTTCCGAGGTCTCGCACCAGATGAGATCCGCATAGGGCGCGTAGGCCAAACCGCGCGCGATTGCCGCGTCCAAGCCGCCGCGCATCCGATAGAAACCTTCACGCGTCCGCTCGCCGGTGAGGAATCGGCTGTCCGCGGGATCGATGTCGCTGGTGATCAGGTGGGCGCCGTTGGCGTCGGTACGGGCCACGAGAAGCGTCGGCACGCCCATGACGTCGGCGGCCAGCCGCGCGGAAACCAGGTGGCGGATAGCGCTCGCCGTTGGAACGAGCACTTTGCCGCCCATATGGCCGCACTTCTTCTCCGAAGCCAACTGATCTTCGAAGTGCACGCCCGCGGCGCCCGCTTCGATCATCGACTTCATGAGCTCGAAGACGTTGAGCGGGCCGCCAAAGCCGGCTTCGGCATCGGCCACGATGGGCGCAAACCACTCGGCTCCGGCGCGTCCCTCCAGGTGATCGATCTGATCGGCGCGTTGGAGGGCGCGATTGATCCGCTGAACGACGCTGGGAACGCTGTTCGCTGGATAGAGGCTCTGGTCGGGGTACATCTGCCCGGCCAAGTTGGCGTCGGCCGCAACCTGCCAGCCGCTGAGGTAGATCGCCTTCAACCCGGCCTTGACTTGCTGAACCGCCTGGTTGCCGGTGAGAGCGCCCAGCGCGGCCACGTATGGTTCCCCGTGCAGCAGGCTCCAAAGGCGCTCCGCGCCCCGGCGAGCCAGGGTGTACTCGATCTGCAGGGATCCGCGCAATTTGAGCACGTCTTCCCCGCGGTAGGGCCGCTGGATGCCGCCCCAGCGCGCATCGGAGGCCCAACCGGCCTCCAGCAATCGAGCATCCACGCCATGCGCCGACATCGTCTACTCCTCTCGTCACGTTGTGAAATGGTGCTGTGAGGACGATTGTATCGGTTCACGTCTTCGGGCGAATCCCCCGAGTGAGGTATTTTCCACCATATTCAGTTATACATGAAAGTTAGTTTCTTCTTCATCAGGGCGTGGAGAAGGCGCCGACGAGGGACGGCCGCGGAGGCAGGCAGCCTTCGGGCGTCGGCTCGGCGTAGCCCACCGAAACGTCATAGCGTGTCCCAGGGCGCAGGGGCGGGAGCGCCGTCCCGCGCCGCTCCTGGTCGCCGCTGACCGCCCGCAAGGACCCCGCAGCGGGGACGGGCTCCAACACGGTGCTCTCCCAGCGCAGACCCGCACCACCGATCACCACGCGGATCGGCGGAGTCAGCAACGGGACGCTTAAGGACAGCAGCGCGTGTTGCGGGTCGACGGCGGCAGCACCCGGGGTGAGGACGGTGAGGCTCTGGACAGCGATCGCGGGAAGGGGGTCGCAGCCGTCACCGTGGTCGATCACGCTGCTCCCGCCCACAGCGAAGGCGACCACCATCGCAAGTACGAACATCGCGCAACTTTCGACGTCGCTAGCGGAGCACCGGGCGAGGCGAGTGGGCCTACGATGGCACCAAAAGGCTAGCGTACTGCCGCATGAATGCGATGTGCTCTAGCCGGGGAGCTCCGCGGGTACCACGATGACCGCAAGGCGCCCGCCGGCGCGCAGCAGCTCCAGGTCGAGACCGGCTTCGGGCACGTAGACGCCGAGCACGCGCTGGAGATCGTCGGGCGTCCTGATGCGCAGCCCGTTGAGGCGCACGATCACGTCGCCGGGGCGCAGCCCGGCATGATGGGCAGGCGTGTCGGCGTGCACCTCCGTGATCTGCACGCCCCGTGTATCGTCTAGGCCGTAACGCGAAGCCAGCACGGGAGCAACGCGCACGCTCTGCGCCGAGACGCCCAGGTATGCGCGCCGCACGCGCCCTTCGCGCATCAAGTGGCCGGCAACCCACGTCACGGTATTGATGGGAATAGCGAAGCAGATGCCCTGCGAGCCCGCGATGATCGCCGTGTTGATGCCCACCACGCGCCCGCGACCGTCAAGCAACGGTCCGCCGGAGTTCCCTGGGTTGAGCGCGGCATCCGTCTGAATGACGTTCTCGATGAGCCGCCCCGTCTGTGCGCGCAGCGTCCGCCCCAGCGCACTGACCACGCCGGCCGTCACCGAGGCCTGAAAGCCCAATGGATTGCCGATGGCGATCACCAGCTCCCCCACGCGCAGCTCGGACGAATCCCCGAGCGCGGCGCTGGCCAGCGCGTCCCCGGCAACGCGAATGACCGCGGTGTCGCTGTGCGGATCCTCTCCAATGCGTTGCGCGGGAAGGGAACGACCGTCGTGGAGCACGACTTCCAACTCGCCGCCGTGGCGGACCACGTGGCTGTTCGTCAAGACAAAGCCGTCCGGTGCGAAGACGACGCCGCTGCCGGCGCCGCCTCGCCGCGTGTGAACGCCGACCACGGCGGGGCTCACGCGCTCGACGACGTCGACGACGGTTCGCGAGTAGGCGTCGAGCGGGTCGGGCTCGCGCCGATCGATGAGGGTCACAGGGGCATCCATCCGTGCATGATGGAACACGTGCGGGGCTGCGCCGGTTGCCGTGCGAACTTCGTCGAGCAGAACACAAGCACAGGCCCGGTCGATTCGCTGCCGGACGAGGAGTACCATCGATGGATCATGTGGCCGTCTCGGGCTTGGGGGTGATCTCCCCCGTCGGCCATGATGTCGAGACATTCTGGAGAGGGGTGATCGGGGGCGTATGCGCCATCAGCCCCATCCCCAGTGGCGAGGGACTCAGCGGGAACCGCCTCTGGGCCGCCGTGCCCGACGCATTTCTCGAGCACAGCCCTCTGCCGTCTAGCGCGCTGCGCAACGCCGACCGCTTCACGCACTACGCGCTGATCGCCGCCGACGAAGCCGTGCGGCAGGCATCGGCCGAGCCGCTGGACGCGTTGCGCACCGCGGTGGTACTCGGCAACACGATGGGCGGCTTCCCCTTCATCACGGCAGCCCAGACCGCGTATCTGCGCGAGGGCCAGAAGAGCGTTCCCCCTAAACTGATGGCTCTGGTCATCCCCAACATGCCCGCGGCGCGCGTCTCCCTCCACTATCGCCTCCACGGACCGCAACTCACCGTGAGCAACGCATGCGCGTCGTCACTCGATGCCATCGGCATCGCCGCTCGGATGATCGAGCGCGGAGAAGTCGACCTCGCCATCGCCGGCGGCACGGAAGACTTACTCTGCGACCTCGTCTACGAGAGCCTAACGCGCGCCGGTGCCCTCTCGCGCAACCCGGACCCATCTCTGGCTTCACGGCCCTTCGACGCCGAACGGGACGGCTTTGTGATGGGCAACGGTGCTGCTATGCTCGTGCTCGAACACATCGAGCACGCTCGAGCTCGCGGCGCGCACGTGTTGGCGCGCATTCGCGGATACGGTCAGGTTGCGGACGCCTACCACATCACCTCACCTGAGCCAAGCGGCGAATGGGAGGCGCTGGCGATGCGCCGCGCGCTCGACGACGCCGCACTGACTCCAAGTCAGGCCCCCGCTGCCGTCTTCGCCCACGGCACCGCCACCGTTGTAGGCGATGCCGCTGAGCTGCGGGCGATCAACCGCATCTATGGCCGGGCGGCGAACGTGCCTCCCGTTACCTCGCTCAAAGGCCACATGGGACACAGCATGGCAGCTTCAGGCGCCATGTCGCTCATCGCCGGCATCGTGGGCATGGAGCACGGTCTCGTCAGCCAGACGCTCGGCACGCAGCACGTCGACCCCGCCGCCCAGTTCGAGGTCGTGACGGGGCAGCCGCGTTCGCTGATCTTCTCTTCGTTCCAAGTCAACGCGTTTGGCTTCGGCGGGCAGAACTCGTCGCTCGTCGTCACGCGTTGAATGTCCGCGGGTTCGCAACGCGAAGAAGACGCCGATGAGATCTAGGAAGATATTCTCGCGTGTTTGAGGATGTCAACCGCCCCGGGCGCATCGGAACGCTGGCCGTTCCCAACCGCATCGTGATGGGATCGGTGCGCCTGGGCTTCGAGGCGCGCGACGATGACGGTAAGGTGCTGGGCGCCTTCTACGCCGAGCGCGTGCGCGACGGCGCAGGGCTGATCATCACTGAGGGCTCGGCCGTCGATCGCGCCGGTGCCGCGGGCGGCCGCGACGGTCTCATCAACGAACAAAGCGATGCACTCCGCTTGCGCCGCGTGGCGGAGGAAGTACACGCGGCCGGCGGGCGCATCGCCCTCCAGCTCTCCCATGCCGGGCGCTACGCAGACGGAACCCATGCGGATGGCGAGCCGCGCGAGATGAGCGAGGAGGATATCTGGAAAACGGTCGCCCTCTTCGCCCGCGGCGCCTTTCGTGCATCGCAGCTCGGCTTCGACGGCGTCGAAGTGACGGCATCCGCTGACTCCCTGATCGACCGGTTCCTCTCGCCGCTCACCAATCGCCGCAGCGACGACTGGGGAGGCGATGCTGCGCGGCGCAGGCGCTTCGGCATGGAGATCCTGCGCGCCATCCGCCGCATGCTCGGTCCGGACCTCCCCGTGATCTTCCGCATCTCCGGCACCGATCCCACGGAGGGCGGAGCTGCGCACGAGGAGACGCTCGCCTTTGCGCGCGCCCTCGCTCACGAAAGCGTCGACGCGCTCAACGTGGAGGCGCCGGCGCGCTATGCCGCCGCCATCAAGAATGCCGTGGGCTCATTGCCGGTCATCGCAGGCGACCCTGTCGATACGCTGGCCGTCGCCGAGAGCATCTTGGCCACGCAGAGTGTCGACTTCGTCTCGCTGACGCACTCCTAGGAAACGACCACTCGCCGTCGTACCTCAAAGGCCTATACAGGTCGTCCGCCGCGGCGACGCGTTCGTTCAAGCGATGGTCTTTGCCAAGCGATTCATGGCCAAGAACAACGGCGTGCCGCCCAACTTCGTGCAGATGGCAAACTACTCGGCGGTTCGCCAGTATCTCGCGGCCGTCAAGCGGGCCGGTACCACGGATGCCGATGCGGTGGGCAAGCAGTTGGACGGACTGAAGTTCAGCGACTTCTTCGCCCGCAACGGCTACATGCGCCCACAGGACCACCTCTTGATCCACGATATGTATCTCGCCGAGGTGCTTCCGGCATCACAAGTCAAGACACCCTGGGCGTACTACAAGATCATGAAGGTCATCCCCGGAGAAGAGGCCTACCGCCCGCTCTCCGAAGTCAAGTGTAAGCTCTAGTCCACGGGAAAAAACGAAGGAGGACGGCCGGCGGCCGTCCTCCTTCGCCTTTTCTGCGCTTTCCGAGTCCGCGTCTCTAGCCTTTTCCGGCGAGCTGACGCAGCACGTACTGCAGGATGCCGCCGTGGCGATAGTACTCCACCTCGTCGGGAGTATCGATGCGGCAGAGCACTTCGAAGGAAGTGGTCTTCCCGCCGGTGCCAGCAGCCGTCACCTTCAGACGCTGGCGCGGCGCGAGGCCGCTGGCGATGCCCTGGACGGCAAAGGTCTCCTCGCCGGTGAGGCCCAGCGAGCTCGTGCTCTGACCGTCGACGAACTGCAGCGGGAGCACGCCCATGCCCACCAAGTTCGAGCGGTGGATGCGCTCGAAGCTCTCGGCGATCACGGCCTGGACGCCCAGCAGGTACGTTCCCTTCGCCGCCCAGTCGCGCGAGCTGCCGCTGCCGTACTCCTTACCGGCCAGAATCACCAGCGGCGTCCCGTCCTTCTCGTAGCGCATGGCGGCGTCGTAGATCGACATCTGCTCGCCCGTGGGAAGATAGCGCGTGAACCCGCCTTCGACGCCCGGCACGAGCGCGTTGCGCAACCGGATATTGGCGAAGGTGCCGCGCATCATCACTTCGTGATTGCCGCGTCGCGAGCCGTAGGAGTTGAAGTCCTTGGACTCGACGCCGTGCGCGAGCAAATACGTTCCCGCCGGGCTGCTCTTGGCGATGTTGCCCGCCGGCGAGATGTGATCGGTGGTCACGCTGTCGCCGAGCACAGCCAGCGCACGCGCCCCTGCCAGATCGTGCAGGGCCGGCGGCGTCGCCGGCATGTCCACGAAGTACGGCGGATTCTGCACGTAGGTCGAGTCGCTCTGCCAATTGTAGATGTCGGAGCCGGCGACATCGATCGATTGCCAGCGCTTGTCGCCCTTGAAGACTTCGGCGTACTCCTTGCGGAAGGCCTCGCCCGTGACATGACGCTGAATCAAATCCTGGATCTCGCTGTTGCTGGGCCATACATCGCGCAGGAAGACCGGCTGGCCGTTCTTCCCGACGCCCAGCGGCTCCTTGACCAGATCGACGTCCATCCGTCCGGCTAGCGCGTAGGCAACTACCAGCGGCGGTGAGGCGAGATAGTTGGCACGCACCTGCGAGTGGATGCGCCCCTCGAAGTTGCGGTTCCCTGAGAGCACGGCGCCTACCACGATGTCGTTGGCGTCGACTGCCTGGGCGATGGGATCGGCAAGCGGCCCCGAGTTGCCGATGCAGGTCGTGCAGCCGTAGCCGACCAGCTGATAGCCCTGCGCGTCGAGCTCCTTATCGAGGCCCGCCGCGATGAGATAGTCGGTGACGACTTTGGACCCCGGAGCGAGCGAGGTCTTCACCCACGGTTTGGTCTTGATCCCGAGAGCGTTGGCCTTCTTCGCCACCAACCCCGCGGCCATCAGCACGGCGGGATTCGACGTGTTGGTGCAGCTGGTGATCGCGGCGATCACGACGGCGCCGTCGGAGAGATCGAACTGCGTGCCTGCAAACGACACTTTCGCGGCGCGGCGTGTTCCCGGCGCCACGGCGACGGCGGCGCCGCCGTTCTTGGAAGCCTTGGCAGCGCGCGCCGCTTCGAACTCGTCCATGAGCGAGAGGAAGGCGGATTTGGCCTGGCGCAAGGCGATGCGGTCCTGCGGACGTCGCGGCCCGGCGATCGTGGGCTCGACGGCGGCGAGGTCGAGATCGATCGTGTCGCTGAAGATCGGCTCGGGGTCGCCTTCCTGGTGGAAGAGACCCTGCGCCTTCGCGTACGTCTCGACCAGCGCAAGATGCTCCTCGCTGCGCCCCGTCAGTCGCAGGTACTCGAGCGTGCGCGCGTCGATCGGTGTGATGGCGATGGTGGAGCCGTACTCCGGCGACATATTGCCCAGCGTCGCGCGGTCGGCAACGGTGAGGTTCGCCAGCCCCGGCCCGTAGAACTCGACGAACTTTCCGACGACGCCCTTCTTCCGCAACATGTGCGTCACCGTGAGCACCAGGTCCGTGGCCGTGACACCTTCAGGGAGCTTACCCGAGAGACGGAACCCCACCACCTCCGGGATCAGCATCGAGATGGGCTGCCCCAACATGGCAGCCTCGGCTTCGATGCCCCCCACGCCCCAACCGACGACGCCTAAACCGTTGACCATGGTGGTATGCGAGTCGGTGCCCACGAGTGAATCCGGATAGGCTTCGCCGTTCTGGTCAAAGATCACGCGCGCCAGATACTCCAGGTTGACCTGATGCACGATCCCGGTATCCGGCGGGACGACGCGGAAGTTGTCGAAGCGCGCCTGCCCCCACTTGAGGAACTCGTAACGCTCGCGGTTACGCTGGAACTCGATCTCCGCGTTCTTGGCGAATGCGTCGTCCGAACCGTAGTAGTCGACTTGCACGGAGTGATCGATGACCAGCTCAACCGGCTGCAGCGGATTGATCTGCGTGGGATCGCCGCCCATGGCCGCCATCGCGTCGCGCATCGCCGCAAGATCCACCACCACCGGTACGCCGGTGAAGTCCTGAAGCAGGACGCGCGCAGGACGGAATGCGATCTCGCGCTGACCGATGGTCTTGGGATCCCAGCCCGCCAGCGCCGCGACGTCATCCTTGGTGATGGAGACTCCATCCTCATTGCGCAGCAGGCTCTCCAGCAGGATCTTCAGCGAGTACGGCAGCCGCGAAACATGGCCGACACCCTTCTTTGCCAGGGCGTCGAGCCGATAGATGGTGTGCGAGCGGCCGCCGACGTTCAACGTGTCTTTGGCGCCAAAACTATCGAGTCGCGTACGGTTCATAGGCTCCTCTCCTTCGTCAAGAGAGAAACCTTTCGCCACCCGCCCCGTACCTCCCGGGGCCATCGCCGCCAGCGAAATCAG
>SCQY01000265.1 GCA_004298665.1 bacterium | reverse complement strand
ATGGCCTGCCTGGTCAGGGCGCGCTCAGGAACCAGACGCGTCATAGCGCGCCCGAAGTCAGCCTCTTGTCTCGACCTCTCGACGAGGTCGGCCACGAGTATCAGAACCATCAGTGCGAGAATGCCGCAGAGGCCTAGTATGAGCTTGTTGCGAGGCGTTAGGCGCTCGGGCCAATCGGTGACGATCATTCGTCCAGCGGCCGACTTCATCGACTTCGCGTCGAGACGCGCTTCTCCATGCCGCGCCCGTGTCCAGATGCAAGATCGCCCGACGTTTCAGCCACGCGCTGAACCCCCTTGGCCACGTTCGCGTTGCCGCTATTCTAGCGGACGCGGCGTTGAACTCCTGCAGCGTGCCGCTCCATCGTTCAGCGGGTAGCGAGGGATCGGTCGAGCGAGCATGTTGCGGCCTCGGAGCGGCGCGCGCTCAGCGCTTGCGCAGGCGCCTGACGGCATTCGACGCGGCGATCTCGCCGCGCTCCGCGTAGGCTTGGTGGTTCTCGTCGATCTGGTCCAGCCGGTAGAGGTAGTTTACCATCATGCCCGCCGACTCGCGCATGCCGCGTGAGGAGAGATCGCCCAGCCAGTTGATGCGCTCTACCTGCGCTCCGTTGCTTAGATGAAAGTGCGCGACAGGGTCGAGTGCGCGGTTGGTGCCCGGACGACGCTCTTCGAGCAGATAGTGGGCGCACAAGCGCATGAGCGGCTCGCGCAGTGCCTCGGCAGCTTCGGGGTCCCGGTACCACGAGCGTTTCGCGAGCATCGCGCGCAAGGTGTGGGGCGAGTTGTCCCCGGCCGCCTTCTCGTCGGCGTGCTCGAGCCATGCGCGGAAGCCTGGGATCGGCGAGAGGGTGGAGAATGTCTTGAGGCTGCGCAACTCGCTGGAGAGCACGTCGACGACACGCTTGATGAGCGCGTAGCCGAAACTGATGCCTGCCAGGCCGCGTTGGCAGTTCGAGATCGAGTAGAAGATCGCGTGACTAGCCGTTACCGCCATGCCGAGCGGCGCGCGCTGGTCGAGCAGTGCGGCGATCTCGCCGGAGAGCTCGTCGACCAGCGCAACTTCGATGAAGATCAGCGGTTCGGCCGGCATCAGCGGATGGAAGAACGCGAAGCAGCGGCGGTCGGCGTCGAGACGGTTCTTGATGTCCGGCCAGCCGCGCATTTCGTGCACCGCCTCGTAGTTCGCCAGCCGCTCAAGGAGCGCCGCCGGCGAATCCCACGTGATGCGCCGCAACTCCAGGAATCCAACGTCGAACCATGATGCCAAGAGATCTTTCAGATCCCGTTCGAGGGCACGCAAGTCAACGTCATCGCTTGCGAGATCGAGGAGATCGGCGCGGAGATCGACGAGAAACTTTACTCCTTCAGGGAGACTGTTGAAGCGGCGCAGCAGCTGAACGCGCGGCGGTTCGAGCGCGCGGCGCAGCGAGGCCTCGATCCGGCGGCGCTGTGCGGGTTCGGCGGCGTCGCGCATCTGTGCCGCGAGGTCGTCGATGCGCTTGCGATCGGCGTCGAACGAGGCCACGGTGCGCAGGAAGCGCTCGCGCCCTTCGGCGCTGAGCGAGAGGTAGACGCGCCCAGCCTGCGCCGCGCGGGCCCGCGCGGCGATCTCTCCGTCGCGCTCCTCTAGGCAAGCTTGCAGCTCATCGCGCAGGCGCTGCGATTGGCGTCCGTTGAGTTCCGGGACTCCCGCAGAGGGAGCTATGCCTCGCGCGGCCGCGGCGATCTCGTGCCAGAGCGTGCGTAGGCGGGCGGCGGTCTCGGTCAGCGGCATGCGGTGGTTCCTCACGTATATCGCAGGACGCGTCCAGGTCGCTCACCCGTGAACGTGCCGTCGCGCAACACGCAGACACCGTTCACATAGAGCGCGCGAATCCCTTCGCAGAGCAGCGTCGGCTCCTCGTACGTCGCGCGGTCGATCAGCGCCTCTTCGTCGAAGAGCAGCAGATCGGCGAAGGCGCCGCGTTCGATCAGCCCTCGCCCGCGCAATCCGAAGATCGCCGCCGGGAGCGACGTGGCGCGGCGCACGCCCTCGGCGAGATCGTAGATGCGCCGGCGGCGGCTATAGCGGCCGACCGCGCGTGGGAACGTGCCGAATGCGCGCGGGTGCGGGAGACCGTGCGCCGTCACTCCGCACAGCGCGCGCCCCGCTGCGTCACTGCCCACGGCCACAAAGTGCGCGGAGAAGATCGCGTCAACGTCGCTCTGCGTCATCTCGAAGAAGATCGCTGCGGGGGTGAGCCGCTCTTCGCACAGGAGCTGCAAGGCCGCAGTCACGGGCTGCATACCCCAGCGCCGCCCCAGCTCGTCGCAGCGCAGCCCGGCCAGCTCCTCATTGCGTGCGGAGGCGACGTCGCTGATCAGGATCTCGTTCCAGCGTCCCTGCCAAATCAGCTCGACGGCTAGTGCGATGCCCGCCCGCTCTGCGGGGTCGTGCAGCCGCTCCAGCGTTGCCTCTACTCCTCCGATGCGACTGCCGGGGGGAAGGATCTGCGCCAGCTCCGTCCATGCGCCCAGATACGGATAGGCATCGGCGAAGACGGGCTCCCCCGCGTCGCGTGCGGCATCGATCATCCGCAGCGTGCGATGGACGCGTCCCCAGTTGCGCTTGCCCCATGCCTTGTGGTGGGAGAGCTGAACGGTGACGCCCGCCGCGCGGCCGATACGCAGCGCCTCGTCGACGGCCTCCTCTACCGCATCGGACTCGGAGCGCAGATGCGTCGCGTAGAGCGGGGCGCCTGCCGCGGCTGCCGCCTGCGCCATGGCCGTCAACTCCTCCGTCGTGGCATGCGAGCCCGGCGGATAGATCAAGCCGCTGGAGACACCCAACGCCCCAGCCTCCACCGCCTCACGCACCAGCCGTTCTTGCGCCGTGCTCTGCCCGCGATCCAGCGGCCGCGGATCGTCGCCGGCGACGTTTGCGCGCGTGGTGCCCAGACCAACCAGCGTGGCGACGTTGACGGCGGGGCGCTCGCGCTCCACCAAAGCGAGGAACTCGTCCATCGTGCTCCAGGAGAGCTCGATGCCGTAGGCCTTCAGATGTTCCGCTCGCTGTCGCCGCAGCGCGTCGTGCACCAGGGGCGCGGCGGAGAAACCGCAGTTTCCGCCGATTTCCGTGGTCACCCCCTGGCGCAGCTTCGATTCCACGCGCGGCTCCGCCAGCCAAAGCTCGTCGGTGTGGCTGTGGACATCGATGAACCCCGGCGCCAGCGCCAGCCCCGTGCAGTCGACGATCTCGCGGGCGTCCCGCTCCTCCAGCCGCCCGATCAAGGCGACGCGATCACCGTACGTCGCTACATCGACGGCCTGAGGCGGGCTGCCGCTGCCGTCGTAGACATGGGCGCCGCGGAAGATGGTCGAGAGCATGAAGTCCAGGGTTGGACCCAAAGGCCTATGCCTCCGCCTCCCGCGGGGAAGTTAGAGGCGCCGCATCGTGGGTAAGGGATGCCAACCGGCTAGCAGAAGAGGAGACGAGGCTATGGCTACGATCAAAGGACGCCCCAGCGGCGGAGGGATGACGGTACGCGAAGCCGGCAAAAAAGGCGGCGATACCGTCAAGGCCAAGTACGGCGCCGAGTTCTACGAGGCGATCGGCCGTAAGGGCGGCGAAGCTACGAAAGAAAAATACGGCCCAACATTCTACGAAGAGATCGGCCACAAAGGCGGGCAGAAAGTGAAGCGATTCATCGAGGAAGGAAAGCGCACCTAGCGCGATCCCGCGCGATGAAGAGCGACGATCCGGCGGCGCCGCGGTTACATCTTCGCGGTGCCGTCGATCTTGTTGAGGGTGATCCGTCCCGTCGCGACGTTCCACTGCATGTTGCCGATCGTCAGGCGGTCACCTTGAGAGGTGAGCGTGGTCGCCGATGGGATCGAGAGCAGCTGGAGCGCATTGTTCCACGTGATGACGTCGGTCTGCAGCGTTCGCACGATCGGCTCGTTGGCGCCCTGCAGTTGAACATGGCCGCTCACCGTCAGATCGCGCGTGCGCGTGTTGACGGAGACGCGGTCGGCATGCAGTTTCAGGTAGACCTTGCCGTTCTTGTAGAGCGCCGCGCTCTCGACGTCCTCCAGCGTGGTTAGGCTGCCGTCGGCCGAAGTCACGATGCGCTTGGCTCTGAAGCGCCAAGCGTTCTGCGTGCCGCGCGTGCCGATACCGATGGCCTGCTCCAGCACGGTGGAGCCGCTGGGAGGCGGGGGAATCTCATTGAGCCCAGCGCGGTAGACGACGGCGGCGATGACCGCCGCCAGCACCAGCACCGCGGCGGCCGCGAGCCGTTTGGTGCGCGTGCGGGCGTTCATGCCGGGCGCCGCCGCGTTGCGAGTGCAGCGGCCAAGGCCAACAGCGCGAGGATAGGCGGCCCCAACGGACCGAGCGTGCGGTACGCGGTCCAGGTTGGTGGTCCGACTGCGCCGATCTCGGCGCGCTCGACGTCGAGCGGGATGCGCGTGCGCCACGTACCGTCGGGGGCGATGATGCCCGAGATGCCGGTGGCGGCCGCGCGTACGACGTAGGCGCCTTCCTCCACGGCACGCAAACGCGCGAGCTCGGCATGCTGGTATGGCCCCGCGGAAGTCCCGAACCAGGCATCATCCGTAGCGACCACCAGCACCTGTGCGCCCGCGCGCATCATCTCCCAGGCGTCGCGTGGGAAGGCGCTTTCGTAGCAGATCAGCGCGCTGTAGGGGAGCGGCGCGTCACGGAAGACCACGGAACTGGTTCCAGCCGAAAAACGCGAGACGGGATCGAAGAGCGAGATCCTCCCGAGCGCCGATTCCCACGGCAGATACTCGGCGAACGGCACGAGATTGCGCTTGGTGTAGATTGCGTTGAGGTCGCCGTTCGGGCCGTAGTCCCACATCTGATTGGCCAGACGGCTCCCCGTGCGGCTATCGGTGCCGATCAGCAGTGCTCCGCCGGCGCGCCGTGCGAGATGAGAGAGGCGCCGCTGCACCACCGGGCTCTGGTTGAGGAACGTGGTGACCACCGTCTCCGGCCAGACGATCAGCGAGGGATCGGCGGGCACTGCGGCAAGCGTGTCGCGTTCGTAGCGGTCCAGCTCGCGCCAGAAGAACTGGGGGCTCCACTTGACGTCCTGCGAGATGTTGCCTTGCACGACGGCGACGCGCATCGTCGGCGTGGAGACGTGGGTGCGCGCCGGCCAAGCCAGCCAGAGGGCGCCGGAGATCAGGAGCGATCCAACGATCCATGCGGCGGCGCCGCGGCGTGTCCGGGCGGAGAAGAGCTCGGCCACGGCGGCAGCGATGAGCGCGAGAACGAACGAGATGCCGTAGACGCCGAGATAGGCGGCGGTCGCCGCGAAGAACGTGGAGGCCTGCGCATCGCCGAGCAAGCCGAAGGGAACGCCGACGGGACCACCGCCGCGCGCCAGTTCCGCCAGGGTCCAGATCGCAGCGCAGCCGAGCGGCCAGAGCGCGGTGCGGGTCGCCGAGAGTCGTGCGCACGCGGCGCCGGCGGCGCCGAAGAAGAGACCCTCGATGAGCGCGAAGAGCACGACGACGACGGGTTCGAGTGCGCCGACGTATTCGCCGATCGAGGTGCCGATCCACGCCATGGTGAGCAGGAAGAAGAGCGTCCCTGCATACCAGCCAGTAAAGAACGCGGCCTTCCAGGAGCAGCGTCGCCACAGCCAGAACAGCGGGGCGAGCGCGACGGGGCCAAGCCACGCCGCGTTGATCTTCGGAAACGTCGCCGCGAGAAGGACGGCCGCGAGGGCCGGTAAGACAAGCGAGATCGCCGCTGCAGGCGCAACGATGCGGGCGGTGGCCTCGAGTGGGCGAGAGGTAGACATGCTACGTTGGTTTGGAGTCCTCGTGGTTGCGGCGGCTTTGGCGCTCGGTGCCTGCGGAAAAATCGTCACGCTGCCTCCGGGCAGCAATCCAAACGTCGGCATTCCGGCGGGCTACATGCTGGTTCGCTTCCGCACTTCCGGTGTGATGAACTTCCAGAAGTATCAGTACCTCATCGTCTTCAACACCACCGGGTCCGGCATCACCCCGTACGCCAACGCGCAGTCCACGGGCAGCTACCAAAACTTCTCCTTCGCGTTCCAGGTGACCGGACCCGCCCCTGGGACCGCCCAGGCGGCGCTCCTGCAGTACTATACGATTCCCGGCGGCGGCCCCAACAGCGTTCGCGTCAACCAGCCGCCGATTCCCGCGGGCATCGTCCAACTGACGCCCAACGACAACGGTCAGGGAACGGAATTCAGCGTGCTCTTCCCGCGCGCGCTCTTCTATCTGCCAAGCCCGGCCTCGCCCTCGCCTGGTCCCTCCCCCAGCACGACACCAGCCCCCTCGGGTCTTCCCAATCCCGTGCCGACCACCACCCCGCAGCAGACGTGGTATTTCAACTTCTTCACGCTGGATGCCGCTACGACGTCGCCGATTGACGCTCTGGGCGCCACGGGTATCAGTGATACGTCGTTCAGTCAGCCGTTGCTGACGACCGCGACGTTCGATCAGCAGATCTACAAACCGGCCGGCGCCGATCAGGTCTCGGATCCGGCAGCCTTCATCAGCGGCGGAGAGGTCATCAACGCGCCCTGATCAACGCATCTCGACACGACATAACGGAGGCAGCACGCCATGCAGCTCCTGACCACCCTCGACCGCGCCACCCTCGAGCGCTCGACGCTCGTAGCCGAGTCGAACGAGTTCGCGATCTATCAACTCGAGAACGATACCTATTCGCTGGTCCACCGTCATGCCGGCGTCGAGTGGCAGGCGATCACGCTCTCGGGCGACGGCCTCTTTCGCGTGATGGAGCTGGTCGCGCGAGCGGGCCGTGCCCTCTATCGAGACCTTGCCGGCGATCTCTCCCGCGCCCGCAAGCCCTAGGGAGTCCCTGAGTACGCTATGCCTCGCGGCGCTATCCGCCGTAGGTGAAGCTCTGTGGAATGATTGGGCCGTTCTGATTGATCCCGAAGTTCGCCGCCCGGCTGGGGAAGGCCAGCAGGTTGATCGTGGCGTCGAACTCTTTGAGATCTTGACGGTAGCTGAGCTGGATCTCGTAACAGTCGCCGACGATATGGCGGTAGTAGATGGCCTTGTCGAGGATGCCTCGCTGGCCGAAGACGCCGCCGTAGAAGAGATTGGCCGAGAACTGGATCTCGCTGTCGTGGCCGAAGGGTGTTGCCACTTGCACGTTGGTAGGCCCGAACTTCGAGAAGCTCGGATCGTAGGAACCGCCGAGCTGGACGTAGGCCGCTCTGAAGGGCCGCAGTGTCAGCTGATACGACACCGGCTGGGCGATGTGGTTGAAGCTCGTCCCCGTCGAGAGCGTGAGGTTGTAGTAGCTCTCGTTGAAGACGCGCAGCACGTCCTGCGCCGATGACGAGTTCCCGCCCAGCACGTCGAGTGTCTGAAACGGTCCGAAGCGGTTGCCGTTGGTATTGACTTCGTTGTAGCTCAGCGAGTTGGTGACGTGGCGCCCGAACGTGGAGGAGAGCGACATGTTCTGCGTGACCTGCGCTTTCTCGTCCCCCGTACCGTAGCGATCCTGGCGAACGTTCACGCCCATGTCGAAGTCCGTGTTGTTGAAGATGCGGTAGTAGATCGGCCCCAGCGAGAGGTTGGCCTCTTCCTTACTGGTTTCGACTCCGTCCGGAAACTCGTGATAGCGCCCGACGATGAAGTTCACCGAGTAGGGGAAGTGCGCGAACGATCGCAGATGCGGGCGCAGCGAGATCTCGGGGAGCTTGTCGATGCCGGAGAGGAACGTCTGATTCGTCTTGTCGATGGTGATGTCGGTGTCGAACGCCTGCCCCGTGATGTGCGTGAGCGTATTGACGTGCAGATCGTCGGTGTTCCCTGAAGAGAAGAGCTCGTTGCGGTTGGAAGATTGGCTGATATTGACCTGCTGGCTGACGCGCGGGGTCAGCTGGCGGCTATCGGTGAAGCCGTAGGACGTGTTCGACTGCTGACTTCCGGACTGGTAGCGGGAGAACGTGTAGTTCTCCTGGGCGTGCGTTCCTGCGTACGAGACGCTGGAGTTCAGCGAGAAAGACGGCGGGAGGTAGACGAATGGGCCGTAGTTTCCGTTGTACGTGAAGGCGAAGTTGCCGCGCAAGTGCTGCGAGAAATTCTCGTTGTCGTTGATCGAGAGGTTGTAGCGCTTCTGACCTCCGCTGAGCTTATTGTAGTTGAAGTCGTCGAAGTTGATCGAGCCGCTGCGCCGGTTGTCCTTGCGCTGGTAGAAGGCCACGTAGCCCAGTTCCATGCCCAGCTTCTGGAAGAAGTTGAGGACGTAGTAGCCATACCAATCGTCGCTGCGGTAGAAGCCTAGCCGCTCCTTGGCAAAGACGCCGGTCGTCTGCGTGTAGCCGATTTCCGGCGTGGAGCTGTTGAGCGCGCGCGACGTGCGCTGTGCCAATCCTATCACCAGCACGGGGATGTAGGCTACCGGAATGAGGCCGAGATAGAGCACCGCTTTGCGGGCCACCAGCTTGTCGCCGGGGTAGATGTCCGCCGAGCGCGACTCGAAGTGGTAGCCGGCCTTGGGGTCGTCGCAGGTGGTGAACGACGATCGCTCGATGTGCGTCGTACCGCTGCGCAGCGTTTCGATGCGCGCGCCCGTGTAGTAAAGGCGGCCGTGCTCCACGCCCTCGGTCGTGGCTCCCGATCCTCCTGTGAGCGTTGCCAAGCCTTTGCCGGTATCGAACGTGATCAGCTTCGCATTGAGGACGGCGTCGCCGCGCTGGTTACGCAGGCTGGGACTTCCCGTGATGGTGATCGTATGGTCGCCGTCGTAGTGAGCGTGCTCGCCGCTGAGGATCACGTCGCGATAGTAGACGCGAACGTTCCCATCGGCATCCATGGGCTGATGCTCGGTGTTCGTCCCGCTGACGCGGTCGGCAATGACGGCTACCTGGTCGGGTCCCAGCGTGGGGATCGGCGTGGGGCCGGCAGGCGAAGGTATCTCCGTCGGCAGCGGAGAGGCCCCCGCCGGCGGGATCGTGGGCGCGGACGTCGGCGGGACGCCCGATGGCAAGGGGCTGGGATGCACGAGGAAGACGGGTCCGAGGCTGCCCGTCGGCGCCGGCGTGGGGGTCGGCGGAGGTGGCGGCGTGGCCGACGGCGGCGTCGGCGTGGGCAGCGTTGGCACCAGGATCGGGGCTCCCTGTCCGGGGCGGGAGAACGGCAGCGGCGTCACGCCGGGCGAGGCCGTGGGCGACGGCGACGCGGAAGGCGATGATGCCGGCGACTCGACCGGTGCGGCGCTGGGGAGCGCCTGCGCGATGCTGCATGCCGAGAGTGCAACGGATGCGGCGGAGGCGCTCGTGCGTTGCGCGGCACGTGCGGGGAGAAGCGAGACGGTAGTAAAGACGACCGCCAGCAGCAGGGAGACGAATCGCACCTATCGGTCCTCGATGTAGAGCATGATGGCGCCGGCCACGCCGGTGACAACGTTGGGGATCCAGGCGGCTGCGAAGGCATTGATCTCGCCGTTGCGCCCGAGGGCAGCCATTGCCGCCATGAAAAGCTGGTAGACGAAGAGCACGATGATCGAGAGCGTGATGCCCAGCGTGCGCCCTTTCTTACCGTAGCGCGTGGCCAGGGGGATGCCGATCAGCACGGCGATGAACGCCCCGAAGGGGTAGGCCAGCTTCTGCGCCAGCGTGATCTCGAGGATGCCGACGGAGGGACCGCCCAGGCCCTGCGCCTTCATAGCGTTGACTTGGGTGCCGAGCTGCTTCGAGGACATCGTGTATGGATCGGTATTGGACGTGGAGAGGAATTGCGAAGCGGTCTCCTGCAGCGGCAAGGGGACCGTCACGGTCTTTCCGGTTACGCTGTATGCCACCGTGCCGTCGGGGCGGAAGGCAACCTGGCGCGTATTCTGTAGGATCAGCTCTTCGTTTTCGATGAAGGCACGCTGCGCCGTCGTCACCTTCTGGAAGAAGTCGCTTTTTCCCGGCTCGAAGATCATCACACCGTCCATCGTTCGTCCGTCGGCTTCCATGGAATTGACGTAGAAGATCCGTCCGCTTTCGGGATCGCGGCGAAAGAACTGCGGCTCTACGGGAAGCGTTGCCGTGCGGTAGACGATCTGGTAGAAGGAGCGCGTGGAGAGGTCGACGGTGTATGGCGTGATGTGTTCGTTGATGAGATACGTCGAGACGAAGATGACGATGCCGACCAGCAAGAGCGGCGCGGAGATGCGCAGGAAGCTCACGCCGCTGGTACGCAGAGCCGTGATCTCGTTGTCTGCGGCCAGGCGTCCGAAGGCCATCATCGTCGCGAAGAGGCAGGCGAAGGGGGCCGCCATTGGGATCACCAGCGGAACGCGGAAGACCAGGAAGCGCAGCACCAGGCCGACCGGAGCGTGCGCGTTGATGATGTAGTCCGCGGCCAAGAAGAAGAAGTTGATGAATTCGAAGAGCAGAAAGGCGGCCAGCGCAAAGCCGAAGGGCCCCACGCACTCGGCGAGGAGATAGCGGTCGAGGATGGAGATCACCGCGCCGCCGCTGGGCGGCGTGGCGCGCACGGCTCTCAGGCTGCTGGTTGCCATCCGCCGCTTACGAGCCGAAGTCCCCGAGCACGCGCGACACGTAGCGGCGCGTCTCGTGGAAAGGCGGGATCCCGCGATAGCGGTCGACGGCGCGAGGCCCGGCGTTGTATGCGGCGACGGCTAGCTTCACGTTGCCGTGGTAACGCCTCAGCAAGTCGTGAAGGTAGCGCGTCCCGCCCAGGAGGTTCTGCCAGGGGTCGAAGGGATCGTCTACGCGATAGGCTCGGGCCGTCTGCGGCAT
>SCQY01000021.1 GCA_004298665.1 bacterium | reverse complement strand
TTGCCGGAGTTGATGTCGATGACGGTCAGCGCCTCGGTGTGCTCGATGATGAGATAGCCGCCGGAGGGCAGCCACACTTTGGGGCGCAGAAGCTTCTGAATCTCTTCGTCGATGCCGCGATCGTGGAAGAGATTCCCGTCGTAGTTCTTGACGCGATCGAGGTACTGCGGCCCCAGCAGGCGCAGAAAGTCACGTACTTTCTCGAACTCGTGCGCGTCGTCGATCCACATCGCGTCGACGTCGGGCGTGAGGAAGTCGCGCGCCGCCTTGTAGACGAGATTCATGTCCTTGTGCAGCAGAGCCGGCGCCTTCGGGCGCTTGTACGACTCCAGGATCCCGTGCCACATCCGGATCATGACGCCGAGGTCCGCGATCAGCTCAGCTTCGCTGACTCCAGCCGCAGCCGTGCGCACGATCGTCGCCATGCCTTCGGGGCGGATGCGCTTCATGATCGCTTTGAGGCGATTGCGTTCCTCGGCGCTCTCGATCTTACGCGAGACGCCGGAGTAGCGGCCGGTCGGCATGAGGATCAGGTAGCGGCCCGGCAACGAGATGTTCGTCGAGACGCGCGCGCCCTTGAGGCCGCGCGGCTCCTTGACGATCTGCACCAAGACTTCGTCGCCGCGGTTGACCTTCTCGCCGATGGTCCAACCGCTGCGCCCTTGCGTGATCTCGACATCGCCGATGTTCAGCGGCTGGCGGTTGATGTCGTCGACATAAAGGAACGCGTTGCGGCCGAGGCCGATATCGATGAAGCTGGCTCCCATGCCGGGCAGAACGTTCTGTACCTTGCCCTTGTAGATGGAGCCGATGACTTTCTCTTCGCGTTCGACGTAGATTTCGGAGAGAGTACCGTCCTCGACGATTGCGACTCGGTTCTCCCAGGGGTCGCTCGAGATGAGGATTTCCGTCGGCACGTGTTTGCCTATGTTACCTTTCGTTACGTGTGCCGCAGCGCAGAGCACGACGGCTGCGCGCCGCAGGGGCTCACGGCCAAGTGGGGCCGAAGCCGATCCACGGCTGCGCATATGGCGCAAGCGGCGCACTGCAAAGTTTTTCCGGCGCCTTGCGGCGCCTATACCCCGTAAAGGATACTGATCGGCACGCCAGCTCGCTACCGGCGCGCCATTCCCGCCGCGGGCGCAGGTGTCCTTCGTGGAAGGGCGCGAGTGGCATCCCCTGGAAAGGTGGTGCCGTCCCGGAGGGCTAGACGACTATGACGCTGCTCGATCTGTTTGCGGGCTCGGTGCGCGACTGCTCCGACCGTACCGCCATCGTCATAGATGGGCGTCGCCTCACCTATGCCCAGATCGACGAGCGCTCGCGCCGGATTGCGGCTTGGCTTGCCGCGCAGGGCTATGCGCCGGGCGACCGTTTGGCGGTCTACCTGGAGAATCGGCTTGCTTTCGTCGACGTCTACCTCGGAGCGCTTCGCGCCGGGGTCGTGGTCGTCCCGACCAACCCGCTCTATCGTGACCGGGACGCCGTCGTCGTCTGGGAAGATGCCGAAGTCCGGGGCATCGTCACGGCCGGCTCGCTCGCCGAGGAGGCTCGCAAGACGGGCTGGGGCGGGCGCGTCATCGAGGCGGACGAGATCGAGCGCATCGCCGAGGAATACGCCGTCCCCGCAGAATGGCGCGAGTTCGACGCGCGCCCCGAGACCGTTGCGCTGATCATCTTCACCTCCGGGACCACGGGGCGGGCCAAGGGGGCGATGATCCCGCATGGCGCCCTGGCCTCGAGTGCCGCGGCCATACGGACGGCCTGGCGTTGGCGTCCCGATGACGTCCTCTGCATCGCCTTGCCGCTCTTCCACGTGCACGGCCTCCAGGTCGCGCTGGGGACGACGCTGGTCAACGGTTCAACGATCGTCGTCGAGCGGCGCTTCGACGCCGCCGCAATGCTCGATCTCCTCGAGCGCGAGCGGGCGACGATGTTCTTCGGCGTCCCCACGATGTACGTGCGCCTCCTGGAGCACCTGGGCGATCGCCGCCCGCCCTCGCTGCGGCTTTGGGTTAGCGGCTCGGCTGCTCTCTCGGCGGAGACCTGGGCCCTATTCCACGAGCGCTTCGGCCAGGAGATCCTCGAACGCTACGGCGCCACCGAGACCATGATGTGCTTGACCAACCGCTACGGCGGACCGCGCATCCCAGGCGCCGTGGGAACTCCGTTTCCAGGCGTCCAGGCATGTGTGGTCGAGTCGGGCGGCCGAACGCGGCTGGCCGACGGCGAGGTCGGCGAGCTCTGCATCTGTGGACCCAACGTCTTTGGGGGCTACTTCCGCAACCCAGCGGCCACCGAGGCCGCCTTCCTCACGGACGACGAGGGGCGGCGTTGGTTCCGCAGCGGCGATCTGGCGCGCCGCGATCCGCAGACGCGTACGTTCGCCATTGTCGGCCGTCTCAAGGAGATGATCATCTCCGGGGGATTCAACGTCTATCCGCGCGAGATCGAAGAAGAAATCGATGCATTTCCGGGTGTGAAAGAAAGTGCCGTCGTTCCGCTGCACGATGCCGCTCGAGGAGAGGTGCCCTTAGCTTTCGTTGCCCCACGGCCTGGCGCGGACCTCGAGGTCGAGGCGCTGCTGGCCCACCTGCGCGGGCGCATCGCCAGCTTCAAGGTACCGCGTGAAGTCCGATTCTTGGAATCCCTCCCTCGCAATGCGATGGGAAAGCTCGATAAGCCGACCTTACGCCGAATGGTCGGCGGCTCGTAGCGCCGCGTAATTTTTGGGCGGCGCAAGCAGGTAGCGTGGACCGATAAGGAAAACCCAGCGCTGGTTCTCATCGGAAATCATTTCACAGTCTCTGGAAACGCGCGCAAGCGACTTTGTGAAGCCGCCCCTACGTGCGCCGGGAGGTGTCATTTGGCAGACCATTCGATCTCTCGCGAGAGCTTCCTCAAAGGCGCCACGATTGGCGCCGCCGCTCTCAGCGCAGGTTTTCCCGCATTCATTCCCAGCCGCGGCGAAGCTGCCGACGTGCTCAAGATCGGGCAGATCGCGGAGCTCACCGGCGTCTACGTCGATATCTCGCAGCCTGAAGTCTTTGGCGCGGCGCTTGCGCTCGAGCGCTGGAACAAGAAGGGCGGCGTGATGGGGCGCAAAGTCGAGGTCGTCGTGGAAGACGATCAGAACGACCCCGGCGTCGCCGTTCAGAAAGTTCGCAAGCTCGTCAATCAGGACAAAGTTTCCGCCGTTTTCGGTACCGTGAACAGCGCGATCGCGCTGTCGGCAAGCGGAGCAGCCAACTCCCTCGGTGCGCTCTACATGGTGACCGGCGGCCACACGGACCCCGTCACCAGCACGCAGTGCCACTGGGACGTCTTCCGCACGTGTCACACCGCTTGGCAGGAGACGCAAGCCACTGGTCTCTCGATTGCGAAGAAGTTCGGTAAGAAGTGGTACCTCGTCACGCCGGACTACGCCTTCGGTCACTCGCTGGCTTCCGGCTACGAAGCCGTCATCAAGAAGCTCGGCGGACAGATCGTCGCCAACGACTTGACGCCGCTGGGTACCAGCGACTTCAGCACCTACATCACGAAGATCGGGCCGGCTAAGCCGGACGTCATCATCGTGCTGCTGGCCGGGGCCGATTTCGTCAACTTCCTTAAGCAAGCGAACTCGTACGGCTTGCTCAAGAAGTTCCCGGTTGCCGGTCCGCAGGCCGAACTCGAGCCATTCCTCTCTCTTCCGCCGGAGTCCCGGGTCGGCTATTGGGGCGTCGAGTGGTACTATAATAGCGATCTGGTGTATGGGAAGAAGAACGTCCAGGCCGCGAACTTCGTCAAGGAGTATCGCGCCAAGCACGGGACGCCGCCAAGTGCTCGCAGTGCCTTCGGCTATGTTACGCTCGATCGCATGCTTTGGGCGATGAACGAGGCGAAGACCACCGATCCCGTCAAGGTCGCGCGTAAGTTGGAAAACGCCCACTTCGAGACGATCTGGGACGGTGGTGCCTACTACCGCGGTACCGATCACCAGCTCATGTGGCCGAACTATTTCGTTGAAATGCGTCCCAACGGTACGCCGGCGGACAAGAACGACATCTTCAACGTCATCGATCGCCAGCCGGCGGACAAGATCTCGAAGTCCGTCGCTGAGCAGTCACAGGTCTGTAACCTCAAGTACCCGTCCTGATCTGCGGATCGGCTCGGGCCACAAATCTACCGACGACAACGGGGTGCCGCTTCGGCGGCTCCCCGTCATAGGATAAAGAGATGCTATCCAACGTCGCACCATCGGTCTTCAACGGTTTGATCCTCGGCGCGTTCTACGCCTTCGTCGCGATCGGGCTCTCATTGATCATGAACCTGACCGGCACGATCAATCTCGCCCACGGCAGCTTCCTTACGCTGGCGGGGTACTTGGCGTTTACGCTCGTTTCGAAGGGTACATCGTTCTGGTTCGCGCTCATCCTCGCGCCGCTGCTGACCGTGGTCGTCGGCGTGGCCGTCGAGCGTCTGCTCATCGTGCCGCTGTATAAACGAGACCCGATCTTCAGTTTGCTCTTGACCTTCGGCCTCTCGCTGATAGCGGAGGAAGTCTACCGATTGATATGGGGGCCGAACGGGGTACCGTTCTCGGCCCCAGGTATCCTCGGCGGCGGCATCTCGCTGGGCTTCATGCAGTTCCCCACGCTGCGCCTCTTCATCGCGGTGGTGCTGGCGGCTGCGATGGTGCTCCTGGCGCTCTTCTTATGGCGCACGCGCTTCGGTCTGCGTCTGCGCGCCGCTATTCAGGATACCGAGATGATCTCGGCTATGGGGACCAACATCCAGCTCCTCTACATGGTGAACTTCGCGCTGGGTATGGCGCTGGCCGGTTTGGCCGGCGTCCTCGCCTCCGGGCTGCTGGGCCTCTCGCCGACGATGGGTAACGCCCTGCTGATGCCGGCCTTCGTAGTCGCAATCATCGGCGGTATGGGCAGCCTCTTCGGCAGCATCGTCGGGGGCCTGCTGGTAGGTCTGGCGATCAGCGTCACCACGCTCTTCATCCCAGCCGCCAACGAGGTCATCATGTACATCTTGATGGCAGTCGTGCTGCTGATTCGTCCGCGCGGTCTCTTCGGGACGGAGGGCCTATTCGGATGAACAACAGACAGAAGCAAGGCTACATCGCGGCGATCGCTGCCGTGGTGCTGCTGGCGGTCCTGCCCCTGAAGATCGGCTCTCACTCGGTGCTTTCGCTGATGCACCTCGACGTCTCGATCCTCAGCGAAATGCTGCTCTTCGCCATCGCCGCGATGAGCGTCAACCTGCTGCTGGGTTACACGGGGTTGATGTCCTTCGGCAACGCCGCCTACTTTGGCCTCGGCGCCTACGGCGCGGGCCTCTCGATTCACTACCTCAACATGAACTTCATCGAGGGGGCGATCATCGGCACGATCGTCGCACTCCTCGGCGGGCTGATCGTGGGCCCCTTCCTCCTGCGCAGGCGCGGTATCTACTTCGCTTTGCTCACGCTGGCCTTCGGACAGGTCTTCTACTTCATCGCCTACCGAGCCAACGAGTTCACCGGCGGTGAAGACGGTATGAGCTTCCCACGGCCATACTTCGGCTTTCCCGGTTGGCATACGGATCTCCACGAAGGCAGCTTCTACTATTTGATGCTGCTGGTCTTCGCGGTGGTTCTCGTGGGGTTCTGGCTGATCGTCCGCTCGCCGTTCGGCCGCACGCTTCAGGCTATCCGTCAGAACGAGCTGCGCGTCCGCTACCTGGGCCTCGATTCCAACAAGTTCATCTTCGTCGCGCTGCTGGTCTCGGCGGCGATGGCCGGGTTGGCCGGCGCGCTCTACGGCTTGCTCATCATGTTTGCCGCGCCGCTGATGCTGGATTGGCAGCAGTCCGGCGACTTCGTGATGATCATGATCCTCGGCGGCGCCGGTTCGATCTGGGGACCGGTCGTTGGCTCGCTGATCTACGTCATCGGTAAAGATATCATCTCAACTCTCACGCAGACGTGGCAGATCTATATCGGCGCGCTCTTCGTGATCTGCGTGCTCGCGTTCCCGGGCGGCCTGCTTGGCACGCTGCTGAACTCGATCGCCCGCCGCGACGTCGGCGCGCCGATCTCCGAGGAGACCGTTCCCCACAAGGCGTGGGAGTCTGGTGCGCCGGCCAGCAGCGCCGCCGTCGCCGCAGAGCAGAAGGAGTCATAGATGGCTGAAGTGCTGCTCGAGGCAAAGAACGTCTCGAAACATTTTGGAGGCGTTGTAGCCGTCAACAGTGTCTCCATCACCATCGAGCAGGGCTCGATCTACGCGGTGATCGGCCCCAACGGCGCTGGCAAGACCACGTTCTTCAACGCGCTCTCCGGCTTCTACATGCCGGACGGCGGCCAGGTGCTCTACAAGGGGCAGGACATCACGACGATGCCCAACTGGCAGCGGGTGCAGCTTGGTATGAGCCGTACCTTCCAGACGCCCAGCATCTTCCCCGAGCTCACCGTGTACGAGAACCTTCTCATCGGCGTGCAGAGCCAGCAGAAGATCGCTTTCAGGCTGCGCCTGCCTTCCGTTGCGCGTAAGAAGGAGATCGACGCCAGGATCGACGAGCTGCTGGGTTTCGTCAACCTGGTGCACTTGAAGGATCGCCCGGTAGCCGAGCTCTCGCACGGCAGCCAGCGTCTCTGCGAGATCGCCATGAGCCTCTCGGTCGATCCCACGATCGTGCTCCTCGATGAGCCGATGGCGGGTTTGGCCGAAGCGGAGACGGAGCGCATCATGCGCGTCATCCGCGATCTCCACGATCGGCTGGATCTGACGGTGCTCTTCGTGGAGCACAACATGCGCGTCGTCCTCGCGCTTGCCGACCACATCACGGTGCTCGATCGCGGCGCTATGCTGGCGCAAGGTACGCCCAGCGAGATATCCAACAGCCAGATCGTCCGTGAAGCCTATCTCGGCCAAGAGGTACTCAACCGTGTCTGAGTCTCTGCTCGCAGTCGAAAAGCTCAATACCTATTACGGGAAGAGCCACATCCTTCACGACGTCTCGCTCTCGGTGGGCAAGGGTGAGCTGGTGGCGCTGCTGGGTCTCAACGGCGCCGGCAAGACCACCACGATGCGCAGCATCCTGGGCTTGACGCGTCCGCGGGCCGGTACCGTCCACTACGAGGGAAACGAGATCACCGGCTGGCCCAGCTACCGTGTCTCGCGCCTTGGCGTCGGATACGTCCCCGAGGGGCGCCGCATGTTCAAGGAGCTCACGGTGACGGAGAACCTCCAGATCGCCGAGACGGGGCGCAAAGGTGATTGGACGATCGAGCGTGTCTTCCAGCGCCTGCCCAAGCTCCAGGAGTTGCGCTCGCGCAAGTCGGGGCGTCTCTCCGGCGGCGAGCAGGAGATGCTGGCGATTGCTCGCGCACTGGTGGCCAACCCAACCTTGATGCTGGTCGACGAGCCCTCCCAGGGTCTCGCGCCGCTGATCGTCGAGGAAGTCTACAAGATCCTCGAAGAGATGAAGGCGCAGGGCACGTCGATTCTGCTCGTGGAGCAGAACGCGCTGCTGGCGTTGAAAGTGGCCGACCGCGCGTACGTGATGGACGAGGGCCGGATCGTCTACTCGGGTGTCGCTGCGGACCTCGAGCGCGACCGCAACATGATCCGCACCTTGATGGGCCTCCAGGAGGTCGCGTCGTAGTGCCGCTTTCCGGCTCCGTTGAGATCGGGGTCGGCGGCGGCACGATGAGCGCGTATTTCGCTCGGCCGGAGGGGGCGCAGACGCGCCCCGCGATCCTGGTGCTTCAGGAGATCTTCGGCGTGAATGCGGAGATGCGGCGCATCACCGACCTCGTGGCCTCGATCGGCTACGTTGGCGTCGCTCCGAACTACTACCATCGTACCGATCCCGATCTCGACCTCCCATACGATCGGCCAGGGATCCAGAAAGGTATGGCGGCGGCGCGTCACGTGACGCGTGCGACGCTGGCGGAGGATCTCCGGGCGGCGGCGGCGTGGGCGCGCAGTCAGCCTTTTTGTAACGGTCACGTCGGCACGTGGGGGTTCTGCATGGGCGGTACGGTGGCGTTCTACTCGGCGACGCTGCCCGAGATCGATGCAGCCTGCTCGTTCTACGGCGGTTCGATCGCGCGGGAGCTCGCCAGTGGTGAACCGGAGATGCTGGACGACGTCGCCAAAGTGCGCGCGCCGCTCTTTCTGGCATTCGGCGGCAAGGATCAGTCGATCCCCATGGCCTCGGTGGAACGCATCCGCGAGCAGTTGACGATACACCACAAGGCGTTCGAACTCCATGTCTACCCAAATGAAGGGCACGCGTTCTTCCGCCATGGCGCCAACGGCGAGGCGACGCCTGCCGCACGTGAAGTCTGGCCGCTCGTGCAGGCGTATTTCAAGCACGTGCTCTAGGCGTTCGAGCATCCCGCAAACGTAGGAGAGGAGGGGCGGCATCACCGCCCCTCCTCTCGCATCTCTACGGCGGGCCGGACCTACGGATAGCCCAGATTGCAGACTTT
>SCQY01000020.1 GCA_004298665.1 bacterium | reverse complement strand
TCTGGATCGGCAGGATCGCCAACATGCACGTGGCGAGGATCGCCACGACGAGAAGCGCCTTGATCGGATTCTTCCAACGGTTCCAGGTCATGACGTGATGAATCGCACCGGCTTCCGGCAAGGAGAGAAAAGGGACGGCGGCTCCTAGAGCGGCGCCACCGTAAGAACCCCAAGGATTCTAGCAGGTAGGGGTCGAGGGCGCAAGCGCGGGCTGAAGCGGGAGCAGCGGAAAGGCCGGAGACTCTGCGGGGGGACCACGGAAAGCTCCTCCGAAGTGGAACTAGGACGATGGACGCAGCGAAAGCCGACGCGGGCTTGATCCAGTCCCGCTACCGGCTTACACGCCAACGCGCCGCGGTGCTCCGCGTACTCCAGGCCGACGGCGGTCATCTCGACGCGGAGGAAATCCACGAGCGGGCCAAAGAGGAGCTCTCTTCGCTTGGCCTAGCAACGATCTACCGCACGTTAGACTTACTGCGTGAGCTCGGCTTGGTTCAGATGGTGCAGTACCCTGGGGCGGCCGCCCGGTATGAAGCGCGCCTCGACAAGCATCACCACCTTCTCTGCACGCGCTGTCACGAACTTTCAGACGTAGAAGCTCCGCACCTCGCCGAACTGGTCAGCGAGGTCGCAGCGAGCGTCGGCTTCCAGCCCGGCGACTTCAAGCTGCAAGTCAGCGGCCTCTGCCGCCGTTGCCGCAACGGCCGCGGCTAGGAGCGGGCCGGCCACGACGCCTACGCAGGCACCACGGCCAGCGTCGCGGGAAGCTCCGCATAGGCATAGACAGGAATACGCAGATTGATGCGCGCCAGCAGCGCGGCCAGACGCGGGCGCACGCTCGAAGTGCAGACCACGCACGGATGGCCGCCGCGCGTGCGCACGTCCTCTCGATACGCAGTAAGGCGCTCGCGCAAATCCAGCAACGCCGCCGGCTCGCCTGCCGCTTCCCCCTCCAGCGCCGATTCCAGCGCGCCGTCGACGAGGAACGCCTCCAGCCGCGGCCCGCGCACCTGGGCGCGCACGTGCGGCGGAACGGCGACCCGCCGCGCACGTTCGACCAGCGTTTCGAGATCGCCGCAGGAACGCGCACATTCGACGAGCTCTTCGAGTATCGCCACGGGGTCACGCGGCCAGACGCCTTCGCCCAGCAGGCGCGTGAAGACGCGATGCGCCAGCGGCTGGGGCAACGACTCTCCACCGATCTCTTTGACGAGCGCGGGAACGCGGACACGCAGGTGCTCGAGGAGGGTTGCAAACTCCTGACGCCCGAGCAATGCAGCAGCGTGCTCGCGCGCCGCGGCAGCCAGATGCGATCCCAGCACGCTCACGGGGTCGAAAACCAGCGCTCCCCCGCGCTCCAACGCTTCGCGGGCAGAGAGGCCCGTCCACAGCGCGGGGAGGCCGAAGACGGGATCAACGAGCCGCTCTCCGGGGTATCGCATGAGCACGGCGGGATCGCCGATGGCAAGCACCGCGTCCAGCCGCAGGCGGCCCTGTGCCACCACTTCGTCGCGGATGCGGATGGCGTAGCGGGACTCCTCCAGCAGGAGGTCGTCGCGCAGGCGCACGCCGGGGAGCACGATCCCGCAATCGCCGGCGAGCTGCCGGCGCACTTCGCCGACCCGCTCCAACAGCGCCTCACCGAGCGCTCCGTCCAGCAGGGGTATCAGCGCTACGCCGACGTCGATCGCCACCGGATCGACGCCCACCAGCGCCAGTGCCGTCTCCGGCCTGCGCAGACGCGCACGCTGCTCCGCGGCGTGCTCCCGCTCGACCTCGTGGGCCTGCTCGGCGTGACGGCGCTCCGCGAGGAGAGCCGTTGCCCAACACAGCGCCCCCAGCAGCGCGAAGGTAGCGCGCGGGAGCGCCGGCACCAGCGCCAGTACCCCCATCAAGACGGCGGCCGCGCGAAGAACTTCGGGGTGGCGCAAGAGCGCGGCGGCGAGATCGGCGCCGAGATCGCCGTCGGCTGCGACGCGCGTGACCATCATCCCCATCGCCGTGGAGATCAGGAAGGCCGGGAGCGTCGTCAGCAGGGCGTTGCCCACCGTGAGCAGAGCGTAGGTGGCGAAGGCCTCTCCCGGCGAGAGGTGCTCGTAGAGGATGCCGACCACCAGACCGCCCACGATGTTGACGGCAACGATAACGAGCGACGCGACGGCATCGCCTCGGACGAATTTGCCGGCGCCTTCCATGCTGCCGAAGAAATCCGCCTCGCGCTGCACGGCGACACGTCGACGCCGCGCCGTCTCCACGTCGACGGCTCCGGCGTGGAGCTCGGCATCGATGGCCATCTGCTTGCCGGGGAGCGCGTCGAGCGTGAAGCGCGCAGCCACTTCGGCTACGCGCTGTGCCCCGTGCGTCACCACCACGAACTGGATCGTTACCAGAATGGCGAAGATCACGAGGCCCACAACCACGTTGCCGCGCACCACGAACGCGCCGAACGCGGGAATGATCGCGCCTACGCCGCCCGGGTGGCTCCCCTGCGTCAGGATAAGGCGCGTGGCCGAGACGTCCAGCGCCAGCCGGAAGAGCGTGGCCAGCAAGAGTGCCGGCGCAAACGCTGCAAACTCCAGCGGCTCACCCACGCCGATCGAGAGCAGCAGCACGCACGCGCTGGCCAGCACGTTCACGGCCAACAGCACGTCGAGCAGCGCCGGGGGCAACGGCACGATCAACATCGCGACGATGGAGAGCAGGAGCGCGGCGAAAGCATACCTCATGCCGGCTCTCCGTTGCGGCGCGCCTCGCGCAGTACGGCGGCGATCACGACGGCGACGGCCGTAAACGCCGTCTCCGGGATCGCTGCACCGACCTCGACGCCGGCGTACAGCAGGCGCGCCAGCGCCGCCTCCTCCACGATCGGCACGCCGTAGCGGTTGGCCGCCAGGCGCATCGCGGCGGCGCGCTCGTCGCCGCCTTTACAGAGCACCACCGGCACGGCGGCCACGACGGGGTCGTAGCGCAACGCCACGGCCACGTGCGTGGGGTTGACGACCAGCAGCGTCGCTTCGCGCACCGCGGAGATGCCTGCGCGCAGCGAACGATGCAGGCGCGCGCGCCGCGCCCGCTGGTGGGGATCGCCTTCGCTCTCGCGCACCTCGCGCCTAGCCTCGTCACGCGACATCCGCAGACGCCGCAAACGCACGCCGCGCGCCGTGGCATACTCCCAGAGCGCGCCCAGTGCTCCAAGTGCGAGCGCGGGCAAGAAGAGGGCAGCGCAGATTCGCTGCGCCGCTCCCAGAGCGGCCGCCGGATCATCGCCCCACGCCGCGCCAACCGCTGCGCGCAGAGCCTGGAGGCCGCACAGCGCGATCGCAGTTGCTACGGCTACCCAGCGCACGAGGTGGACCATCGCCTCGCGCGTCAGCAGACGCTTGACGCCCTCCGCGGGATTGAGGCGCTCGAAGCGCAGTGCGAGCGCGCCGGGATGCAGCCTCAGACGCGTCTGCAACGCTCCGGCAGCCACGGCCCCTAGTCCCGCCGCGGCGCAGATCGAGCATCCTTCGAACACCAGCGCAACCGCTGCGGCTCCGTCCACTCGGTGCAGGCGCAGCGCCTGGATCAGGAGCGCGCGCGCCGTGGCGATCATCGCGGGAAACAGCAGCGAGAGCGCCGCACCGGCCGCGGCGAAGGAGGCCAGTCCGAAAGCCTCCGCCGAGCGCGTCACGTCGCCCTCGGCTGCAGCCCGCTCGAGGCGCCGCTGCGTTGGCGCTAACTCCCGCTCGCCGCTCACCGCGCGATCGCCCGCCAGGGCCCGAGCTGAACGTGCGTAGCGAGTTGCGCCGCCGCAGGCGCCAGCAGCACCACCGTCATCAGCGCGGCGCCGAACGAGAACGGGAACGAGAGCATGAAGGTCGAGGCGCGCGGCACGACACGCTGCAGCGTTCCCAGGAAAGCCTGCGCCGAGAAGGTCGCCAGCAGCGCTGGGCCGGCTACTTCGAGAGCAGCGCGGACGACCAATCCCGGGAGCGCGGCAACGTAGGCCGCGAGATGCAAGCCCTCGAGCGGCGTTCCCGGCGGGAGCTGGCGCAGGCTCTCCGCGAGCGCAACGACCAGCGGCGCATAACCGTGGGCGAGGAAGAAGACGGCCACGAAGAGCATGCCGTAGAGGCGGCCGAAGCCGCCGCCGGTGACGCCGCTCGTGGGGATGAGGATGCGGACCCCTGTATAGTCGTCCAGCAGGCGCCCAGCGGCGAGCGCGCCGTCGTAGAAGGCGCCGGCCGCCTGCCCCAGCAGCGCTCCGAGCGCGAACTCCGCCAGTACCGCGAACGGCAACGCCGCCACGCCCGCGCCGGCCTGCGCTGCGCCGTGCGCGAGCGGTATCGCCAACGCCAGCGCGCAGGCTGCACGCACGACGTGCGGCACGACGGGATGCGAGAATCCCGGTGCCCGCGCGAGGAAGCCCGCCACGCGCGCGGCCACGAGCATCGTCGTCGCGCTCACGGCGCACCCACCAGCAGCGGAATCGCGTGGACGGCATCGTGGAAGAGCGCTGCAACGGCTGCCATCGCGAATCCGCCGCCCAGCGCGATGATGGCGCCGGTCGTCACGAGCTTGGGGAGCAGGGCCACCGTCTGCTCCTGGACTTGCGTGGCAGCCTGGAGCAGCGCCACTGCCAGGCCCACTGCGGCGGCGGCGCCCAATGCGGGAAGCGCGAGCAGTGCGCAGACCATCAAGGCATGGCGCGCCAAAGCATCGGCGATCTCGGTCATCGATAGGAGCTCACGAGGGATCCCGCCAGCAGCGCCCAGCCGTCGACCATCACGAAAAGCAGCAGCTTCACCGGCAGCGAGACGACGGTGGGCGAGAGCATCACCATGCCCAGGCCCATGAGCACCGCGGAGATCACGAGGTCGATCACGAGGAACGGGAGATAGACGGCGAAGCCGATGGCGAAGGCGCTGCGCAGCTCGCCGACGACGAAGGCCGGCACCAGGACGTAACTGGGGTCTCCGGCCGCCTCCGACGGGCGCAGGTGGGCTGCGCGAGCGAAGAGCGTGAGGTCGCTGCGATGCGTCTGCCGGAGCATGAAGGCACGCAACGGCTCCATCGCCCGCCGTGCGAACTCGCCGTCGCCGATGCGGTGCGCAGCGTAGGGCGCGATCGCATCACGCGAGATCGTGCGCAGCGTCGGCGCCATGACCAGAAACGTCAGCAGCAGCGCGAGCGCCGTCACCACGGTAGCCGGAGGCAGCGTCTGGGCGCCGATGGCCGAGCGCACCAGGGAGAGCACGACAACGATGCGTACGAACGAAGTCACGCTCACGAGGAGAAACGGTGCCGCGGAGAGTGCAGCGATACCGAAGAGGAGCTGGAGCGGAAGCGTGGGGTTACCCGGCGATCCGGCGTTGAGGAGGTGCAGCGTCGCGTCCACCTCGCCATGCTGCGCCTCGTGTGTGACGGCGGCGTTACCGCCGCGCGGCCGTCAGGCGTTGGGCTTGTCGATGATTTCCTGGACCCGCACGCCGAAATTTTCGTCGACGGAGACGACTTCGCCGCGTGCCACGAGCTTGTCGTTGACAAGCACGTCGACGGGCCCGCTTGCCAGGCGGTCGAGTTCGATGACCGAGCCCACGGCGAGCTTCAAGATGTCGCGCACGGGCATCTTCGTGCGCCCTAGCTCAGCGGTCACGACCAGCGAGACGTTCATCAGCAGATCGAGGTTACGACCGTCGGACGCACCCGCGATCGGCGCCGATCGCGGCGGTACCTGCACCATGCTCCTACTCCACCTTTCTCCCGAGCGGCCCGCGCACAGCGAACGCCGCCCGGCTGCCCTTGATACCCGCATCGCCGATGAAAGCCGCCTGACCACCTACGTTGAGCACCGCACCATCGCCGACCTGCGTATCGAAGACAAGCACGTCACCAACGGAGAGCGCTGCCAGTTCACCCAGCGCAAGCCCCCCGCGAGCAAGGTCTACCGAGAGTGTCATCGGCACTTCCGCCAGTGACTCCACTTCCAGGGCCGGCCCCGGCAGGGTTGGCAGCGAGGGATGCAGCGCAAGCGCAAGCGAGGCGGCGGGCACCGGCCCAAGCGCGAACTCGACGAACAGGTCTCCAGCAGCAGGGGCGACGCTCGCTTCGCCCTGGATCTCGCCGCAGAGCGGGCGCAGTGCCGGAAGCGCGCTCGCCACTACACCGCGTGCTACTTCGCGTTCGAGCGGGGAGAGGGGACCGCCGCGCGGTGCCCCTGGGGCGCCCAGCGCCGCTCCCGCGCAGGCCTGGGCCGATGCGACGTCCATGACCGTCGCCAACTCGCCGAACTGCCCGCGCCAACCTTGGACGACACCCGCCTCGAACAGCGGCACGAGCCATCCCGTTTCAATGAGGCTGGGCTCGAGGATGCGCAGCGAGATCTCGGCATGGAGCACGCGGCCTAGGTGGGTCGCCAAGCCGCGCGCTACCTCAGCCAGCAACGCCGTGCCCCCGTCGAGCGCGGAACGGCATCCCGCCGTATACCACGGTCTGATCCGCCTTGCCACGCTCACTTCACGATACCCAGCGCCGTCCGATCTCCGGCGTCCTGCGCCGTGCGTGCCGCTCGCAGCGCGTCGAGCTGCAGGTAGGCTTCCTGGAGCCGCTCGAGAGCGCGCGGGAGATCGACGCGCCCTCCCTGCACGCGTAGCTCGAGCAGCGGCATCGCACGCTCACCGGGGGCGCCGATGTGCGCGACGCCGTCCTCGAACGTTGCCAACGCTAGACGTCCAAGGGCGATCCACTGTGTCGCAACACTGCCTTGCGCGTCGAGCGTGCGCCGCGCGTACCGGATGCTGCCGTCACGTTCGATGCGCAGCGCCACCGCGCGCGAGAGCAGGCCGTCCCGTCCGGTGATCCGCAGCTCACCCACGGCGCCTTCCGCCGCGCCCTGCGGATAGCCGAGCAGCGGAAGCCCGTCGCCATCCACCAAGCGCCCTTCGCGCACGGTCAGCGCCGCGGCCCGCACGTAGGACCTGCCGCCGTCGCGCGCGTCGAACACGAGAAACGCGCCGGGCGGCGCCTCACAGGTCAGCGGCGCTTGGAGGTTGGCTTGGCTCGAAGGCTCACCAAGCGGCATCGCGGCGCGCGCATCGCGCGGCTGGTATGCGGGATCGTAGGCGTGCAGGGCGTCGTCGCGCAGCGCCTCCACGCGCTGTTGAACGCGCTCGACGCCGACCTCCGTCACGACGCCTCACCGCAGGGCGCCGCCACGAGCACCACGCCGGAGCGCGCAAGCAGCTCGCGTGCCTGCGCTAAACCTCGCTCTACGGATGGCCGCGCTTCGCGCGAGCAGAGCACCGCGCAGTCGACGCGCGCGCCGCGAGCTCGCACGAAGATCTGGACGCGCCCCAACCCTTCGGCGGAGAGGTCGAACGTACAGAGACCGCGCCCCTCACGCACGGCCGCGGTCACGCGTGCGGCGATGCCTTCTTCAGCCGGCCCGAGCCTGCGCGCTGCGCCCGGAGCCGCTTCAGCGCCGATCACCGCCGGTTGACGCGCACGCATCGACGCGCCGTGCGAACGTGCGTCACGCTGCTCGGCCGCCAGGCTCGGCATGCCCTCGTCGCGTACGCGCGGGGCCGGCGGCTGCGCGGACGCCGGGGGCTCGCGGCGCGAATTTCCTTGGGCCAGCGCCAAGACGCGCCGGAAACCAAGCGCGCAGCGCCACGAGAGCGGCAGCGCGGCGCGGTCCTCGTAGACGAAGCGCGTCAAGACGAGCTGAAGATTCGAGAGATCGGCGAAGGCGGCATGCTCCATGCGGACATGCTCGCTCAGCTAGGTTGCCGCGCGGTGTCCGGCACGCGTCCGCTAGCGCGTCTGCGGCAAGCCGAGCGGATCGTACTGCGGACGGAAACGGCCGTCGTCGAAGTCAGCGCCTCGCCGCACGTAGAGCGCACCATCCGGCTCGTCGAACGTGAGGACGAAGTTGCGCAGGATGCCCATCCCGATGTTGCCGGCATCGAAACGGTCGGCGAAGGCTCCGGCGTTTGCGACGACGACGCCGGCGCGCACGTTGTAGAGCGCGATCGAGCCCAGATTGAGCTGCGGCAGCGTCGTGTCATGCAGCGTGAGTGCGCCGCCGATGGCACTGCCCGTGCGCGACTGAGACGGAAGCGGTACGATGCCAGGATGGCGCTCCACGAAGGCCTGGTAGAGCAGCAGCTCCGCGGAGGACCCCGTGTCGATCAGGCAGGGGCCTCGCACTCCTTGCCCGATACCGGCGTCGACGATCGGCACCCGGCGGTCCAGCTCGATCGTCAGGCGCTCGCCGTCGTGCTGGGGATCAGCGCTCCCAGCCGGCTCGATCTCGAGGGTCAACGCGTGCGGGTCCATGCGCAGCACGGCGGCATCGAAGAACGGGAACCCCAAGACACCGCTGGCCACGAAGGAGCCGTCCGACGCCGCGGAGAGATCGAGCACGCCCACCGTCACGTTATGCAGCGTCGCTCCGCCAACCGAGAGCGCGGCGATCCGTGCCAGCCCCAAACCGCTGACCGCGCGCGCACCGACGGCACGCAGCTGGCCGGCCGCGCGCACGCCGATATCCTCGGCCACACGTCGATCGATGACGATCCCCTGCGCTCCGGAATCCAAAAGAAACCAGTACGCGTGCTTGTCGATCTCCACGGGCACTTCGTAGCCGTTGCGCGCGCGGCGCATGGCAACGATCGCACGCTGCGCGGGCAGATCGGCGTAACGCGATGGGGGGCGCGCGAAGAGCGCGGCGTCGATGGCACGGTTCAGGAGCACGCGTTCGACCGTGAACGAGATGATGCGCCCTGAACCCGCATGTTCTTCGACGGCGCTGAACGCGAGCGGCATTCCGCCCACGTTCCGATAGTCGGCGAACGTCATCGTCGCGAGATCGTTGCCATCTTCGAACTCGTGGCTGTCGAGCAGATAGCTGCGGGCGTCAATGCAGATGCGCTGGCGATCCCCTCCCGGCGCCTGAACGGCGAAGGCGTAGCACGGCCGCCCTTCGGAGCTCGAGCGCTCGAGATAACTGAGGCGAGCGGGGTCTTTGAGATATGCGCCGGAGGCGACGAAGTCGCTCGTGCGATTACGTGCGCGCACGATGCCCGTGAGCTCGCGAACGTCGCCGTTCTCGTCACTCTTCCAAACGTGCGCGGCAGTGGTGATGGTCAGATCGTCGATTGGCCCCAAATGGATTTCGCTGCGCGTCTTGCCGTTCAGACGATACTCGCGAAACGTTCCGGAGAGCCCGTTGCCTTCAACGCGTCCAACGATCTCCGTGCTCGACGGCTCGGGAGCGGCGTTCTCTGGATGCACGGCCCGCGCATGGAGCGCCAGGATCTCGGAAGGTGACGGATCGGCAACAGCGGGCGATGCCGCCGACAGAATCAGCGCACAGCACGCGAGCGCCGCAAGCGTTGCGCGGCTACGGGGCGCCTCGATAGCGCCGGTAGGAGTCCAGCACGGCCGCCACATACCGTTGCGTCTCCTGATACGGTGGTACCCCGCCATACTTCTCCACCGCACCCGGGCCTGCATTGTAGGCGGCCACGGCTCGCGGAACATCGCCATTGAAGCGATCGAGGAGGCCGCGGAGGTAGCGGACGCCCCCTGCGATGTTCTGCGCCGGATCGTAGGGATCGCCCACGCCAAGGCCGGCCGCCGTTCCGGGCATGAGCTGCATCAGCCCCATCGCGCCGACCCGCGAGGTGGCCCGCGGATCGAAGCCCGATTCGTTGGCGATCACCGCGTTCACCAAGGCCGGATCGACGTCCCAGCGTGCGGCGCTGGCTTCGACCATTCCGTGGTATGCCGAGCGGTCCGGGGGATAGAATGCCCCGCCGCTGCCTCCCAGCGTCTGGCGCAGCACGTCGGCGAAGGTCGACGCAGCGCCGCCGGGCGGCGCCGGCGAGGGCGCCGGAGGCGCATCCGGGGCCCCCGTGATCTGAGCGATGCGGCTCAGGCACGAACTCAAGTCGGTGAAGATGTTCACGATACTCCCTCTTCGATTCGGCAGAGTCCGGCGGCGAGTTGAGCCAGCCATGCGAGCGTCTCGTCCGGCGAGCTCGCCTCCCCGCCCTGGCTCAGGAAGACATTGATCGCCTCCTCGGCAGCGATGGCGGCGTCGTGAAACGGATCGCTCCCAGGGCGATAGGCGCCCACGGCGCGCAGATCGCGCGATGCCTCCAGCGCCGCCAATGCGCGGCGCACGGCAGCGGCATCCGCTGCATGTCCGCTCTGGGCTACGTCCCCGAAGAGGCGGCTGCACGAGGCCAGCAGATCCAAGGCCGGAAAGCGCCCCGCTTGCGCGACCCGCCGCGAGAGGATCAAGTGGCCGTCGAGCAGCGCGCGCGCCGCATCGGCCACCGGCTCGCGGTCGTCGTCGCCCTCTACCAGGACGCTGCAAACCGCGGTGACGGCTCCCGCCCCCTCGCAGCCGGCGCGCTCCAGAAGGCGTCCCAGCGCTGCAAAGGCCGACGGCGGGTAGCCGCGCGATGCGGTCGTCTCCCCATTGGCGGCGGCCATCTCCCGCAGCGCAGCACAGTAGCGAGCCAATGAGTCCACGATCAGCACGACGTGGAGCCCGCGTCTACGGAGATACTCGGCCTGCGCCATCGCCGCCAGCGGGGCCCGGGCGCGCAGCGCGGGCGGCTGATCGGCGGTTGCGCAGACCACTGTCGTGCGCGCGCGCGCGGCGCCCAGGGCGTCGAGCCAGCCCGCAACTTCGCGCCCGCGCTCGCCGATCAGCGCCACGACCAGCGCGTCGGCACGCGCGTGCCGCACGATCCCCTGAAGCAGGGTCGACTTTCCCACGCCCGCGCCGCCGAAGACGCCGATCCGTTGGCCGCGGGCGAGCGTCGCCAGCCCGTCGATCGCGCGCACGCCCGTCCAGCACGGGCGCGGCGCGGCATCGCGCAGCAGCGGCGCGGGTGCCGGCCCTTCCAGCACGAGCCACCGCCCCACGATTTCGGGGCCGCCGTCGATCGGCACACCTCGCGCGTCGACGGTGCGGCCCAGCGCCGCCATGCCAAGGGCGACGCTGGCGGGATACCCGGCCATCGTCACGCCGTCACCGACCCGCACGCCTTCGGCGGCGTCCAGCGGAGCGATGCGCGCGATATTGCCGCGAACGGCCGTCACGATGCCTTCACGCCTGCCGGCCGCGGCCGCCACCTCGACTCCCGATCCTACCGTCGCCGCAGGCAGCTCCGCCTCGTAGGCGCCAACACCGGCGGCGGTGATGCGCCCCCGCGCACGCGGCGTCATGCCGCACCGCCGTGCGCTGCAAGGACCTCATCGATCCGCGCGGCAAGCGTGCTCTCGAGCGCGCCACAGCGCAGCTCGACGACGACGTCGCCGGCGCACAGGCGCTCGTCCAAGCAAAGCGCCAGGCTATGCTCGTTCGCCAAGGCGCGCAGGCGTTCGCCGTCCTCGGGAGCCGCGCGCAGCGCGATCGGCTCGCTCTCCCCACGATGGGCGAGCACGGTACGCGCGACGGCCGCGAGATCAACGGGCGCTAAACGCAGCTCGCGCGCCACGACGCGCACAGCGAGATCACCGAGGAGGCCCGCCAGCTCGCGCTCGAACGCTTCACGCAAAGCGGCACGAAAGCGCAGTGCCTCACCAAGCACGCCTGGTTCCTCGGAGGGCGGCGGCGCCGCTGCTACCGGCTCGCACGGCGGAGCGGACGGCGAGGGCGGCAGCGAAGGAACGGCGCGCACGTAGCGCCGGAACTCCGCACCATCGTCGAGCTGCAAGGGATGCGCGTCCACGCCGTTACGAATACTTGCCAAGGATGCTCTCCAGCGACGGAATCGCGTCGGCGCGGGCGGTGGCCATGCGGCGCACGATCCGCTCGCGTTCCTCCGCGGGGTAGAGATCGAGCACGGCAACGGCCGTCGACGCCGGCAACGCCGAAATCACGGCGGCGGCAGCATGAGGCGGCTCGACGTCGAGCGCGGCACGCAGACGCCTGGCCTCAGCCAGCGGCGGCGGGGTGCGTTCCACAGCGCGGCGCAATGCGATGCCGCGCAGCGCCTCGAGCGCCCCGCCCGCCAGCGGGCGTGCTATCCAAGCCGCGGCCACCAGCGACGCGCCGATGAGCAGCGCCGGCAGCAGCGTCACCAGCAGCATCGGCAGCGAAGACCGCGGCGCGGCGGGAGCGCTGCGCGCGAAGTCGAGGGCCTCCACGCGTACCTCGTCGCCGCGGCGCGGGTCCACGGCGGCAGCCGCCTCGACTAGCTCGCGAATCTTCGAGAGATCGCCGGCGCGCGCGCGATCGACGAAGACGGCAACCGAGATGCGCCGGAGGCGCCCGGCCGGGAGGTGGGCATGTTCCTCGCGCACGTCGCTTCCGTCTTCGACGGCGCTGCGCCCCGTATGGTAGGCGCCTCCGCCGTTGCGATATTCCTCTTGCGCGCTCTCGCTGCGCAGCGCTCCGCCCGCGGGCAGGACACGGCGAAGCACCACCTCGCGTGCGTCGTCATCGCGCACGACGCGCACGCGGACGAGCGTGGCCCCAACTCCCTCCACCTGATCGAGCGCGCTCTGCACCTGTACCTGCAGCGTGTTTTCGTCGATGCTCGTTGTCGCATCGCCGAAGGCCGCTCCGCGATCGTCGAGCACCTGGACGCGGTCGGGGGCGAGGCCCGGCACGGCAGCGGCCACGAAAGCACGCACCGCACGCACGCGCACGGTGTCGAATGAGACTCCTTCGTGCGGTGAGATCCGCACGCTGGCCGTCGTCGGCGTCGCCGCTTCGTCGACGAAGGTTCCCTCGTGGCCTGGCGCGATGATCACCCGTGCATCGGCCACGCCTTCCAGCGTGCGCAGCGCCTGCGCGACTTCTCCTTCGAGTCCGGCGCGCTGCCGCACTTCGAGCACGCGATCCGGAGTGAGCGGGCCGGCGTCGGCCAGCGTCTCGAGGCTGGAGGGCAACGGCCGGTGGGGGATGCCGGCCAGCGAAAGCCTCAGCAGCGTGCTGCGGCGCAGCGCCCGCGGCACCACGATCCCGTCGGCGGTGGCACGAAATGGAATTCCCCAACTGGCCAGGCGGTCACCGACTTCGGCCAACTGCGCGGCGTGCAGCGGCGCGGCGAAGAGCGGCTGGCTCGTATCGTGCATGGCAAACGCCACGACGATGGCCGCTGCAAGCGCCAGCGTGCAGAGAACAGCCACCGCCGCTCGCAGGCGCGGCGAGCGTTGATTCCACGAAGCCAGAACGGCGGTCAACGCGGCACGCGCGGGCGTCATCCGCGAACCCTAGACCTGCATCTGCGCCACGGCGTTCAGAGCGCGTGCGGCGTGGTCGACGATCGCGGCGGCGACGGCTACTTCCGCATCGGCTTCGGCGCGCGCGATCGCAGCACGCTGGATCGAGCCGGTGCCCGCGGCCACTGCGCGCTCGGCGGCATCTGCGTGCCGCAGGCTGCTGCCCAGGGTCGCGGCGGCGCGCGCCATGGCCGCCGAGAACGCGTCGCCATCGCTGCTTTGCGCATCCAGCGGCGACGAGACGACCGATGAGGGAGCGGCCCCAACGGGAGCCGCTACGTCCGGTACGAGAGGTTCGCTTATCACGGCCGCTCCACGTCCAGCGCGTGCGTGATCCCCGACTTGACGACACCGAGCACGGCGGCATCCGCTTCGTAGTTGCGCTCCGCGTTCAGCAGCGCCACCATTTCGGCAACGGTGTCGACGGGAGAGAGCGCGACGAACCCGCGATGGACTCCCGCACGTTCGGCACGCGGATTTCCAGGATCGTAGCGCCAACGCACGGGCTCCGCCGACTCGCGCACGCGCGCCTGCACCAGACCGCCGAAGCGGTCGTCGAGCGAGAGTTCGGCGACTCTGCGCCGGTAGACGCCGCGGGGCGTCCAGGCGTCGGCGCCGGCGATGTTCTCCGCGGTCACGTCGAGAACGATGCGCTGGGCGTCCATGCCGCTGCCGGCCAGGCGAAAGAGATTGAACTCGCTCACGGGCGCACCGCAGCCTTCGCCTCGCCAAGGCGTGCGCGGATGGCGGCGAGGATCGCCTGTTCGAAGAGCGCATTCTGCGCTAGTCTTGCCAACGCGGCGTCGCGCGAGCCGCCCCCCGGAACATTGGCGATGACGACTTGGCGCGCAAGGTCGTTACGCCGTACCGACGCGGATTGCGCGGCGGCAAGCAAGACAGGCGATCCAATGCAATCCATGGCGCGATGGTAGCGGCACGGCGTTGCCGAGGGATGTCCAGGGGATTGCCGAACGCCCGCCCCCATGGAACACGGCGGCACGCTCGAGGAGCTGCGCTCTCTCTACGAGCTAGAGCGCAAGCGAGCGGAGACACTGGCGCGCGTGAGCGAGGCCATCGTCTCCTCCCTGGATCTCAACGAGATTCTGCGCTTGGTTCTCAACCTCGCCGTCGAAGTGATGGCGGCCGAGCGCGGCTTCCTGATGCTCGCCGACGAAGGCCAGGACAAGCTCGAGCTGGCCGTCGTGCACAACTTGGAGCACGACCAGGTGGAGCGCGACGAAGACCTGCGCGTCAGCCGCTCGATCGTCGAGCGGGTCTTCGCGATGGGGCAGCCGGTGATCACCACGGACGCGCAGAGCGACCCGCGTTTCAATGCCCAGCATTCCATCGTCTCACTGCACATTCGCTCCATCGTCTGTGTTCCGCTGAAAGTCCGCTCGCACATCGTAGGCGTGGTCTACCTCGACTCGCGCGTTCTGCCCGGGCTCTTCAACCGCCGCGATCCCGCGCTCTTGCAGAGCTTCACCAACCAAGCGGCAATGGCGATCGAGAACGCGCGCCTCTACGAGCGCCAACGCGCTCAGCTGCTGGAGATCACGGCGTTGCGCGATCTGCAGGCCAACATTCTGGAGTCGATCGCCAGCGGCGTCGTGACGCTCGACGAATCGGGGCGCCTCTCCACCTTCAACCGCGCCGCCGAGCGCACGTTCGGCGTCTCGGCTGACGCCATGCTGGGCAAGGACTGGCGGGTTCTGGAAGCGTTGATCCCCGGCATCGGCCGCCTCCTGGAGACCTTCGGGGCCGGCGGCAACCAGCGCACTGCCTTCGAGGCCACGGGCCGCCACTCGACGCGCGGCGCGCTGATCCTCCAACTCACCGCAGCCCCGCTGACGGGGCCATCTGGAGACTCCACGGGCTTGGCACTGCTGGTAGCCGACCGCACCGAACAGCGCGCTCTGGAGATGGCCCATGCCGAACAGCTGCAGCGTTCGCGGCGCGTGGAGGAGACGTTCACCCGCTACTTGGCGCCCCACGTCGTGCAGGCGCTCGTCCACGACCCCGAGGGAGTTCAGCTGGGCGGCGAACGCTGCATGGCCACGATGCTCTTCGCCGATATTCGCGGCTTCACGCACCTCTCCACGCAGATGGAGCCGGAGCGCGTGGTCGAGCTGCTCAACACGTATCTCGATCGCGCGGTGGGCGCCGTCTTCGATCACGATGGCCTGCTGGACAAGTTCTACGGCGACGGCGTCATGGCGATCTTCGGCCCGCCGCGCGTCCGCCCCGACGATGCCAAGCGTGCGCTGGAGACTGCTGTCGCGCTGCAGCGCCTGGTCTCGCAGCTCGACGGCTCCTTCACCGTGCCGCTCGAGATCAGCGTGGGCGTCGCCACGGGGGAGGTGGTGGCGGGCAACATCGGTTCCTCCAAGCGCATGGAGTACACGGTGATCGGTGATGCCGTCAACTTGGCCTCGCGACTCCAGGCCGCGGCGCCGGCGCACCACATTCTCTGCGACGAGACCACCTATCGCCTCGCGCAGTCACGCTTCGAAGGCGAGCGGATGACGGCGAAGATCAAGGGGCGCGACGACCTCGTCACCGTCTACGACATCCCACCGGAGAACCAGCTATAACGAAAGGGCACCCGTTTGGGTGCCCCTTCGACGTCTCGCTCCCGGCGTTAACGCTTGGAGAACTGGAAGCGCTTGCGAGCGCGCTTGCGGCCGTACTTCTTGGACTCCTTCTCACGCGGGTCGCGCGTCAGGAGGCCGGCGCGGCGCAGCACCGGTCGCAGGTTCTCGTCCATCGATACCAGCGCGCGGGCGATCCCGTGGCGTACGGCGCCGGCCTGCCCCGCCACACCGCCGCCCTCGGCAACCACCTTGATGTCGAAGCGGCCGATGCTCTGGGTAGCCTCGAGGGGCTGATTGACGATCTGACGCAGCGTCTCGCGCGGGAAATAGCTCTCGATCGGCTTGTTGTTGACGATGATCTGCCCCTGACCGAGGAAGAGACGCACGCGCGCGACCGACTCCTTGCGACGCCCCGTGCCCTGATAGTACTCCGACATGATTCCTCTTAACTGCCGTTATGCTAGCGGCTGCGGGTTCTGGCCGCTGTGCGGATGCGCCGCACCTGCGTAGACCTTCAAGCGGTTCAATCGCACGGCGCGCAACTTGTTCGGCGCCAGCATACCGCGCACCGCTCGCTCGATCAAGCGCTCCGGATGCTCGTCGCGGACTTCCTGCGCCGTCTCCTCATGGAGGCCGCCTGGATAGCCCGAGTGCTTGCGGTAGACCTTCTGCTGCCACTTCGCGCCGGAGAGTTCGATCTTCTCGGCATTGATCACCACGACGTGATCGCCGTCATCGGTATGCGGCGTGTAGGTCGCCTTGTGCTTCCCGGTGAGCACCTGAGCGATGCGCGTGGCAAGCAGACCGAGGCGCTGTCCCTCGGCGTCTACAATAAACCAGTCGTGATGGGCGTCCTCCTGGCGAAGGACGAAGGTGCGGCTCGACATCGATTACTCGCTTGTGGCAAACGAAAGCGGAGGCTCGCCAGACTCCTGGCCCGGCGAATCCGAACCGCGCTATTCTAGCGGCTCGTACCTGCCGATGTCAAGGCTGAAGCCCCTTTTTCAACCTCCATCACGAAGGAGCCGGGAGTCGATGACCGAGATCAAGCGCCTCTCTATCGTCATGTGGTCCGCTGCCGTCCTGGCGGCACTGGCCGCCGTGGCCCTGGCGGCCCACGTCAAGCACGCCGGCTGGATCGGCGCAGGCTTGGCCCTAGCAGCCGCCGCCGTGGCCCTGGGCGCGGGCTTCCTGGCGGCCCGGGCCCGCGACCGGGCCGAAGAGGCCTTCGAGGCTGCCCTGGAAGACGCCAACGCCGCAGCCCAGCATCTCGTGTTAGAGGCCCGGGAACGCCTCCTGGCCATCGGCAGCGGTGCCCAAGCGCTCCTCGAGCAGCAGGCCAGCCTCAAGGGTTCGACGGGCCAGCAGCGTGATGCCGCCAAGCGCCTGCGCGAAGGCTTGGGGGAGACCAGCGCGGCCAACGCCACGGCCGAGGCGGCACAGCGCCTAGGCGGGGCCGTCGAGACGGAGGCGGCCGCCGTGGAGGAGATGGTCGCATCGATCCGCTCGGTTTCGGATACGATGGGAGGCCTGGCCGACACCGTCAACGGCGTGGCCAGCGCGATCGCCGAGATGGCGACCTCGATCTCCCAAGTCGCCGCCAACGCACAGAACGCCAACGAGCTCTCCCTGCAAGCCAACACCAAGGCCGTCGACGGCGGCAAGGCGGTGGAGCAGCTGGTGCAGTCCACGCGCGAGATCGCCGATGACATCGGCAGCGTCGTACGGCGCATGGAAGAGCTAGGCGCGGCTTCAGCCCGCATCAGCAACATCGTCGAAGTGATCGACACGATCGCCGATCAGACCAACCTGCTGGCCCTCAACGCCGCTATCGAGGCGGCGCGCGCCGGCGAGCACGGCCGCGGCTTCGCCGTCGTAGCCGACGAAGTGCGCAAGCTGGCCGAGAACTCCGCCGCCTCAACCAAGGAGATCGGCCTCCTGGTGCGCGACATCCAACAGAAGACTTCCGAAGTCGTCACGTCCACCACCGCCTCCGGCGAGAAGGCGCACCTGGGACTCGAGATGGCCGATCGCGCCGGCCGCGCGATCTCGGAGATCCTGGCTTCGGTAACCGAGTCCAGTCATCTCATCAGCCAGATCTCGCTGACGGCGCGCGAGCAGGCCGGCGGATCGCGGGCGATCGTGGAGTCCGTCGAGCAGATGAACACGCTGATGCGCAGCGTCACCACCTCACTCGACGAGCAGAACACTTCCAACGCGCAGATGAGCGCGACGGTGTCGGCCATGCACCGCCTCACCAGCTCCGTGATGGAGGCGATCGAGCAGCAGCGCGCCGCCATGGGGAGCGTGGTGCGCCTTGCCGCCGAGCTTGAGACGGCTACTCAAGGCGGGATCGACGCCGTCGAGGCGCTGGGCGAACACGCAAAGTTGCTGCACGTGGAGCTCCAGGCTCCCGCCGTCGCCTCCGCGCGCTTCCTCCAGCCGGCGCGCAACTAGCTAGAAGAGTTGCGGCTCGGCGAGGATCGTGCGGTCCTCGTAGGTGACCCCCGCGAAGTAGAGCCCCGCCGCCGGTGCCGTACAGCCCGCCCCGCGGCGGTCGCGCGCCTCGAGGATCGCATGGAGCGAGTCTGGGTCCCGGCGCCCTTGCGCCATCTCCACGAGCGTTCCCACCAGCACGCGCACCATGCGGTGAAGGAAGCCGTCGCCGCTGACCCGCACGGTTATCAGCTCGCCGCGGCGCTGCGCCTCGAACTCGCGAACCAGGCGCACGGTGCCGCCCTGCTCGGGCAGTACGCCGCAGAAGGCGCGGAAGTCGTGCTCGCCCAACACCCCGCGCGCCGCGCGATTGAAGACTTCGACGTCGACGGGATGCCAAACATGGTGGGCGCGCGTATGCAGCAGCGCCGAGCGCTGCGGGCGGTTGAGGATGACGTAGCGGTAGTGTCGCGCCCGCGCCGAGAAGCGCGCTGAGAAGCCTGCCGGCATCTCTTGCGCCTCCCGCACGGAGAGATCGTGCGGCAGCAGCGCGTTGAGCGCGGGCGCCAGCTTGTGCAACGCGAACGTGCTCTGCGTGGTGAACGAGACGACCTGCGCCGTGGCGTGTACGCCGGCGTCGGTCCGCCCCGCAGCGGTGATCTTGTCGGGGGCGCGCAAGAGCGTGGCCAGGGCCGCCTCCAGCACGCCCGCCACCGTGCGCAGCGCGGGCTGGAACTGCAAACCGTGAAATGCGCTGCCGTCGTACTCGACGACGAGCCGGATCGTTCTCATCCCGATCCAGGCTTCTTCCGGCGGGGAGCAGCCACCTCGACGTCGCACAACAGCCCATGCAGCAGAGCTTGATCGATCTCTTCTCTCTGGAGGGGCGTACCGCCGTCGTCACCGGCGGCACGCGCGGTCTGGGTTTTGCGATGGCGGCCGCGCTGGGCGCGGCAGGGGCTTCGCTCATCCTCTGCGGGCGTACCGTCGAAGGTACGGAGCACGCCGCGCGCGAGCTCACCTCGCTGGGCTGCCAGGCCGTGGGCATGGCCTGCAACGTCCGCGACGCGGGGCAGGTCGCCGCACTCTTCGCGCACGTCGAGCGCAAGCACGGCGGCGTCGACGTGCTGGTCAACAACGCCGGCATCAGTCCCCTCTTCACCAGCATCGAGCAGATCGAGAACGCCGCTTGGGACGAGATCCTGGAAGTCGATCTGCGCGGCGCCTTCTATTGCTCGCGCGCTGCGACCCCGCACATGAAGCAGCGCGGCCGCGGCTCGATCGTGAACATCTCCTCCGTACTCGGCCAAGTCGGTGACGGGCGCCTGGCGGCGTACGCGGCAGCCAAAGGCGCGCTCGATCAGCTCACGCGTTCGCTGGCTCTGGAGCTAGCCCCGCACGGCACGCGCGTCAACGCCATCGCTCCAGGCTACTTCGCCACCGACTTGACCAAAGGGCTGGCCGAGCATCCTAAACTTGGTCCGGCGCTGATCGCGCGCATCCCGCTGGGGCGCATCGGAAATCCCGACGAGCTCGCCGGCGCCGTGGTCTTCCTGGCTTCCGATGCCTCCTCGTACATTACGGGGTCCGTGCTGACGGTCGATGGCGGCTTCACCGCGCAGTGAACCGATCGCGCCGGCACTGCGCGAACACGTCAACATGCTGGGACGCATGGTGGGCGACGTCCTGCGCCTGCACGCCGCCCCGGAAACATACGACCGCGTCGAGCAGATCCGCGCACTGACGCGGCGGCGGCGGCGCGAGCCGGCGGCGGCCGTCGAAGCGGAGCTGGACGGCCTGCTGGACGCGCTGACTGTGCAGCAATCGGTCGACGTGATCCGCGCTTTTGCGCTCTACTTCTTGATGGTCAACCTCGCCGAGCAGCTCCACCGCGAGCGGCGGCGCCGCGAGCGCGCGCTGCACGGCGAGCCGCCCCAGTCGGGCTCGCTGGACGAGCTGACGGCAACCTTCGATGCGCGCGATGCCGAAAGCGTCGCTCGCATGCTCCAAGCGCTGGAGATCACGCTGGTCGTGACCGCGCACCCCACGGAAGTCCAGCGCCGCACGACGATCGAGAAGATCGGCGCGGTGGCGGCGCTCCTGCGCACGTTCGAGGAGCGCGTCCTGACGCCCGAGGAGCGCTCCGGCGTCGAGCGCGAGCTGCGCGCGCAGATTCTCCTGCTCTGGGAGAGCAACGAGCTCTACGTCACCGCACCCACGGTACACGACGAAGTTCGCAACGTCTTGGCTTGGTTCCGCGAGACACTGGTCGAGGAGAGCACGCTGCTCTTCGAACGTTTGGAGCGGCGGCTGGCCGAGCGCCTCGGCAAGCGCGCGCCGGACGTTCCGACGTTCCTGCATTTTCGCAGTTGGGTAGGCGGCGACCGCGACGGCAACCCCAACGTCACCCCGGAAGTGACGGCCGCGGCCGCGGAGGAGGCGCGCCGCTTCATCATCGAGCGCTACCAGCTGGACGTTGCCGCACTCAACGCGCGTCTCTCGCAGGACATCGAACGCGTGGGCGCCTCGCCGGCGCTGTTGAGCTCACTCGAGCGCGACGAGGGCGAGCTGCGCGACGTCCGCTATGCCATCGGGCCGCGGCAGAGCGCAGAGCCATACCGGCGCAAGATGGCTTTCATGCACCGCCGCCTTGCGCTCGCCCTCGAGCGGCGCGAAGGCGGCTACGCCGATGCCGCCTCCTTCGGCGAGGAACTGGATCTCGTCTGGGAGAGCCTGCGCGAACGCGATGCACTGGAGACGGCGGTGCCGCTGGCTCGCTTGCGGCGCCGGCTGGCGATCTTCGGCTTCGTCCTCTGCCCGCTCGAATGGCGCCAACACCAGCGCCGCGTCCTCGACGCACTGGACGAGATCTTCGCCGCCGTCGAGCCAAGCGCAACGCCGCTCTGCGCATGCGATGAGGCACAACGGACGGCGCGGCTGACGCGCGAGCTGGCGGGGGCGCGTCCGCTGCTGCCGCGCCGCAGCACGCTCTCCGCGCCGGCGGAGGAGCTGCTGGCCTCGCTGCGCGCCGTGGCCGCGGTGCGCGCCGCGCACGGCCCCGAGGCGATCGGCAGCTTGGTCCTCTCCGGCACGACATCCGCCTCCGATATGCTCGCGCTGATGCTCCTGGCACGCGAGTGCGGCGCATTCGACGCAGGGGTGATCCCCTGCGTTCCGCTCTTCGAGAGCATCGAGGATCTGCGGGCAGCTCCCGCCGTCTGCCGAGCGCTGCTGAGCACAGCGCCCTTCCGCGCCGCAATTGCCCAAGCCGGAGACACCTGGGAGATCATGCTGGGCTACTCGGACTCGAATAAGAGCGGCGGCCTGCTCACCGCAAGCTGGGAGATCTACCAGGCGCAGCGCCGGCTATGCGCCGCGGCCGTTGAGCACGGCGTGCAGCTGCGTTTCTTCCATGGACGCGGCGGGTCGCTCGGGCGCGGAGCGGCCGACCCGCGCCGCTCGCTGGCCACCCAGCCCCCCGAGAGCCGCAACGGCCGCTTCAAGGTCACCGAACAGGGTGAAGTGATCGCCTCGCGCTACGGGCTCCCCTCGCTTGCGCGCCGCAACCTCGAACTGCTCACCACCTCCGTCTATCGATCCTTGGACGAGCACAGCGCGCTCGATCACGAGCGCTGGGAACCCGAGCTCGAGACGCTCTCCCAGCGCGCCTACGCCGCCTATCGCGCGCTCGTCGACGATCCCGGCTTCCTGCGTTTCTTCGAGTGCTGCACGCCGATCGGCGAGATCGCCAGCTTGCAGATCAGCTCGCGTCCGGCGCGCCGGGGCCAAAGCCGGGCCATCGAGGATCTGCGCGCCATTCCCTGGACGTTCGCTTGGACGCAGACGCGTGCGCTGCTGCCTGCCTGGTACGGCTTCGGCAGCGCCGTCGTCGACGCGCTGGAGCGCGGGCGGCAGAGCGAACTGCAAGAAGCGGCGCGCGCCTTCCCGTTCTTCGAGGCGGTGACGCGCAGCGTCGAGCGCGCGCTGGCCACGGCCGATCTCGACATCTTCACCCGCTACGCGTCCACGCTCGTCGACGACGCCCCCTTGCGCACGCGCTTCGTCTCGCTCGTCAGCGCGGAGTACGAGCGCACCGAGCGGGCCGTTCTGACCATCCTCGACCAGCCGCATCTGCTGGCAAGCGACCCCGTGATCGCCGGCAGCATCGCACTGCGCAACCCGTACGTCGATCCGATCTCGTTCTTGCAGATGCGGCTGGTGCGCCGTGCCCGCGAGCAGGGCGCCGCTGAGCCGGCCATTCTCGACGCGATCCGTCTCTCGATCAACGGCATCGCTGCGGGGCTGCGCGTCACGGGGTGACGCACGGCATAGGTGCGCACGCGGGAACTATCCGCCGATCCGTTGTCGTTGCGCATCGGTAGAAGGAGAGTTGACGATGACCGATGCCATACGCCGCCACCCAACGCTCGCCAAGGGGACGCTCGCGATCGCCCTGGCGCTGGTGCTGCTGCTGGGAATGCTGACCCCGAGCCTCGCGGAGACCGCGGGGCAGCGCTCGACGCGCAACATCATCCTAGGCGCCGCCGCGGCAACCGCCGCGATCATTCTCTACAACAACTATCACCATAAGCAAGTCGCGCATGACACCGTCGTCGGCTACACGCGCAACGGCGGAACCGTCTACGGCGACGGGCGCGTCGTCTATCCCAACGGACAGACCTACTACCTCAGCAACAACGGCCAGAATCCCTGCGACTACGACGGAGACGGCGAAGCCTGCGGGCAGTACGCTCGCGCCTACACGTGGCATCACGACAACGGCTTGCACCGCGGCCAGTACAAGCATCATGGCCGTCACGGCGGGGACCGCGACGATAACGACTAACCCTCAGCGCGGCTTCACGGCCCCTTCGTCGGCGCTTCTCACCAGCGTGGTATCCCCTGGTCATGAAGCCGCGCATCGTCGTTCTCGGGGCGGGTTTCGCCGGTCACACGGCGGCGCTCCACCTCTCCCGGCTGCTCGGGCGACGGGCCGAGATCACCGTCGTGTCCCCCGGCAACCGCTTCACCTGGTTCCCTAGCCTCATCTGGGTAGGCACGGGAACGATGCCCTCTGACGAGGTGCATTTCAAACTGGCCCCCGTCTACGAGCGGATCGGCGTGCATTATATCGACGCCCGGGCCGTGGAGATTCACCCCGGCGACAACACGGTGATCGTCGAGCATGGCGACGGGTCTCGCAATACCCACGCGTACGACTACTGCCTCAACGCCACCGGACCGTTCCTGAACTTTGCGGGCACGCCGGGCCTCGGACCGCAAACCGGGAACTCGTGGAGCGTCTGCAGCGTCGAGCATGCGGAGCAGACCTGCGAGCAGTACCTGCGAATCGTGGCAGACCTCGCGCGCGGACAGCGGCGCCGTCTGCTGATCGGTACGGGGCACCCCACCGCAACCTGCGAGGGCGCCGCCTTCGAATATCTCATGAACGTCGACGCCGACTTGCGACGCCGAGGCCTGCGCGAGCGCGCCGAGCTCGTGTGGCTGAGCAACGAGCCTGAGCCGGGCGACTTCGGCGTCGACGGCATCGAAGTATTTCACTCCGGCGTGCTCGCCACCGGGGCCAGCCTTGTGCGAAGTCTGCTCGACGAGGCCGACGTCCAGGCCGTCATGGGTGCCGGGATCACCAAAGTCGAGCCCGGAAAGGCGTACTACGAACAGGCCGGCTCGGACCCCGCATCGGTGGAGTTCGACTTTGCCATGCTGATTCCGCAGTTTCGCGGCATCCCGCTGCAATATGTCGCCGCCGACGGCTCCGACATCTCCAAGGAGCTCACGCAGCCCAACGGCTTCATGACCGTCGACGGGGACTACACTCCCAAGAGCTACGACCAGTATCGCGGCTCCGACTGGCCGGCCGTCTACCGCTCGCCGCGCTATGAGAACCTCTACGCCGCGGGCATCGCGTTCGCGCCGCCGCATGCGCTCTCCAAGGCAAAGAAAGCCCCCGGCGGAGCCGTCATTCAGGCCACGACGCCGCGTACCGGCATGGCGGCCGGCATCATGGGGCGCACCGTCGCGCAGAACATCGTCGACCAAATCAATGGGCGCCCGCCAAGCCACCACGCGCGCATGTCCGAGATCCCGGCGGCATGCATCGCGTCGATGGGCAACTCGTTCTGGCACGGGTCCGCTGCCTCCATCATCATGACGCCGGTGGCTCGGGACTACGAGCGTTACCCAAAGTATGGGCGCGACATGAGGCTGTGCACCCTCGAAGTGGGCCTCGGCGGCGCATGGACCAAGCGCGCGCTGCATAGCGCCTTCCTATGGAAGCTGCAGGCCCGCCCCGGTTGGCCGCTGATTCCGGAGTAGCTTCACATGTCGAGATTTTGGCGCAGATTCATCCCCTATCAGCTCTGGCGCTTCGCGGTCATCAACACCAAGATGTATCTGATCGGCAAGGGCCTCATCGGCCCCGAGCGCCACGAGCCGACTAACGCTCGATAATGGGCCGCTGGAGCGGAAAGAGGATCACGTCGCGGATCGACTGCTGATTCGTCAGATACATGACCAGGCGATCGATGCCGATCCCGATACCGGCTGTCGGCGGCATCCCGACTTCGAGCGCCGCGATGAAGTCCCAGTCCGGCGGCGGCGCCTCGACGTCGCCGGCATCGCGATCGCGTGCCTGCTCTTCGAAACGCCCACGCTGATCGTCGGGGTCATTGAGTTCCGAGAAGGCGTTGCAGGCCTCCATATTGGCGATGAACAGCTCGAAGCGCTCGGTCAGCTCCGGATCGTCGGCGCGCCGCTTCGCCAGCGGCGAGAGCAGAACGGGGATGTCCATCACGAAGGTCGGATCGAGCAGATGCGGCTCGACGACAGCTTCGAAGATCTTGTCCAGCGCATGCGCGTGCGACGGAGGCTTGGGGATACCCAGCGACTCTGCGATGCGTACGGCCCGCTCAGCGTCCAGCAAATCGGCGCGCGCGAAGCCGCCGTACTCACGCAGGGCGGCGAGGTATTCCACGCGCTTGAAGGGGCGGCGGAAGTCGAGCGTTCGCTCTCCGTAGGCTAGCGCGTCTCCGCCGTCCGTCACCATCGCCACGAGATGCGCCAGCAGCTCCTCGGTGAACTGGGCCATCTCCTCGTAGCTCCAATAGGCCGCGTAGAGCTCCATCATGGTGAACTCGGGGTTGTGCTTGGTATCGATTCCCTCGTTGCGGAAGATCCGCCCGATCTCGTAGACCCGCTCGATACCGCCAACGACCAAGCGCTTCAGATAGAGTTCCGTTGCGATGCGTAAGTTGAGGTCGAGCCCGAGGGCATTATGGTGCGTCTGGAACGGGCGTGCCGTCGCGCCGCCGGCGACGTTGATGAGCACCGGCGTCTCGACTTCCACGAAGTTGCGCGCATCGAGGAAACGGCGCATCTCCGCGATGATGCGCGAGCGCATCAGGAAGACGTCGCGGACTTCGGGATTGACGGCCAGGTCGAGGTAGCGCTGGCGATAACGGCGCTCCACGTCGACCAGACCATGCCACTTGTCGGGGAGCGGCGCGAGCGCCTTGCTCAGCACCTCGTAGCGCTCCACCAGCAGCGAGAGCTCGCCGAGTTTCGTGCGCGCAATACGGCCCTGCACGCCCAGCAGGTCGCCGCGGTCGACATAGCGCTGGAAGGCTTTGAGCTGTTCTTTGCCCACCACGTCGGACTTGAAGAAGAGTTGGATCTTGCCGCTCTCGTCCCAGAGATCGGCGAAGGCGATGTTGCCCTGACCGCGCAGCAGCATCACGCGCCCCGCAACCGCGAAGCGCTCCGCGCGATTCTCGCCGGCGGGCAGGTCGGAGAAGCGCCGCTGCAAGTCGCTGGCTTTGGCGGTCACGTCGAAACGCGTGATGGCATAGGGGTCCGCCCCCATGGAACGAAGCGCGGCCAGGTTTTCTCGCCTGGCCGCAATCAGTTCCGCTTCGCGGGCCCCTAGCTCAAGCGTCTCCGTCTGTCTCACTCGCTCCGCTGCGCCGCGCTCGTGAGAGCCCTGTCCTTTCAAGAATGCCTCTATCCTGCTTTTTTCGCCGCTTTCTTCTGCGACTTGATCTGCTCGACTTTATAGTTCACGCTGCCTTTGGGCGTGACGACGACGACTTCGTCGCCCTTCTTCTTGCCCATCAGCGCGCGGCCGATCGGCGCCTCGTTGGAGATGCGCTGGTTGCCTGGGTCGGACTCGGCGCTGCCGACGATCGTGAACTCGAAGGAGCGATTGTTGGTCACGTCCTTCACTTTGACCGTGGCGCCCAGATGGACTTCACCGCTGGTGAATTCGCTCTCGTCGATCAGCCTGGCATTGCGAATCATCGCCTCGAGCTTGAGAATCCGGCCCTCGACGAACGCTTGTTCCTGTTTGGCGTCTTCGTATTCGGCGTTCTCCGTGATATCGCCGAATTCTTTGGCCTGACGGATGCGTTCGTTCACCTCTTGGCGATGGACCGTCTTGAGGTGATCGAGCTCCTCTTCGAGCTTACGGAGCCCTTCTGCCGTTAAGACGATCTCTTTCTCGTTCACCCTCGACCTCCGGTCCCGCACGGCCGCTCCTCGGCGACCGGGGGGCAGATAACAGGATCGTCGCCGTGGGCCCATGGCCGAAGCCGTAAGCCCTATCCGACGACGTAGGGCCCGTGCGTTCGACGCCCTACGCTCGTCCCCTCTTACCCCCGTTTCCTACGCTGTCGGCGCTCCGGCGGCGAGATCGACGACGCGCGGCTCGAAGCGCAGCTCGCGGAGCGCTCGCTCATAATCGGCAGGAGTAACCTCCTCCCAGCGCTTCCCGAGAAACGCAAGCAGCGCCGCTTCGATGACGTTGGTGCCGAAGGAGCGGCCGCCAAGGTCGGGTGTGGTCGTGATCAAGCGCGCCACGCCGCGCCGGCGCAGCTCCTCGATGTCGGCGGGCGTGACGGTGTTGGTGAGCACCGTCTTCCCCTCCAGGCGGTCCGGAATGAACTGGCGCATGAAGTGAAAGTCGCCGGCGATGATCGCGGCCTCTTCATAGTAGTGCGGATACTTGGGCTTAGGCGGTGCCTCTTGCTTCTTGCCCGTGGGATAGAAGAACTGGAAGGGGAGCTTGCAGGCGTCGGGGAGATAGCGTTCCGCCAGCGCTTCGAACTCCGCGAGATCGCGCACCGGCTTGTCGAGATCGAGCGCGAAGATGAAGTCGCCGAAGAGCACGTCGGCACCGGCCTCAACCAGCGCCTGCGCCATACCGAAGCGGTCGAGTGCGCTGACCATCAGCACGTGCGTGCCGCGCAGATCCAGGCCCAGGCGATCCTGCAGATAGCGCACGGCCTCGCGCTCCAGAGTGTTCTTCAAGCCGCTGCCGTCGACGATCGGCGTCTTGGTGCCCGCTTCCAGGAGACGTTTGCCGTCGCGCAGCGCGTAGCGCTTGGTGCCGGCGTAGAGGTAGACGTCGATGCCGCCTAAGCCGATCGCGTCGACGGTGCCGTCGAGCTCTCGGATGCGCGCGATGGCGCGATCCAGCGAGCCGTCCGTGCCTTCGCGCGAAATGTCGAAACGCTCGCCGAGAAAGTCGACGGCGACCCGATGGTCGCGCGTCGAGCTTCCCAGCGAAACCGAAACCACTCGCTTCATGGATTTCCTCCGACGGCGCGGCCCAGCCGCGCGATCCGCGCCGCTTCGCGCGTGCGGGCGATCTGCTCCGGGCTGATCGCGACGTCGAACGCACGCAGATCCGCCAGCTCGAAGCCGTGGCGCGCAGCCATCTCCTCGATCTCGTAGAGCTGCTGCAACTTGATGCCGCGCCCCACACTGTAGTTCTCGTTGCGTCCTTCGAGTGCCAGCGTCATCGTCTCCGACATGCACGCCAGCGCCGTGGCCGGCGGCAGCCCGAGATCGAACTCCTCTCCCTGCTCGCGCACGCGCATGAAACGCGGCTCTCCCGGAACGCGCATGTTGCCGCCTTCGGTCACCAGCACGTCTGGACGGAGCTCCGCCACGCGGCGGCTCACGTCGTGCGGCAGCGAGACTTCGCAGACCACGGCGCCGGGCTGGAGGTCCTCGGGGTGGATGATCTCCAGAGTCGAGCTGGTCGCGGTGACGATGAGCTGCGCCTGGCGCACGCCCTCGCCGACGTTGGTGGTGAAGCTCACGGGAGCGGAGATCTCGCCGGCGATCTCCTCAGCGAACTTGCGCAGGCGCGTCTGATTGCGCGCCACCAGGACCATCCGCCCGACTTTATTGCCGAGCATACGGACCGCCGCGCTGCCGATCGAGCCGGTGGCCCCCACGATGGTGCAGGTCGTCTGCTGGGGATCGATCTCCATCTCGCGAGCGCCGCGCAGCAGCGACTGCACGGCGGCCACCACGGTCAGCGAGTTGCCGGTCGTAACGGGGATGGGGGAGCGCTCCGCGATCGTCACGCCGCCGTCGCCCACCACGCCCGTGAAGGCACCCAGCCCTACGATCTCCGCGCCAAGCTCCGCCGCCATTCCGCAGGCGTGCAGAATACGGCCGTAGACTTCCTCGCGCGGGAATGTCACGAAGTGCTCGGGCATCAGCGGAACGGTGATGAACCAGCCTTCGACCTCTTTGCCGGTGGCCTGCGAGCGCACGCCGGTGATATGCGCGGTCGTCCAACAAGGCATCCAGGAGAGAATCTTCTCGATGATCGCCCGCCCTTTGCCCTTGGCGCCCGGCTCGTAGCGTGCCACGTCTTCGAGTGAAAGGGGGTGAATCAGAAACGCGAACTTGCCCATGCGTGAGGGCCAGCCTTCTGTGTAAGGGCAAGAGGCCCTTTTCAGCGAAAGACGCGGCCATGGAGACGATACTGCCGCCGATCGACGAAGTCGTGCGAATCCCCGCTCCGTGCCCGGTCCCGCAGTCCCTTGCCTTCGATGGAGAGCACCTCTGGATCGGTTCTTGGGAGACCCGCCGGCTCTACGGCATCGACCCGCGCAGCGGCACGGTCTTCGAGGAGCGGGAGGCACCCGGGCGGCCGGTGGGCGGCGTCGTCGCCGGCGACGAGCTGCGGCTGATCTGCAGCGAGGAGGGGGACAGCCGCTTCATCCGCCGCTACGTTCCCGGTCACGGCTTCAGGCAGCACGAGGCCATCCCGTGTCCCGACGATACCGGCTCGTTCCTCGGCTTCGACGGCGAGCACCTATGGCTCAGCCAACGCCACAACAAGCGCGTGCTGGAGCTGGACACCGAGTATCGGCCGATTCGCGAGGTTCCCATCGGCGAGGAAGTCGTCGGCATCGCCTGGGTCGACGGCGCGCTCTACGTCTCCACGTGGTGGGGGCGCGACCGCGGCGGCTGCCGCATCGCGCGCGTGCGCTTGAACGCAGTGCCCGAGCTGGAGTGGATAGCGCAGTCGCCCTTCGCGGCGATCTCTCTCGCCCGCGACAATGGCCGCCTCTGGACCAACGACGTCAAGAAAGCGGAGATCGTCGCATTCATGCTTCCGCACTGACCGCGGCGGAGCCGGCGGGACGTTCGCATCGCGGGAACGCGCGTCGGCGCGCTCTCCTGCGCGCCTCCTACTGCCTTCGCGCGTGCTCTCGCCATCCATGGCTCCGCACGCGCCTCAGAGCCCCCACGATGCGAACGTCCCGCCGGCTCCACCGCTCCGCTCGAGCGAGACAGCGCGCAGGTCAACCACCCGCGCGTTTGCGCTGCTGGTAGCGGCGCGCCTTCTCGCGGTTTCCACAGGCAGCCATGCTGCACCAGACTCCCGACTGGTTCTTGGTCCAGTCAAAGAAGGCGAAGCGGCAGCCTTCGCGACGGCAGGCTTTGAAGCGGCTCCAGGAGCCGTCTAGCATCGCTTGGGCCATGATGGCAACCAGGCGGGCCAGCGCCCCCTCCACGCCTTCGGCGCACGCCTCCAACTGGGGCCCTTCGCGGGGATGGAACCAGACGCGATAGCGCGCCGCGCTCCCAGCGGCGCTGAGCGTCGCCAGCGCCGCAGCATCCGGCTCCGTGCGGCAAGTGTTCGCGAGGAGCACGCTGCGCAAGGCTTCGCGCACCTCGATCGCACGCGCTAGGTCGTGCCGGCTCACCTCTGAGGCGGGGTCGAGCAGACTCAAGTCCACCAGCCACCGCCGGAGCGCCTGGGGGGAGTCGAACTCGTCGCTCCCGGCGTCGAAATCAACGGTGTTCAGGAAGCGTTTGAGGGTATCGAGCTGACCTGGAACGGCATCTTTGTTCTTGGCATCGGACACGGTCTCACTATATCACCACCAAAAGGCCTTGACAAGTTACATTCACCATCGTATGCTTTTTGGAGGTTACCGTCACGCGTAGAGGAGTCCATCGATGGACTACACCAATCCCGAGATCGCCGCCCGGATCGTCCACGAACATCAAGAGAGCATACGGCAGGCCGTCCGCCAGGAACACCTAGCGCAGGAGCTGGCGGAGTCCGCACGTCCGGAAGTGGGCCGCTCATCGGTGCCCTGGCGTCTCTCGGTGGCGCGGCTTCTCTACCGCGCCGGCGATACGTTGGCCGGGGACCATGCGTACCGGGAGATCGACGTATGCCGTTGATCGCCGCGGCTGACGATCAGCCCGTCGTTTTCTGAGCGACCGTCGCCTCGGCCTCACGCTTGATCGCCGCGAGCATCATCGCCGAGTTCTCTTCGACCTTCTTCTGCAGCGTGGGACCGATCAGCTCGGCCAGGGTGGGCACGCCGAAATCGTAGTCGACGCCCAACGTCACGAGCGTTTCGCCCCCGCCGTCCTCGCTGAACGTCCACGCGCCTTCGAACTTGTCGAGATCGCCCTCGAGCAGTTTGTAGTCGATGCGGCAGGCATCGTCGTGGAAGACGTCTTCCTCGAGCCACTCGATCGGCGCCCCTTCGACCAAGGTCTTCCACTTGGTGAGCACGCCGTCGGAACGGCGCTCCACGACATCGATCGACTCGACGTCGGGCATGAACTCCGGAAAGCGCTCCTGCTCCTTGGCGATCTCGTAGACGTGGCGAGCCGGTGCCTTGATGGTAATCGAGGACTCTACATAGGGCATGACAGGACCCCGAGTTTCTCCCTGGCCTGTGCCACCCCTTTGCGCAACGCGGCGAGTGCCCGCTCAACTTCCGCCTCCGTCACCACCAGCGGCGGCTCCAAGCGGATGACGCGCTGCATGTTGAGCGTCCACGCCGCGGTGACGCCTTGGTGCAGCATCTCGGGAATGATCGTGCCCCCGTAGCCCTCGTGCGTCAGCTCCACGCCCACCAGCAATCCCTTGCCGCGCACGTCGTGCACCACGTCGGGATACGCGGCGGCCACGGCGCGCGCGCCCTCGATCAGCTGCCGTCCGCGCTCGCGCGCATTGTCCACCAGATGCTCTTCCTCCATCACGTCGAGAGCGGCCAGCGCCGCCGCGCAGGCCAGCTCACCGCCGCCGAAGGTGGACGTATGCATCAGCGGCTGCTTGGCGTAGGCAGCATTCCAACAGGCGGGGCGCGCCAGGTAGGCGCCCACGGGGATCACGCCGCCGGAGAGCCCCTTGGCCAGCGTCATGATGTCGGGGACCACGCCTTCCTCGTCGACGGCGAAGCGGAAGCCGCAGCGGCCCAGCCCCGTCTGCACTTCGTCGGCAATGAGCAGCGCGCCGTGCTTGTCGCAAATCTCGCGGACGCGGGTGAGGTAGCCCGGCGGCGGCACGTTGACGCCGCCTTCGCCCTGCACGGGCTCCACGATGAAGGCTGCCGCGTCGGGGAGCGCCCGGTCGAGCGCATCCGCGTCGCCGTACGGCACGTGCTCGAAATCCGGCACCAGCGGCTGGTATTCCTTACGGAAATATTCGCGGCCCGTGGCCGTCAGCGAGCCCAGCGTCTTCCCATGATAGGCGTCGGTCGTCGACACGATCTTGTGGCGGTGCGTCGCCGCTTTGGCAAGCTTGAGCGCCCCCTCCACTGCTTCCGTGCCGCTGTTGGCGAAGAACGAGATGCGCAGATCTCCGGGAGCCAACTCAGCCAATCGCTTGGCGACGCGCCCGAGCAGCGGATTGAAGAAGACTTTCCCGGAAAGCGACATGAGCTCCAACTGGCGGCGCACCGCCTCGACCACCTTGGGGTGGGAATGGCCCAGGGTGAAGACGCCGTAGCCTCCCGCGAAGTCGAGATAGGCCTTGCCGTGCTGGTCGTAGATGGTGGTGCCCGAGGCGCGCACCTCGATCGCCGAGCCCGAGAGCTTCATCACGCGCGCCAGCGGCGGGTTCACGAAGTCCCGGTAGTTAGCGACCGTCTCGTCATACAGGGCTTGAGGCGAGGCGGCGCCATAGAGCTCGTCCAACTGTTTCATGGTGCTAGGCGCTTTCCACCCGCTCGCCTTACCGCCCTGGCCCCCGGCAGCAGCCCCGCGACTAGAGGTCGCGTTCCAAGTAGAGCGCTCCAGCGACCGGGTTATGACGGTACGGCGGGATCTCGCGGAAGCCGAGCTTTCGATAGAGCGCAATCGCCGCACCCATCGAGGGAAGCGTATCGAGCCGGATCGTACGGTAGTTCAAGGCCTTCGCGCCGGCCAAGATCCGCACGGCCAGCTCCCGGCCCAGGCCGTAGGCGCGGAACGCCGGACGCACGTAGAGGCGTTTCATTTCGCAGCGCTCCTCGCCCAACGAACGCAGTGCGATGCAGCCCGCCGGAACGCCGTCGACCCGCGCTAGCAGTAACGTGCCGCGCGGCGGGGCGTACGATCCCGGCAAGGTTGTCAGCTCGTGCTCGAAGTCTTGGAAGCAGAGATCGACGTCAAGCGAGGCCGCGTATTCGCGGAAGAGCGCGCGCACCGTTTCGATCTCCTCAGACGAAACCGCAACGGCAATCTCGATCATCGCCGCGCGCTTTCCACGCTCGCGCGCACGTCCCTCCAGCGAGTGAATTCTCCGCGAAAGCGTTGACCCGGCTCGCTTTCCTCTGGTAGCATGCGGACACTGTGAACCGCACCGCATTCCCCTGCGCCATGTGTCCCTCGCCGCGAATGCACTCAGGTGCACCCGACGCCGGCGAAGGACGCCCCATACGCATGCAAGGATAGCGCGCGAGCTCGCGCACCCACATCGTAACAGGGCCCCTCGCCGGACGGCGGGGGGCCTTCGTTCATTCTAAGGGAGAGAGATGACAACGGTAGGCTCTTGGTTTATCTCACTGGCCGCAGCCTACACGATCCTGCTCATCGCGATCGGGCGCTTTGCCCATCGCAAGGCGAGCGGGGGCGGCGGCTACTTCGTCGGAGGGCGGACCTTCAACGCGCTCTTCGTCGCCGTCTGCGTGACGGGGCTCTTCTCGGGATCGTCGTTCATCGCGATTTTGGAGCTTGCATATCTCAAAGGCGTCTCCGCCGTGTGGTACGGCATCGCGGAGACCACGCAGGTGCTGCTCATCGCCGCCGTGCTGCTGGCGCCGTTTCGCGAGCGCCTCTTGGTTACCGTCTCGGGCTTGATCGGCGACCACTTCGGCGAACAGGCGCGCGCTTTGGGCGGAGCGATCACCGCCTTCGCCTTCCCTATGTGGTCGGTAGCCACGGCGCTGGCCTTCGCCTCCGCGCTGCACGTCTTCACCGGCCTCTCGCTGCTGCTCTCGGTCGCCGTGACGGCGACGCTGCTCCTGATCTACCTGCAGTTCGGCGGGATGTGGTCCGTGGGCTACACGCAGCTCTTCAACGTCGTGGCGATCTACGTCATGCTGGGCGTGGGGCTGACGGCCGTCTTCATCGATCCCGGCATCGCCGGCCTGCGCCACCTGGCGCTGGCGCGCCCCGAGCTGTTCGCACCGGCGACGGTCGGCGTACAGACGATCGTCGCGTGGTTCGGCACGTTCATCCTCAACGTGATTCTCGCACAGGCCACGTTCCAGATGGCCCTCTCGTGCCGCAGCCTCGAAGAAGGCAAGCGCGGCCTCTACTGGGCGGCAGGCCTTGGTCTCCCGCTGATCGGGGGGGCCGTAGTCATCGGTCTTGCCGCAGCCTACGCCGTTCCCGGTGGGCGGCTTGGCCTCATCGCCGTTCCGCAGTACCTCATGCACGTGCTGCCGGCGCCGTTCGTGGCCCTCTTCTTCCTGGGCTTCTGGGCCTGCGCGCTGGGCTGGGGGGCGCCCTGTCAATTCTCCGGGGCCACCAGCCTGGGGCGCGACGTTGGCAGCGCACTGACACCCGGCCGCGACGAGGCGACCTACGTACGCTACACGCGCTGGTCGCTCGTGCTGCTCACCGTGTTGATGGTCATCTTCGCCTCACTGCGCTCGGAGCAGTCGGCATGGTGGAACGTGCTCGCGTGGGTGACGCGCAACTCCGCCACCTTCGCACCGGTGGTGGCAGCGCTCTTCTGGCCGCTGGCCACGCGGCGCGCAGTGCTGGTCTCGATGGCTGTGGGCACGCTCACGGGCTTGGGCTGGTACGATCTCAGCCACTGGAGCCTCACGCTCTTCTTCCTCCACACGCATCCCGTGTGGCCGGGCATGATCGCCAACATCGTGGCCCTCGCCGCCATCACGCTGGTGGAGCGCCGCGGGACCTATACGCTGCACCTGACGGGGCGCGGCGCTGCTGCACTGGGAGCGGCGGCGCTGGCGGCGCTCTCGATCGCGCTCTTCACGGCGCCGCTCTATGCTACGGGGCTGGTTGGTCTCGCGGTCTTCATCGTCGTCGTCGCTCTCTTCGTGGCCGCCATCGACGCCACGCGCACGCAGCCCGCGCCCGCTTCCACCGCCGGCGCGATTCAGGAGGTGGAGTATGCCGGTTGAGCAGCACGCGGAAGTGCGCCACATCCATGCCACGCTGGAGTGGCGGGGCAGCTTCGCTTCGATCCAGCGAGTGCGCGGCCATGCCTTCACCGTCGACGAGCCCGCCAAGCTCGGCGGCGGTGACGCGGGTCCCACGCCGCTGGAGTACGTCGTCGGCGCCTACGACGCGTGCCTGCAGATCGTGATCGAGATGCTGGCGCGCGAGCTGAACATGGTCATCAGCGGCATTGCCGTCGAGAGCCTCGCTTCGGTGGACCGACGCGGCCTCTTCGGCACGGCGCCCGTCTCACCGCATTTCCAGCGCATCGAGACGACGATCACGCTGCGGATCGATCGCGGCCAGGAACATTTGGAACGGCTCAAAGACCAGCTCTACGCGCGCTGCCCGATGTACAACCTCATCAAAGATACCGGTATAGCGCAAGAGCTGACCTGGCTCACGCGCTGAAGTGAAGGGAAGCAATCCAGGCTGCCCATCGAATGCCGGCTCCCGGCGTCATTGCGGGAACAAGGTGGACCATGGGTCATGTGGACAGGCGAGCCGTCCGCTGGGCCGCCGGGGCCCTGGTCCTCGCGTGCCTGATCGTGCTTACGTTGTTCCGCGCCGCGCTTGGGCGCGCCGTCGTCGCGGAAGTGATTGGCCTCACTACGCATACGAAGGTCTCCTTCGGCAGCATGCACCT
>SCQY01000264.1 GCA_004298665.1 bacterium | reverse complement strand
GAAGACGAGCACCTGCAGCCAGGCGAGCGCGATCGGCATACCGATGACGATGACGAGCCACATGATATAGCGCCGGCGCACGATGAAGGCCAAGCGACGGTCATCAGGCAGGTACGTTGCGCGATGTGCGTCGTCGAAGTCGGTCATGGGAACATGATACCCGCTGGACCTGTGCCCGTGCGGTTCGCGCGGTGGGTACACTCTCACCATGAACGTTCCTCCGCCCGTGTCGGAGCGCACCAAGCTCTTGTTCCTCGTCCTCGGCGGGCTGGTGACGCTGGCCGGGTTCAGCGTGAGCGTCTCCGCAATCGCACTTGGCGTAGCCTTCGTGACGCAGCGGGATGCAGGCGGCTACTTCACGACACCCGTCGAGCGCTACCATACGGCGGCATATGCGCTGGTCTCGAAGAGTCTCGAGCTCACCACGCAACTCGGTCCCGGCGAGTGGGCCGTCCGTGAGGCACCCGTGCAGCTCCACGTGCAGGCGACGAGCGGCCGGCCGGATGCCGCCATCTTCATCGGCATCGCTCCCACGGCAGACGTGAGGACGTTCCTCTCCGGAGTAGCCTACGACGAAGTCGTGCGTGCCGAAACCAAGCCCTCCAGGATCGAGTATCGCGCCCACGCCGGCACGGCAACGCCGGCGCGCCCGGCCGCACAGTCGATGTGGAGTGCGTCGGCGAGCGGCGTCGGCACGCAGACGATCGATTGGACCGCGCAACGCGGCCAATGGACCCTCGTGGCGATGAACGCGGACGGAAGTCCCGGCGTCGATGTCGATCTCCAAGTCGCCATGAAGGCCGACTGGCTTGGCGCGTTCGCGCAACGCCTGGCCTTCGGCGGATTCTTCACCTTGGTCATCGGCGTCGCGGCAGTGGTCTTCGGCGGCTTCCTTCCCGCGCAGACGCCCCCCTCACCCACCTCGCCGGCGGAGCCGGTCGCTCTGGAAGCCAGCCTCGATGCCCCGCTCAGCCGCTGGCTGTGGCTGGTGAAATGGTTCCTCGCGATCCCCCACTTCGTCGTCCTGCTCTTCTTGCTGGTCGCGTTCGTCGTGCTGACCGTTGTAGCGTTCTTCGCCATTCTCTTCACAGAGCGCTATCCGCTGGCGCTCTTCGAGACCAACGTCGGGATCCTGCGCTGGGGCTGGCGAGTGAGTTACTACGCGTATAGCGCGCTCGGCACCGATCGCTACCCGCCGTTCACCTTACAGCAGGCCGACTACCCCGCAACGTTTATCGTCGCATATCCGGAGCGGCTCTCGCGCGGGCTCGCGCTCGTAAAGTGGTGGCTCTTGGCGATCCCGCACTACATCATCGTCGGTGCCTTCGCCGCGAGCGGGCCTGGGCGCGCCGGTCTCGTGACGATCCTGGTCTTCTTCGCGGCCGTCGCTCTCTTGCTCAGCGGCCGCTATCCGCTGGGAATCTTCGACTTGGCCGTTGGACTGAACCGCTGGGTCTATCGTGTGATCGCGTATGCCGCCTTGATGCGGGACGAGTACCCGCCGTTCCGGCTCGACCTCGGCGGCAAGACCCCGCAGGGCTGACCGGACTCTTTGCCAGAAACGAATCGCCTATGACGGAAAGAATGGGTGTCGTCGCTCTCATTGCGTTCGCATCTGCATTCGTCCCCATGGCCGCCGGTGCCGCGGAGGGCGCACCGCCCAGCGTCGTCGTCGAGACCGAAGCCGGCGATGTCATCGCGGATGCAAGGGTCGTCTTCACCGCCGAAGGACAGACGGCGATCGTGCATAGCGATGCGCGCGGGCGTGCGCTGTCGCCCTTCCCCGCCCCTGAGCAAGCTGCGATCGGCGCGTCCGGCTACCGCACCGTTACCGTGACGGTGGATCCGGGAGCGCCCGTCATCGTCCGTCTCGTAACGGACGCGAAGGTCATCGGGCGAGTCACTGTCGCTACGGGAACGTCACACGATCTCCATACCCTTCCGATGACGGCGCTCTCGCTCGATCCTTCGATGATTCGCGCAACGGCGCCGGTAACGTCTGATGGCCTCCTCAGCCTGCTGCCGGGCTTCGACGAAACGCGCAGCAATAGCCAGGTGACCAATCCCACGCAGCTGCGCGCGTCGATTGGCGGAGCGGGGCAGGATCGCGGTTTGGTCCTCGTCGACGGCTTGCCGGCGGAGAACGGCTTCGGCGGCTGGATCGAGTGGCCGGCCATCTCACCCCTCGATGTCTCGCGCGTTGAACTCATGCGCGATGCGGCCTCGGCGCTCTACGGCTCAGGAGCCATCGGCGGCGTGGTCGACATTCGCACGCTCGCCCCCACGGTGTTGCCCAAAGGCTTTGTGGATCTCTCTGCGGGCGCAAACGGCGGCGGCTCCCAAGTGTTCTCGCTCGGAGGCGGTATCGGAAAGGCGGCCACCCGCCTCTTCGTCTCGCACGCGTTCGACGGCGGCTACTCTGCCGCGCCGCCCGGCTATCGCAGCGGCGTCGATGGCCTGAGCACCGCGCGGACCGACGATCTCGGGTTCGCGGTGCGCCTGCCGGCGGCGAGTAAGGATCGCTCGCTCGATCTCTCGGTGAAGACCTTCGATACGTTTCAGGCCACGGGGCGTCCAAACTACAACGACGAGGAGTCAGGATGGCAGGAGGCTCTGGCCTACCGCGCGTCCTCCGGAGGCTCCATCTGGCAGATCTCGAGCTTCGCGCGCTCGGGGCTGCTGATCAATTCGGCGGATATGTTCCCCAAGAGCCCCGGCGTCCCGCTGTACCGGCAGACGGTCCCCAATCAAGACGACGGGGTCATCGCGGCTTGGTCTCACGCCTGGGGTCATGATGCGCTGCGCGCGCAGACGGCTATGCGCGTCATCAACGGCAGTTACACGCAAGTCAATCCGACGTCCGGCGCCTTGCAGAGCCAGGGCGGCGGCCGGCAGGCCCATGCATCGTTCTCCGTCTCCGACGAGCTCGTGAGCGGACGCTTCGATGTCATCGCCGACGTTCGTGGTGAGAGCATCTCCACCGCGGGCTACAGCACCAATTCCGCCGCTCCCGCTCAACGTTTCGGCGCCTACTCTCCGCTGCTTGCCGTGCGTTATACGCTCTCACCGGCATTGGCGCTGCATGCTTCTGAAGGCACCGGCTTCCGTGCGCCGTTCCTCAACGAGCTCTATCGAGGCTATCGCATCGGTGCCCAGCAGTACCTCGGCAACCCGCTGCTCGGGCCGGAGCGCAGCACCACGCGCAACATCGGCGCGGACCTCACCCTTCCCGATGGTCGTCTCTTCGTGGAGCTGACCGGTACGCGGGTAGGCAATGCGATCTCGTTCGTCACCACGGCTCCCAACATCTCGACGCGCGAGAACGTCGAACGCACGGCCACCGACGGATACGAGGCTGGATGGCAGGGCGACATCAGTTCGCGCTGGTCCCTGCGCGCCACGTACGCCGAGCAGTACGCCCGCGTGACGAGCGGGCCAACGGCCGATCTCGCGCAGCGCCTGCCATTCATCCCGGCGCACGAAGGGAGTCTGACGGCGATCGCGCACTGGCCGTCGGGCGTAAGCCTCGCGCTTTCGGGCACGCTTCTGGGGCAGACCTATGCCGACGATCTCAACCAACAGCCGTTGGGCTCCGCGTTCGTCGTAGGCGCGGTGCTGAACGTCCCGCTTTCGCCGCGCACGGCGCTGGCGCTGCGCGCCGCTAATTTGACCAACCAGAGCTATCTCACCAGCGTCGATCGCCAGGCCGAACCGGCGCGGCTCTGGCTCGACCTGCGTACGGATTTCGGACGCTAACCCGCGCCTTCGAGCACATGGCGGCTTTGCAAACGTCGTAACGGCGGACGGTTCCGTTAACCCGGCGTCGAGTGCGGCGCGGGCGGGATCTTGCTAGCATCATCATTCAGGGAGGATGAGATGCATCCCAAGATCGTTCCCGGAGATACGGCGTGGCTGCTCTTCTCGGCGGCCCTCGTGATGGTCATGACGCCCGCGCTCGGCTTCTTCTACGGCGGCCTCGTGCGGCGCAAGAACGTGCTCTCCACGATCATGCACAGCTTCTTCATCCTCTGCCTGATCAGCGTGCAATGGGTGCTCTGGGGCTATTCGCTGGCCTTCGGGCCCGACGTCCGCGGCTGGGGCATGATCGGCGACCTCTCGTGGGCCGGCCTCAATGGTGTGGGCTTAGCACCAAATCCCGCGTACGGCGCCACCGTTCCGCAGCTCGCGTTCGTCGCGTTTCAGATGATGTTCGCCGTCATCACTCCCGCGCTGATCACCGGTGCGTTTGCCGAGCGCAAACGCTTCAAGGCCTTCGTCATCTTCACGCTGCTCTGGGCGACATTCGTCTACGATCCCCTCACGCACTGGGTGTGGGGCCACGGCGGCTGGCTGAGCCGGCTGGGCACGCTGGATTTCGCGGGCGGCACGGTGGTCGAGATCGCCAGCGGCGTCTCGGCGCTGGTAGCGGCGATGGTGTTGGGCCGCCGTATCGAGTTCCAGCGCGGAGAAGGCAACCCCGAGGATCCGTACAACGCGGCCATGACGATGTTGGGCGCCGGGTTGCTGTGGTTCGGCTGGTTCGGCTTCAATGCCGGCAGCGCGATCGTGTCGGGCGGACTGGCCGCGAACGCGTTCGTCGTCACCAACACGGCGGGCGCGATGGCCGCACTCACTTGGATGACGATCTCCTGGATGCATCGCGGAACGCCCAGCGTTCTCGGTGCGACGATCGGCGCTATCGCCGGACTCGTTGCGATCACCCCCGCAGCGGGCTACGTGACCATGCCTGCATCGGTGCTCATCGGCATGGGTGCGGGCATCGCCTGTTACCTCTGCGTGCATTTCATGAAGCGCAGCGGCGTCGACGACGTCCTCGACGTCTTCGCGATTCACGGCATCGGCGGCTTTTGGGGCATGCTGGCAACGGGCATCTTCGCTACGCTAGCCATCAATCCGCTGGCGGCCAACGGCCTGCTCTACGGCAATCCGCGCCAACTGCTGATCCAAGCGTTCGCTGCCGCCGTGGCCTTCGTCTATTGCGGCCTCATGACGTTCGTGATCCTCAAGATCGTCAATATGTTCGTGCCGTTGCGCGTCAGCGAGCAAGAAGAGGCGATGGGTTTGGATGCCACGCAGCACCGGGAAGTCGTCGCCGGCGCGCCGTAAGGGTTCTTTCAGCAGCTCCCAAGCGGAGCAGAAGGAACGTATGGACTCTCGAAGCGCCGGGGAGGAATGCCTCACCGACGAGCAGTGCGCTATTGTCGACGCGGCCCGCAGAGGGGAGAGCTTCAAAGTTGCGGCATTCGCGGGGACCGGCAAGACCACGTCGCTGACGGAAGCGGCCCGTGCCCTGTTGGGGAAGCGGGTGCTCTACCTGGTCTTTAACAAAGCACAGCAGCGCGCGGCCCAGCGGCGTTTCGCCGTGCTCAAGAAACGGCAGCCCCAGCTCACGATCGAGTCACGGACGGCCCACAGCATCGCGTGGAGGCTCTTCGGGAGCAAGCGCTATCGCGGGCGGCTGGCGCGTGATACGCACGGAGCATCACGCGCATGGGTGGCCTATCTGCTGGAACGCAATCTCGTCTGGGGACCCACCGGCGAAGCGCGGAGCACTGCGGCGTGGGCGGTGGTCGATACCGTGAGCGCGTTCTTGGCATCCGCGGCGGAGGCTATCGGATCGGAGCACCTCCCCGCCCGTGCAGCGGAGCGGTCCGACTCCATCCTCAACGCGGCGCGCGCCCTCTGGAGCGAGCTCGACGATGCCGGCGCCGCAGCGCTCCCCGTCACGCACGACGTCTACCTCAAAGCATGGCAGCTCTCGCGCCCCGTGCTGCCATGGTGCGACGTCGTCATGTATGACGAGGCGCAGGACGCTACGCCGGCCATGCTCGACGTGGTGACGCGGCAACGTAATCTGCAGACGATCTACGTAGGCGACGAGCATCAGCAGATCTACGAGTTCCGAGGCGCTGTAAACGCCCTGCATAGCCTCCAACTTCCGGAATATCCGTTGACCCGAACCTGGCGTTTCGGCGAGCGCATCGCCGCTTTGGCCAACGGCATCCTGCAGGCCAAGGGCGAGGCGCGCCGTCTGCGGCCCAGCGCGCCGCGCCACGATGCCGTCCAATCGGGCTTCCCCCAAGCCTGCGACCTGGTGCTGGCGCGCACCAACGTGGGCCTCGTGGAGCAGGCGTTACGGTTCACCGACCGCAAGGCCGGCTTCTTTATTCGCGGTGCGACGGATCCGGAGACGGGCTTTGCCGCCAATGGCTTCGGGGAACTGCGCGGCCGGCTGCTGGCCGCTCATAGTCTGTGGAAAGGCAGAGAGACGCACCATCCCGCGTTCGCTGCCTTCGAATCGTGGGGGGCGCTGAAACGGGCAGCGGAAGCGGACGGCGGCGAGGCATTTCGCCCATACGTGCGATTGGTGGAGCAGTATGAGGCGCGCACTCCGGCCGTCGTCTCTGCGCTGCGCAAGAGCAGCGTGGAGAACGAGTCCGAAGCCGACGTCGTGCTCTCGACCGTTCATCGTTTCAAGGGCGAGGAGGCTCGGCGCGTGGCATTGGCCGACGACTACTGGGAGTTCGCTTCGCGCCGCAAAGAGGCCGAGCGTGCCTCGCTCGACGAGGGCGAGGCCAACATCGCCTACGTCGCCGTTACGCGCGCGATGGAGGAGCTGTGGATGGGCGGTGCACGGGCGACGCTCGAGAGCTCGCTGGAGCGTCTGGGAGTCTACTCGAGCTTCGGATCGTAGCCGATGCGGATGCAGCCGAAGAACTCCCCACCGACGTAGACTCCTACGCTGAGATCGTTGAGGATCTCACCCGTGTCGCGAGCATACGTTCGCAGCTCGCATGCGCGGGAATCGGCTGCGCGGCGCAGGTCGACGCCGGCCTTGATGAAGTCGGCGTGCGAAGCCCGCGCGGGAGCGGCTTGGCGGCTCTCGAGGCCGATGCGCGCCGTGCGCAGCGAGAAGTTGTCCCCGAAGATACGCTTGACCCGATTGAGCGAGAGATCGCGGTCGGGCTTGCCTGTCCAGGCTTGGCGAATGTTGTGGGCCGTGGCGATCAAGAAGCAGTTGCGATCGGCGAAGCTCAGGTAGTGCAGCATGGAGTGCTGATCGAACAACGTATCGAGAAGCCGGCAGGCCTCGACGTCGATCGCTGCGTCGTAGCCGCTGGTGAACTTCGGCGGCTGGACCGGTGGACGCATCCGCGAGGCGTCGAAGAGCCGTTGGAGATGCCGGCGATCCGCGGGGTCGTTCGCATCGAGCTCCCGATAAACCACGTTGTCGATCTGCCGTTGCTGGATCGCTCCGTTGCGTAGGGCGCTCTCGAGAAGCTCTTCCATGCCTTGCGCGGCCTCTGCGGCGATCTCGCTCACCCACTCGTGTCCTGCGCCGCTCTTGAAGTGGAGGAGGACGTCGTTGATGCGCGAGCTGAGTTCACCTAGCTCCAAGTTACCGGCCAGATTGGCCAGATGCGCCGATTCCTCGGCGTGGCGCGCCGCGGCCTCCACATTCCCGGCGATCGTCCGCAGCACGCTGGACTGCTGCTCCGTCACGACGGCGATCTCCGCAACCTGCATGCGGGATTGGGCGATCATGGCGTCCAGGCTCTCTAATGACTTCAAGACGCCGGAAGCGCGGCCGCTCGTACCCTCCGCGCGGGAGGCGCAGGCGCGTACGGCCTTGAGTGCCTCGGCGATCGTCGTGTCGACGCGTCCGATGAGTTGGGTGATCTCGCGCGTCTGCTTGCGCGTAGACTCCGCGAGTTTCTTGACTTCGTCGGCTACTACCGAGAAGCCGCGGCCATACTCTCCTGCATGTGCCGCTTCGATCGCCGCGTTGATCGAGAGCAGGTTGGTTTGCGCGGAGATGTCCTCGACGATCTCCAGAAGGTCCTCGACACGCTGGGAGTAGTCGCTGACTTGTGTGACCTGGTGCGATGCCCGTTCGACCTGCTCGTGGAGCGTCGTGAGATCGCTGATCGCCGCCTGCGTCGCTGCGCTCGACTCCCCCGAGAGGCTTTCCAGCCGCTCCGCGAGGGCGCGCGCACCTTCGCAGACCTGTGCGATCTGCGAAGCTCCGGCGCTGGTTTGCTCGAGAGCCGACGCGATCTGCTCGACCTCCGCGGCCTGTGATCGGGAAAGCTCATCCATCTTGCGCAGATGGTATGTATTTGAGGCAGATGACGCCGACGACTCGCTGACGGCGCTAGCGAGCAAGCGTAGCTCTTCGTGGAATCGTTGCAGGAGCTCTCCCACGGCTTGGGCCGTGCGGCGTTCCTCCTCGCTCGCACCGTCAGGACAAACAAGCGCGCGGGTCAGATCGAGCTGTTCCGCGCGTGCCAGTGCCACGACTTGATCACAGATCGGCACCTGCGCTTGCCGGAGGCTTTCTTGCAGTTCCATATCCACCGTCTCTACCGTCGAGCACCCACCTCAAATGATTCGGATGATTCTACCGGAGGCGTGAGCCGGCCGTCAGGCAGGACGGACCGCCGGCGCGCGCCGCGCGTTCTGCGGCAGGTAGATGAAGGTGCGCAATCCGCCGACTTCCATGAACCCCAGGCGCTCGTAGAGACGGCGTGCCGTGCGGTTGAAGTCGTTGACGCACAGCGAGAGGGTGGCGTGTCCCTCCTGGAAGAGGGCCATGCAGACCGCGTGGAGTCCGGCGGAGGCATAGCCGCGTCCGCGATACTCAGGAGGAGTGTAGACGCCTTGCAGCTGGGTGGTCTGCGCCGTCATGGCGCCCACGCTTACTTTGAAGCGCAGTTGACCCTCTTCCGTCCAGATCCAGCTCCAACCGCGCTCGATATTCCGTCGCGTTCCTTCGCGGAATGCGGAAAAATCGGCGCGGCGCGGGTCGAAGCCCAGCTCGTCGGCGGTCATCGCTGCAGCGTGATAGGCCACCGTCTCCAGGTCGGAGAGCTCGGCCCGGCGCACGCGCGCGTGGGGTGCGGGGCGGAGCTGCTCCGGAGTCAGCGCGTAGACGGGCTGTCGCGTGCGCACCACGGCAGGCTCACCGAACGCCTCGCGGGCCGCCGCTTCGATGCCTTCCACGTCGGCGGCCGTGCCGGCCAGGAGGCTGGGGCGGCGAGCTTGCACGAGGAGGGCGGCAAGCGCGTGGCGCGCCGCGTCCGAAGCTGCGGCGATGACGATCTGCGGACCGAGGTAGAGCACGCCGGCAGCGTCATCGCCCTCCCACGCCGCGAAGATCGGAGCGTGAACGGCTAACGCGTCGCTTCCCAGCATCCATAAGAGAAAGGCGTTCTCGTAGGGGGCGTGCTCCAGGAAGGCGAGCACCTTTTTACGGTCGCCGAGGTCGATGCGTCGAACGTTCATGCTAGAATCCTGGGGGAAGCTGGAGCGGCGGCCCTTCGTCGTCTTCGTAGGTGATCGAGGCGGGGAGCTCCGGGAGTTCCGCTGCGCCGGAGTCGGTTCGCGAGAATCCTGGTGCGGCGTCGACTCTCGGCTTACTGCGCACGCGTGATGAGTCCTCCGTCGCATGCGGTGCGGAAGTGGGCTCGAACGGCGGTGTGGGCGGTGCCATCGGCGGCTCCGGTTCGTGCACGACCGTCGAGCGAAAGGCGTGCGGCGGCGGCAGCAGCAGCTCTCTTGCACCGGCATGGCGCGCCAGACCGCGGATCACATAGGCGCGTGCCACGCGCTTGAGACCGCGCAGCGGGAGATCGGATGTGGCAACAGCCGTGAAGATCTCACGGATCGGCCCGAAGGTGGATTCGCTGACCAGCACCAGCGCGTTGATGTTCTCCGTTACTTCCTGCAAACGTTCGGTGAACGTGACCTCGGGGCCCACGGCGGTATAGGCGCGGCGCTCCTGGAAACCGGTGTCGCCGGTGATCACGTTCCCCGTGCTGACGGCGCAGCTTGCCTTCAGCGGACGGCGCCGCTGCTCGTTCCAGCGCGCGCTCATCGCCGAAACGAAGCGCACGATGTCGATCGCTGCCCGCACGGCATGTTCTTCTTGATGCGGATCGTCGATCGGGGCGCCGAAGATGGCCACGATGCCGTCGGGCAGGAAGCGGTCGATCGTTCCGCGATGGCGCTGGATCGCCTCGCCCGCCAGCGTATAGAATTCGTTGAGGTACCGCAGAGCCTGCTCGGGTGCCCACTGCTCCTGCTGCAGCGTGAAGCTCCAGATGCGCGCATAGAGGATAGTAGCGGTGAGCGAATGCCCCTCGAGGGCTCGCGCGTCCTTGCGTGCCAACAGCTCGTCGACTACCGCGGGCGAAAGATAGCGCGCGAAGAGCGTGCGGATACGCTCGCGTTCGCTCTCCGCCACGTGGGCGCGCCTGTTCGCCGCCAACGCGACGGCGATCCCTGCCGCTAGGACGAGCAGGGAAGCGATCAACATGGTCACGTGTTGTTCATCGGCTGCGGCGCGGCGCTTCCAGACCCAGGGCCGCCATCATCCGGACGCCCGTCTCGAGGGCTCGTTCGTCGATGGTGAAGGCGGCATTGTGATGCGGCTTCGCCGTACCGGAGTCCCCCGCGGCGCCCACCAGGAAGTACGAGCCGGGCACGCGCTCCAGGTAGAAGGAGAAGTCCTCGGCGCCCATCGTGCGCTCGCCTTCGATGGAGCGGGCCGGAGTGAAGAGCTCGCGGGCAAGCTCATCGACCAGACGCGTCTCCGCCGCGTCGTTCACGGTCACGGGATAGCGCCAAATGTACGTATAGTCGTAGGCAGCGCCCGTGCCGGCGCAGGCCGCGGAGAGTACGCGCTCGATGCGCTCCGGCATCGCCGCGCGCACGTCGGCATCGAAGGCGCGCACGGTGCCAAGCAGCGTCACTGTGTCCGGGATCACGTTGTGCGTCGTCCCGCCGTGGACCGCTCCGATCGTCACCACGCCCGAGTCCAGCGGTGAAATATTACGGCTGACGATCTGCTGCACGCTGGTGATGAATTGGGCTGCGGTGAAGACGGGGTCGATGCTCTCGTGCGGCGAGGCACCATGGCCGCCGCGTCCGCGGATTGTGATCTCGATCGAGTCGCTCGAGGCGAAGAACGGCCCTGAACGCCAGGCGACTACGCCCGTCGGATAGTTGCTGGAGATATGGAGGCCGAACGCGGCATCGACCTTGGGATCGTCGAGCACGCCTTCGTTGACCATCTCGCGGCCGCCGCCCTTGCCTTCCTCGGCCGGCTGGAAGCAGAGGAGCAGCGTGCCGGCGAGCTCGTCGCGCCTTGCCATCAGGATGCGCGCCGCGCCCAAGAGCATCGCTACGTGCGCATCGTGGCCGCAGGCGTGCATCTTCCCCGGCACGGTGGAACGAAACGGGAGGTCGTTTTCCTCCTCGATGGGTAAGGCGTCCATGTCCGCGCGCAGGAGAATCGTTCGCCCCGGCTTGCCGGTGCGTACGATACCCACCACGCCCGTCTTGGCGATCCCCGCGCGTATCTCGTAACCCAGCGCGCGAAGCCGAGCCTCGACGAGCGCGGAGGTGCGCACCTCCTCGAAGGCCAGCTCCGGGTGGGCGTGGAGGTCGCGGCGCGTGGTAACGACCTCGTCGAGCACGTCACGAGGGACGGTGATCGTCATGTCCCTAGGTTCGGGACGGCGCCGATAAACGCTTCCAACGCCGCGTCGACGAACGCGGGGGCGTCGGCATGGCAGTGGTGGCCGGCGTCCGGCACGGTCACGAGGTGCGCCCCGCGGATGTTCGCGGCCAGCTCCTCGCAGAGTACGCGCGGCACGATCCGATCGTGCTCGCCCCAAAGCAGCAGCGTGGGAACGGCGATGCTCGCCAGGAGCGGGCGGTAGTCGCACGTCCACGTTGCCAGCGTGAAGCGCGTGAAAGCGCGGCGGTCCTTCTGCGCCATCTGGCGTACGGAGGCGGTGCGCCGGTATGCGGGGGCGCGTGGAGGCAGCAGCAGGTTTGCCCATCCCTCCGAATACGTGACGAGCGAGGGCGCGGTTAGCACGTCGTCGATGATGCCTGCCGCCACGGCCTCGCCGTCCGGGTATGCGGCGAAGCTGTCCAGCAGGCAGAAGCTCGCGATGCGCCCCGGCGCCAAGCGCCAGAGTTCCAAGCCGACGATCCCGCCCAGGCCGCAGCCGACGAGATGAAAGCGCTGCGCGCCGAATGCGTCCGCGACGGCTAGAGCGTCGCGCGCAAAGCCCGTGCGGGTGATCGAAGAGAGATTGACGGGAACGGGCGCAACGCCGTTGCCGCGCAGCTCAACGGCTGCGCAGCGCAGATGTTGCGAGAGGGAAGTGAGCTGTGGCTCCCAGATCTCCGCCGTCGATCCGACGCCGTGGACGAAGATCAGAGGCTCACCGGTGCGCCCAGCCACCCGTGCCGCACAGCGCACACCGTCACTCGCCGTGCATACCAGCGCATCCATGACGCGTTCGGCCTTCGGCGTCCCGCGGCGGAGTTACTGCGGGGACTCCTCGGCGTGGCGATACTCCTCGTGCAAGACTTTCGCCAGCGAAAGAATGAGTGCGGCGCCGCCCACGATCTGCCCCGGCGCGAGCGGATCGTGGAGGAAGATCACGGCCAGTACCGCGGTGATGGCAGGCTCGAGAATTACGGTGAAAGCGACCGTGCTCGCCGAAAAGTGCCGCAGCGAGACGTTGAGCCCTGTGTGACCGAGCAGTTGGGGGATGAAGGCCATGCCGATGATGCCCAGCCACGCTTGGCGTGGGAAGCCCCACGCGGGCTGGTGCGAGAGCGCCAGCGCCAGCAAGATCGTCAGTGCGGCGGCAGGGTAGGTCCACGTGATCACCGCGCGTGCGTCGATGCGCGCGCGGATGGGACGCACGATGAGGAAGTAAGCGCCGATCGCCATCGCTCCGCCCACCGCCATCAGCCAGCCGAGCGCCTCGTGGCCGGGATGCGGAACGAGCGTGTGGTCGCTGCGAACGACGAGCCAAACTCCAACGGCCGCCACGCTCAGCCATCCCCAGAATGAGCGGCGCGGGCGATCGATGCCGCTGATCGCGCCGTAGAGTCCCGTCCACACGGGCGTCGTGGAGACCAGCAGCGTGGACGTGACGACGCTGACGAACTCGATGCTGCCGACCCAGAGCGCAAAATGGACGGCGAGCGCTGCGCCCGCCACGGCGAGCCGCGCGCGATCGGCCGGCTCCACGCGCACTGGGCGTAACACGCCCGGCGCGGCAAGCGCGAGCGAGGCGATGATCAGACGCCAAGCGGAGACCGCTAGCGGCCCCGCGCCATCGAGTGCGATGCGCGCGAACACTCCGCCGGTCGAAACGGCGCAGAGCGCAAGCAGAAGGACAACGATCGCCTTCATCAGCGTGCGTCGTTCCCGCGCGCAAGGCCCTGCCCCTCGTCATAGGCGAAGTCAAGCGTCATGCTGCAAACCGACGACCTCACTCGTTACTGCGACGATCACCGCCAGGAGGCGCTGGAGGAGCTGGAGGCCTGGCTGCGCATACCCTCCATCAGTGCCGACGGTGCATACCGTGCCGACGTGCGGCGCGCCGCCGAGCACGCCGCGGCGCGCATGCTGGCGCTGGGCATGCAGCGCGCGGACGTGTTGGAGAGCAAAGGCCACCCCGTCATCTACGGTGAGTGGCTGGGCGCTCCGGGCAAGCCGACGGCACTCGTCTACGGTCACTACGACGTGCAGCCCGTCGACCCACTGGATCTGTGGGCCTCGCCGCCGTTCGAGCCGCAGGTACGCGACGGTCATCTTTTCGCGCGTGGTGCAGTCGATGACAAAGGGCAAGTCGTGATGCATTGGGAGGCCTTCGCCGCCCATCTGAGGACGCGTAAGAGCCTTCCGTTGAATCTCAAGTACGTCATCGAGGGCGAGGAAGAGATCGGCTCACCCAACTTCGACGATTTCGTCGCGCGTCACCGCGATCTGCTAGCTTGCGACGTCGTGATAATCTCCGATACTCCCGTCTTTTCAGAGGACGTGCCATCGCTCACCATCGCCGTGCGCGGCTTGGTCAATTGGGAGGTTCACGTCGATGGGCCGATGCTGGGCGACCAGCATTCGGGCCTCTTCGGCGGCGCAATCGACAATCCGATCAACGCACTGGCGCACATCGTCGCCAAGCTGAAGGACGAGCACGGGCGCATCACGGTTCCCGGCTTCTACGACGACGTGCGCGAGCTGGAGCCGGCGGAGCGCGCGGAGATCGCCGCCCTGCCGTTCGACGAGACCGCCGAGGCCAAGCGCTTGGGCGTGCCGCAACTGCACGGCGAGCGCGGCTACACGCCGCTGGAGCGCATGTGGTGGCGCCCTACGCTCGACTGCAACGGCATCTGGGGCGGCTATCAAGGCGAAGGCTCCAAGACGATCATCCCGGCCAA
>SCQY01000263.1 GCA_004298665.1 bacterium | reverse complement strand
ATGGCAAGACCTCCGCTGACGGGCATCAAGGTCTACGAGATCGGCAACTTCATGGCTGCACCGTATTGCTCGATGCAGTTGGCCGATCTAGGAGCCGACGTCGTCAAGATCGAGAACCCCGACGGCGGCGACATGACGCGCCTGACCGCGCCGTTTCTCGACGGCGAGAGCTCGAACTTCATTCGCTTGAACCGTAACAAGCGCAGTCTGGCACTGGACCTCAAGCAGCCGGAGGGGAAGGAGATCTTTCGTACGCTGGCTCGGGGCGCCGATATCATCGTGGAGAACTTACGCCCCGGAACGATGGCGCATTTGGAGCTCGACTACGCCCGCTTGGCGGCGGAGAATCCTCGGCTGATCTACGTCGCCGCGTCCGGCTGGGGGCAGGACGGACCGTACGCCGAGAAGGCTGGGCTCGATATCATCGCTCAGGGTATGAGCGGCCTCATGAGCATCACGGGTACCGAGGGCGGCGACCCCGTCAAGATAGGCGTCCCGGTCACCGATTTGGTCTGCGCGCTCTATGGCGCGCTGGCCGCTGTCTCGGCGCTCCACGCACGCCAGACCAGCGGACGCGGACAGCTGATCGACGTCTGCCTCTTCGAAGCCGGTGTCTCGCTCGCGATTTGGGAAGCTGGCAAGTACTTTGCGACCGGCGAGATCCCCAAGCCCTTGGGCTCCGCGCACCAGACGTCGGCTCCGTACCAGGCACTGCGCTCCTCGGACGGGTACTTTACCGCGGGTGCATCGACCGCGCGCAACTGGAGCGGCTTCTGCACCGTGCTCGGCCTAGGACATCTCGAGCACGATCCGCGCTTCAGTGAGAATCACTTGCGCCGCGAGAATGTCGCGGCACTGATTCCGCTCATCGAAGAGGTGACGGTAACCAAGCCCAGCAGCACCTGGGTGGAGGAACTCCAAGCAGTGGGCGTACCCGCGGGGATGCTGCACAACTACGAACAGGTCTTCAACGATCCGCACTTGAACGGCCGCGGCTATTTTTCCGACGCACGCCATGCGACGCTGGGACCGATCCGCCAATTGGGATCGCCAATGCGTTTCAGCGAGACGAAGGTGCGAATCGAGCGCGCGGGGCCGCTGCTAGGCGAGCATTCGGAGGAGATCTTGAGCGCGCTCGGCTACACGGCCGCGCGGATCGCGGATCTCATCGCGCGCGGCATCACCGCGAAGCCGGAGGTTACAACAGCTCGATGACCACGACCACGACGGATGAGCTCTTGACGGAACGGCGCGGGAACGTCCTGTGGATCACGTTCAATCGTCCACAGGCACGTAATGCGATGACCTTTGCCATGTACGAGCGGCTCGACCGCATCGCGCTCGAAGCCAACGAGGATCCCAGCCTGCGAGCGATCGTGCTCACGGGCGCGGGCGGAAAGGCGTTCGTGGCCGGGACGGATATCTCGCAGTTCCGCTCCTTCAACACGCCGGAGGACGCCCTGGGCTACGAGGAACGTATGGATCGCATCCTCGGAAACCTCGAACGAATTCGCGTGCCGACGATCGCCGCCATCGCCGGCGCATGCACCGGTGGAGGCGCAGCCATTGCAGCCGGCTGCGACCTTCGCATCGGATCCCCCAGCGCGAAATTCGGCTTCCCAATCGCACGCACGCTGGGCAACTGCCTCTCGATGGGCAACTATGCGCGTCTGGTTGCGCTGCTGGGAGTCGCACGCACGAAAGATCTCATCTTCACCGCCCGGTTCATGGACGCACAGGAGGGGTTGGCAACCGGCCTGCTCAGCGAGGTGACGCCCGACGAGGCGTCACTGCCTGTACGCGCGGAGCAGTTGGCGACGCTGCTGGCGAGCCATGCACCTCTGACCTTGCGCGCCACCAAAGAAGCGCTCTTGCGCATTCAGCAGCGCCTCGTGCCGGAGAAGAACTCCGACCTCGTTCTCATGTGCTACATGAGCCAGGATTTCAAGGAAGGGATCGAAGCATTCTTCGAAAAGCGCAAAGCCGATTGGAAGGGCGAGTAACGGGTATTCTCGCGCTCGCCAGGTGCTGATTCTTCGGGCGATCGGCACATCTCTTTCGCTCTCTCCGCCGGAAGGGCTCCGCCCACAATCCTAATCCTCGCGATCCTCGTTGTTCAGATGGTCCCGGACGAGATTCACAACGGGGAGTCGCATCGCGGTGAGAACAGACGACTACACGCTTGGCCGCTTCGGCGTCGAGGTGAGTCACTCCGACCTGGAGGCGGTACGCGACGGGCCCGATCCCGACGGGGTCCATCCGTACCACGAGCTGATCTACGCCGAAGCTGCAACGACGGCGATGCTGATCGGCTCGAG
>SCQY01000262.1 GCA_004298665.1 bacterium | reverse complement strand
TTGGCGCAGCAGCCCACCGCGCTCTTGCTGGGTACGGCGCCTCAGGGCGGCGCACTCCCTGCGGACTGGCGCGCCGACATCCTGCGCGCGATCGAGGCGCGCTTGGAGATCGTCAGCGGCCTGCACGACTTCCTCAACAACGACGCGGAGCTCGTCGCCGCTGCGCAGCGCAGCGGGACTCGACTCTGGGACGTGCGCAGGCCGCCGCGCGTGCCGCTCTTCTCCGGCGCCGCTTGGGACGCACAGCAGCACGTCTGCCTCTTCGTCGGCAGCGACTGCGCCGTGGGCAAGATGACCGCCGCTCTCGAGCTCACGCGCGCCGCCAATGCCGTGGGACGCCGCGCGGAGTTCCTGGCCACGGGTCAGACGGGCATCATGATCGCCGGTAAGGGCATCGCAGTGGACTGCGTGGTCTCGGACTTCGTCTCCGGCGCCGCCGAGCAACTGGTGGTGGACGCCGATCCGCGGTCGGACGTGCTCTTCATGGAGGGGCAGGGGGGCATCAACCATCCAGCCTACGCGCAGGTCACGCTCGGACTGCTCTTCGGCAGCGGCGCCGACTCGCTGGTCCTCACCCACTCCGCCGGACGCGACGAGATCGACACCTTCGGCACGCCCATCCTCCCGCTCACGGAGCTGATCGCTCTCTACGAGCGCCTCTGCGGCACGGTGAAGCCCGCACCGGTGGTCGGCATCTGCCTCAATACGCTCGGTATGGACGACGACGCGGCTCGCCGCGCGATCACCGAGACCGAGCGGGAAACGGGTCTCCCTACCGACGACGTAGTGCGCTTCGGACCGCATCGACTCTACGGACTGGTCGCGGAGCGCCTGCAAGGGAAGACGCTCCCGCTGGGATCGCGCGCCATGGCTGCGCATCTGCTGTAAGCGGCAGCGACGCGTTTTCGAAGCGCTGCTCGGAGGGCGCGCCGGAGTGGGGGAGAAGGGGCGGTGCGATGGTCCCGTTCATCTTCCGATCTCCGGTAGCGTGGTCCAAGGAAGGCATCTCCCCACCATTGCCGCTCGACGGCGCGCGCAGCGCCGTCCCGACGTGGAACCCAGCCGGCGATGCCGCCTTCGCGCTCGATGTGCGCGCGCGCATCGCGGGCGCCTGGACTCCGTGGGTTCCGTTGGCACGCTGGGGATCCCGTGAGCGCAGCTCGCTCAACGGCAGCGCGCAGGGCATCGCCGTCGAGACCGATACCGTCACGTTGGATGCGCCGGGGGAGGCGCTGCAACTGCGGGTGCGGGAGGGCGAGCCCGCCTCCGTGCGCTCGCTGGCCGTGGCGATCGCGCGCGCGCGGGCGCACGTACCCAGCAGCCAACCCGACGAACACTCCGTCGATCTCGTCGTGCCCGAGTACAGTCAATACACCGCGGAGGGAGAACGCGGCTGGTGCAGTCCCACCTCGCTCTCCATGGTCATGGCGTACTACGCGCGGCGCTTCGAGCGCGCCGACTGGCGGCTCGACGTTGCCAGCGTGGCCGCGCGCGTGCACGACGCGCGCTACGGCGGAACCGGTAACTGGGCGTTCAACGTCGCCTTCGCGGGCAGCCTCGGCTTGACGGCTTTCGTTGCCTATCTCGATGACCTCGAGCATGCGCGCCGCTTCCTACGCCGGGCGATGCCGCTGGTGATCTCCTACTCGTGGTCCGAAGGCGAGCTCGACGGCGCTCCGCTGGCACGCTCCGACGGGCACTTGGCGGTGCTGCGCGGCGTGACGTCGCAAGGTGATGCCATCCTCAACGATCCTGCGCAGCCGCGGATTCGCACCGCCTATCCGCGCGCCCAGCTGGAGCGTCTTTGGATCGAAGGCTCGGGGGGGCTCTGCTACGTGGTGGTTCCGCACGAGCTGGCCGCCGATGCCCTGGCCCTCGCGGGCGGCAACGCATGATTGCTCAGCCGCAGGAGCGCGTGACCGCCTGGGAGGCCGTGGCCGACGCCCCGCTCCATCTGGTGCTGGTCCAGCCGGCGATCCCGCCGAACACCGGCAACGTCTCGCGCCTCTGCGCGGCCACCGGCTGCGCGCTCCATCTCGTGGAGCCGCTCGGCTTCTCCATTGACGATCGCGCGCTCAAGCGCGCCGGTCTGGATTACTGGGAGCACGTGCGTTTGGTGCTCCACCCTAGCCTCGACGACTTCCTGACGCTGGTACCGCGTGATCGCCTCTGGCTCTTCGCGCCGCGCGCTCCGCAGCGCTACGACCGCGCAGCCTACCGGCGCGGCGACGTGCTGGTCTTCGGCACGGAAGTCACGGGACTGCCAACTTCGCTGCTGGAGACGATGCCGGAGCGCACGCTGCGCATCCCCATGCGCCCAAACAGCGTGCGCAGCATCAATCTCTCCACCAGCGTGGGAATCGCCGCCTTCGAAGCGCTCCGCGCGCTCGACTTCCCAGGGCTCGCATGAAGACCGTTACCGATTACACTGACTCCGCCGCCAAGGCACGGGCTGCCTTCGAGCGCAACGCGCGCAACGTCATCGCCTGCCATCGCTGCCCGGAGCTGCGCGAGTACATCGCGCAGGTGGCGCACGAGAAGCGGCGCGCCTATCGCGATCAGACGTACTGGGGCAAGCCGGTGCCGGCGCTGGGCGATCCGATGGCGCGCTTGCTGATCGTGGGCCTGGCTCCGGGAGCGCACGGGTCCAACCGCACGGGGCGCATGTTCACGGGCGACGCCTCGGGGCGCTGGCTCTTTCGCGCGCTCCATCGCGCGGGCTTCGCCAATCAGCCGACGTGGGAGCGCCCCGACGACGGCCTCGAGCTCACCGACTGCATGATCACGGCCGCCCTGCGCTGCGCTCCGCCGGGCAACAAGCCCTTACCGCATCAACTGGCCAACTGCAGCGTCCATCTCGCCGCCGACGTCGCGCTGGTGGAGCCGCGCCTGCGCGTTGTCGTATCCCTGGGCGCCATCGGCCACCGCGCCGCGGTGAAGATGCTGGAGAGCCGCGACTGGCGCTTCGCCAAGCGCCCCATCTTCGGTCATGCTGCCGAGTACGTCGCTACGCGCGACGGCCGTACGCTGCACGTGCTCTGCACCTACCATCCCTCCCAGCAGAACACCAGCACGAAGGTGCTCACGGAGCCGATGTTCGATGCCGTCTGGATGCGCGCACGCGCACTGCTCGACGCCGCGGACTAACGCTTGGGGAGGACGCCTTTCTGGAAGATGCCGATGAAAAAGAGCACGATCATCACGCCGATGAGCGCCAGCGAGAGCGTGGTATGCCCCAGGGCGCGCGCAACGATCGAGATCGCCCCCACCGCGAACGCGGCCGCCGAGAGGTAGCCGCGACGCGCCAGCCCCGGCGCGCGCGAGCGCAGCGCCGAGGCCACGTAGACGTTGATGCCTCCGGCCACCACGAAGATGACGAGCAGGACGATGACGACGGTCTTGCTGCTCATCGCTGCTCGCCCGCCAAGCGCAGGCCCAGCTCTTCGAGGTTAGCTTTCGTGACGGGGCTGGGAGCCTCCAGCATCAGATCGCGCCCCTGCTGGTTCTTCGGGAAGGCGATGACGTCGCGGATCGAGCTTTCGCCCACCATGATCTGGATGATGCGGTCTACGCCCAGCGCCATGCCGCCCATCGGCGGCACGCCGTAGCGGAAGGCCTCGAGCAGGAAGCCGAAGCGTTCCTGGATCTCTTCGTCGCTCATGCCCAGGGCGCGAAAAACGCGCTGCTGCAGCTCCGGCGTGGTGATGCGGATCGAGCCCGATCCCAGCTCGACGCCGTTGAGCACCATGTCGTAGTGCAGGGCGCGTGTGCTGCCCGGATCGCTCTCCATCAAGTCGGCGTGCCCCGGTGCCGGCGAGGTGAAAGGATGGTGCGTGAAGGTCCAGTGCCCCGTCTGCTCGTCCAGCTCGAAGAGTGGGAAATCGTAGACCCAGCAGAAGGCGAACGTCTTGGGATCGCGCAGGCCCGCGCGCTCCGCCACGTCGAGCCGCAGCTTGCCGGCCACGCTCTGCGCCGTCACCGTCTTGTCGGCCACGATCAAGATGGCGTCGCCGGTTTCGGCGCCGCTGGCCTCGCGCAGCGCGGCAAGCGTCGCTTCGTCGAGGAACTTCGCAACGGGAGACTTGACGCCGTCGGCACCGAGGGCGATCCACACCAGCCCTTTCGCACCATGCTCCTTGGCGCGCTCCACCATGGCGTCGAATTCGCGGCGCGAGCTGGCGCCGCCGCCGGGCCAGCGCAGTGCGATGACCGAGCCGCCGCTCTCGAGCGTGCCCTTGAAGACGGCGAACTCCGTATTGGCGAAGATCGCGGCGGCGTCCGCCAGTTCCAAGCCGAAGCGCAGGTCGGGCTTATCGCTGCCGAAGCGGCGCATCGCTTCGCCGAACGAGAAGCGTGGAAAAGGCTTCTCCAGCGTGACGTCCAGCGTCTGCTCGAACGTTTGGATCATCATGCGCTCCATGATCTGCATGACGTCCTCTTGCTCGACGAACGACATCTCGACGTCGATCTGCGTGAACTCCGGCTGACGATCTGAGCGCAGGTCCTCGTCACGGAAGCAGCGCGCGATCTGCACGTAGCGCCCGAGCCCTGCCACCATGCAGAGCTGCTTGAGGATTTGCGGTGACTGCGGCAGCGCATAGAAGTATCCGCGCGTCAAGCGCGCCGGTACCAGGTAGTCCCGCGCCCCCTCGGGCGTGGGCTTGATGAGAACCGGTGTCTCGATCTCCAGGAAGTCGTTGGCGTCGAAGAAGTCGCGGACGGCCTTCAGGTACTTGTGGCGCACGGTGAGGTTGCGCACCAAACGCGGACGGCGCAGATCCAAGTAGCGATACTTGAGGCGCAGCCCCTCGTCCACGTCTTCATCGAGGTTGATGGGGAACGGCGGTACGTCGCTGCGCGAGAGGACCTGCAGCTCCAGCGCCTCCACTTCTACCTCGCCCGTCTTCAAGTGCGGATTCTCCGTGCCGGCGGGGCGTGCACGCACGGCGCCGCGCACGCGGATCACGTCCTCGTGGCGCAGCGCATGGGCCCCGCTGAACGCATCGGCGTTCTTCGGGTCGAAAACCACCTGGGTCAACCCCTCGCGATCGCGCAGGTCGATGAAGACCAGGCCCCCATGGTCGCGCCGCCGATTGATCCATCCGTTGAGCTCCACGTGGCTTGCGATGTGGCTTCGGTCGATGGCCCCGCAGCCCAGCCGCTGCATCTCGATCACTCTGCTCCTTGCTTTTTGGTTGAAGTAAGCGCGCGCTTGATGCCGCTCACGTAGTGGTACTGATAGATGATCTGGCGCGCGAGGTGCGGCCAGGAGTTCTTCGGGCCGCCGCGGCGCCCGGCGCGTTCGAGACGCTCGTAGACGCCCGGCGCGCGCCGCAGCAGGCCGTGCAGCACCAGCGAGACCGGCGTCATCCCCAAGTTCAGCTGCACGCGCACGTCGTGATGCTTGTGGTAGAAGCGCACGGTCGAGCGCCCTGCTAACTCCATGCGCCCCTTTTGTTCATCGTAGCCCACCGGATGCCAGTGGTAGTCGATCGCGTCGGGCTCGTAGACGATGGTGATACCCGCCCGCTGCAGACGATAGCCCAACTCGAGATCCTCGTGCCCATAGCCGGTGAAGCTCTCGTCGAAACCGCTCAGGGCGTCGAGCTCGGCCTTGCGGACAGAAGCGTTTCCCGTCAGGAAGTAGAGCCACGAAAGGCGCTTGCGGTTGGCGGGGTGGAGCGGCTTACGCACCTCGCGATTGCGCGATTGGTGCAGGTAGTCCTTGAACGAGCTGACCTGAAGTTCCATGCCGACCACGGCCACGCGCTCACGTTCACGATGGTGCGCCCAGTGGCGCGAAAGCAGATCGGGCGACGCGATGATGTCGGCGTCCGTGAAGAGCACCACGGCGCCGCGTGCGGCGCGGATGCCGGCGTTGCGGGCCATGGCGCGCCCCGTGTAAGGACCGGGAATGTGGCGCAGGCGCTCGTCGCCCTCGGCAGCTTCCGCGAGAAACTCGGCCGTACCGTCGTTGGAGTTGGAGTCGGCGACGATGATCTCGTACCGGTCGGGAGAGATATCCTGGCGCAGCAGCGACGGAATTACGTGCCGCAGCGTGTCGATCCGGTTGTAGGTCGGAATGACGACCGAGATGTCCATGGTTTACAGCACTCGCTCCAAGCCCTCGAGGACTTCTTCGCGCAGCCGAGCGAGGGACCCGGCATGCACGTCCGCCGGCTTACGCACCACGGCGCCCGGTACGCCCCACGGAGACCACTCCTGCGAATTCAGCCGAAAGTATCGATGCTCGAAGACGACGACGGTCGGGCGCCCCATCGCCGCGGCAACGTGCGTGGCGCCCGTGTCCACGGTCACCACGGCGGCGCAACGCTCGAGGACGGCGGCCCACTGCCGTAGGGAGAGGCCGCCGATGAAGCGCACCTCACGCGGGAGGAGGGTTCGCAACCGCTCTACCTCGGAGCCAGCCTCCCTTCCGTGGGTCACCACGACCTCCTTCCCCAATTGGCGGCGGATGGCATCGACCAAGGCTGCGAAACTCTGCCGCGTGCTCCCGTCCGAGAGCCAGCGAGGCGCGAAGTGCACGCCCACGCGACCTGAATCGGGGAGCAGCTGCGCCGCATAGTCGCGATCCTGCGGGGTAATGGGCAGCACCAAATGGGGATGGATGACGGTACCGCCTGCCAACAGCACCAGCTCCAGCACCTGGAGTACCTCGTGGCGGATGGGATGCTCCGGGTGGCGCTCGGCGTCGCCGGGGTCGGCCTCGCTGACGGCAAAACGCGTGAAGAAGTACGCGGCTCCCAAGCGCGCCAACAGCCGCCGCCGGTAGACGTAGCCGATACGCACGTTGGCATGCGTGGCAGCTGCCAGCCGGTGGTCGCGCGAGATGGGTGCCAGCGCCACGGCCATATCGTAGGCACCGGCGAGTGAGCGCGTGAAGACGCGGCGCTTGCGCTCGTCCCGCGGGAGCGTGAGGACGCAATCCACGTCTGGATTGCCTTCAAGCACCACGGCGTTGTAAGGACTGCAGAGCGCATCGATGCGTGCGTCGGGGAAGGAGCGCCGGAACGAGGCGATCGCCGGCGTGGAGAGGATGAGATCGCCGATGCGGTCCGTGCGGACCAGAAGCAGCTTCACCGCGGCGTGGCGTGCTCGAGCTCTTCGAAGTAGGCTTCACGCGCCAGCGCGCGTGCGGCGGCCAATTGGAGCGGGGAGAGCGGGGCGCTCTCATCCCGCACCGTACCCAGGACGGTCAAGAGCGTGCGCATGTACCGCGCGCTGCGCAGCGCACGATGGAGGAGGACGTGCGGCGTTGTCTGTCCGGTGGCCAGCTTCACGCGCCAATGCGGGTTGAGCGCGCGAAACTGGCGTGCCGTTCGGGCTTGCGCCCGCGCCTGGCGCACCATACCGGCAACGTTGTGCGCCGTGGGCCGCGGCTTGTAGTGGTAAACGACGGCGCGCGGATTGAAGAGCGAGGGGACGCCGGCGTGGCGCAGGCGCAGCCCGATCTCCAGATCCTCCCAGCCGTATTCGCTGAAGCTCTCGTTGAAGAGACCCACTTCGTCGAAGAGCGCGCGCGGCAGCGAGACGTTGCTGGTCCAGAAGTAGTTGCCGGAGTAGTTCTTGATCGACCAGATCGGCGGCGGAAGCTCATCGAAGCTTTCGACATTGAGTACGGCGCCGCGCACGATGGCGCGCGGATGCTCTCCATGCATCGCCATGTGCTCGCCCACCAGCACCGGCGTGGCGAGGATGTCGTCGTCGATAAAGAGGATGAACTCGCCGGCTGCACGCCCGACGGCCACGTTGCGTCCCTTGGCCAGCCCCGCGTTCTCCTGGTGGACCACGTCGAAGCGGCAAGGGGCCTGCGGACGCAGACGCTCGATGAGATCGTGCGTTCCGTCGCTGGAGCCGTCGTTGATCAGCACGATCTCGTAGCGCTGCGGATCGTAGTCCTGGGCGAAGAGCGCCTCCAGGACGCGCCCCAGCAGATGGGCGCGGTTATAGGTGGAGAGCGCGACGGTGAGATCCATCAGAAGAGGCGCCCGCCGTTGGGGACGTGCTGCTCGGGGGCGATGAGGACCACGCCGTCCTCACCGTCCGGCAGACCCAGTGTCAGAACCTCGCTCTTGAAGCCGGCAATGCGGCGCGGCGGGAAGTTGACCACCCCAAGCACCTGGCGGCCAAGCAAGCTTTCCGCCGTGTAGTGCGTTGTGAGCTGGGCACTGGACTGCCGCCGGCCGATCTCGCCGCCGAAGTCGATTTCTAACCGATATGCGGGCTTGCGCGCCTCCGGGAAGGGGCGTACCGAGACCACAGTGCCCACACGGATGTCGACGGCCCCGAAGGCCGCCAGAGGGTCGAGGGCCGGTTGCTCCCGCTGTGCGTGTTCCACACGGCTGGCTACGCGCCGGGAGGGGGGCGGCCCTTTCCCGTGACGGCCTTGCTGGTTCGCCTTAGTACGATAACACGTAGATCGTCTGAAATCCGCCGATCCAGAGGCGGCCGTCGGGGCCGGCTACGATGGCGGAATTCGCGGTCGGCCCAAGACCGGGCGACGATTCGGAGACCGTCCCCGTTGCTATCGTCACGGTGCCGAGCTTCGCCGAATTGTATTCGGTGAAGTAGGCGTTCCCGTCTTTCCCAATCCTGATCTCATTGGGATACGATTGCGGTGCAAGCGTTCCGATCTCGGTGATGACGCCCGCGGGGGTAATACGGCCGATCTTGTCCTGGAGCGACACGTTGAACGCATCTTCGGTGAAATAGAGATTTCCGTCAGGGCCCTTGACGATGAAATTCGGTGCCTCGCCTGCCGAAATTCCGCTGCTATACGAATTGAGAACCGTTCCCGCCGGCGAGATCTGCATGATCGTGCGGTTGCCGCCGTCCGGCACCCAGAGATTGCCGTCGGAACCGACCGCGATTCCACCGTAGGGGTTCGCACCCGGCGGCAGTGTGTATTCGGTTACGGTGCCGCTGGTCGAGATCGTGCCGACCTTCCCATTGCCGTAGTCCGCGAACCACAGCATGCCGCCCGGGCCCGAAACGATTCCGCAAACATGCGAACCTGCCACGGGGTAGCTCGTGACCGTGCCGCTCGTGGTGACCTTGGCGATCGTTCCGCCGTACCCGCCGGTCCAAAGATTGCCGTCGGGGCCAACTGCGATGCCGCAGGGTTGACCGCCCACGGGATACTCGGTCACCGCGCCGCCCGTTGTGACCGCGGCGACTTTGCTTGCATTGAACTCAGTGAACCAGATCCGCCCATCGGGACCGGCGACGGCGTCGTTGAGGCCGGCGCTCGCGGTGATGCCGCTCGTAAAGACGGCGGCGATCGACGGCGAGAGCAATGGCGTTGGTGTCAGCGCAGTAGTCGACCCGCCGCTTGAGCAGGCGGCAAGCCCTCCGGCCAGGCTGAGCGCAACGAGGGAGATCCAAAGTCGCGTCGATGACATGCGAACCTCCGATGCAGGAGCTTGCGCCGTCGTGGCCCGTCCGCGTCCCTCAGCCGCCATCCGGCATCAACGAAGACCGAGGCCGGCGACGAATGCTGGGAATTTCTGAGCAGCGTGCCGGCCGCCCTGTTTGTGGGGCACGTCAAGCGGCAGTACCGATAGTCTCGGAGCCAATTGTGATCTAGCTCATCCAGCAGGCTCGCCGGCCACCGCCCCGCAAATCGCAGCGCGGATGATGTTTATCGCAACGTTGCTCCTGACCACGACGTTGACCGCGCTCAGCCCCGGCATCAGCGAGCGCGCGCTCACGCTGACCGTGGACGGCGAGCGCATCCCGGCGGCGCTCGATCTGCCGGCGCGCGTCGCCGCCAAGGATGCGGTGCTCATCATCCCCGGCGCGTTCAACAGCGACGTGGAGGGCAACTACCCGAATCAAGGCTTCTATCCGCACACCTATGCGGACATCGCACGCGGCTTGGCCGCGCGCGGATACGCCACGCTGCGGTACGCCAAAGACGGCGAGGGCACGGGCACCGCGATCGTCGATCCGGCGGCGGCCGAGCACCATCACACGTTCGCCGAACGCGTGGTGGTAGCACAAGCCGCGCTGCACGCACTGCACGAGGCATCCGGCGATGCACCACTGGCGGTTGCCGGACACAGCGAGGGCGGATTGGTGGCGACGCTGCTGGCAGCGCAGGATCCAAGCGTGCGCGCGCTGATCGAGCTGGAGGCCCCAGGCCGCCCGGTCCTCGACCTCGTGCAACGGCAGGCCTTCGCGACGATCGACGCTTCGGAGCAGGCGGGAGCGGCCACCCCGCAGGCTGCCATCGTCGAGAAGGGACTCTTTGCTCAGGCCATCGCAAGCATTCGCCTTGGCGCGACGCCGCCCGCCGCCGTGCTAGGCGATCCGCTGATCGCTCGCTACTTGGGCAAATCTCTCGATACGGAGCTGACCTATCTGCGCGAAGAAGACCGCATCGATCCCGCGCGCGCCATCGCGAGCGTTCATCAGCCCGTGCTGATCGTCGAAGGCGCGGCCGACAACGTCGTTCCATCCGCGGACGCGATCCGCCTCAATCTCGCGCGCGCGTCGGCGCACCTGCCGGTGACGCTGACGATGCTCCCCGGCGATCAGCACTACTACAAGCGCGTGCCGCCGGGAACGGCCCCACTGGCTGCGGCGCATCTGGAAACCCAGACCGACCCCGCCGTCGTTCAGACGCTGGCGGACTGGCTCTCCGCCACGCGGCGCTAAGGCGTGGGGTCCGGGCTCGGAAATGGGCAAGCCGCACTGAGCGGCGCGCATCCCGGCAACGCGTCTTCCGGCACGAACGTCGGTAAGGCGCCGTCCACTTGGGCCGATCCGAACGAACCGTACAACATGCCTCCGGCGACTTGGAAGATCGCCAGCGTAAAAAGAAGCGCAGCTGCGACGAAGATCAGAACGATAGGCGTGCTGATCGTTGTCTGCGATGGATTGGTTTTGTGCGCCTTGAATTTCATGATCGCTCCGATCGCAAATGCCATTCCGCCGACATAAGCGTTTGCAGCGATGAGCTGCGCGAGCGACGCTAAGCTGCTGACATTCGTAGCGACGCCAGAGCTTTGCGCAGCACGAAGGCCGGCCGCCGCACGCACGACTGCGGCCACCGCGGTCAACGTGCATGAGCCGCCGGCCGATGCGGGACCGGCCTGTGCGACGCCGTTGGCAATAAAGATTTGTGCGTAGCCGACAGCCATATCTCCTGGATCGCAGATCGTCACCGTCTGCTGGGTAGGCGAGTCATAAGAGAGTTTGAGCGAATAGCCGCTGGTGTCGTCGCGGAAGAGTACTGGCCGCTGCGACGTATCGAAGAATACGTGGACGGCGCCCGCAGTGCTGCCCAGTCCTGAAACGCCCGCCTCAGTGAGCTGCAGGATATTGCCCGCCGCGTCTTTCGTTCCCCAAAACGCGAGATTGACTTCTGCGATATTCGTCTTGACGTCGGGAAGCGCGAACAACGGCACGATCGGCTTTGCGCCATAGAGCGCCAGCGGCGCCGCATCGGTGAACGAGATGGCGTTCTGCACCGGCGCCAGCAGTGAGACTTGCGGCAACGTGAAGTCCGGCGCCGGCAGGAGCCCGCTTCTTCCGCAAGCCGTCAGGACGAACGCGAAAAGCACGATCACTGCTAGCGCGCGCATGTGATAGGGTTCCCGCGCGGTGGAATTAAACCTGCGACGCCGGTGCCTTTCGATCAAACCATCGCCTGCCACGATCATGCGCCGCCGCTACGGCGTCACGATGATCTTGCCGACGTTCTGCGCCGTCTCCATGCGCCGGTAGCCCTCGGCGGCGCGCTCGAGCGGGAGCACCACGTCGATCACCGGGGCGATCTTGCCCTCGTTGTAGAGCGCGATCAGCGTTCCCATCTCCCGATCCAGCATCTCGGCCTGCCCCCAGAGATGGCCGATGTTCACGCCGATCACGCCGCGGTTGGCGGACATCAGCGCAAGCGGGCTGAAGCGCGGGATCGAGAGTCCTTGCCGCAGCACGTGGAAGAGCCTGCGGCGCGTGCCGCGCTGCAGGTTAGCGAAACCGTAGACCACGATGCGCCCGCCGGGCCGCAGCAGCTTGTAGCCGTTCATCGTGTCCCGGCCGCCGAGCGGGTCGAGCACGATATCGACGCCGCGTCCATCGGTGAGGCGGCGCACTTCGCGTGCATAGTCGGCGGCATGGTAGTCGATGGGATGCGTGCAGCCGTTGGCGCGCAGCGCCTCGTGCTTGCGCGCCGAAGCCGTACCGAACGTGGTGACGTTCTCCACCGTGCGGCAGAGTTGGAGCGCCGCCGTCCCCACACCACCGGCCGCCATGTGCACCAGCACCGATTCGCCTGGGCGCAGATTCGCAGCATGAAATAGCATGTGGTAGGCAGTGAGGTACGTGACGGGGAGCGCTGCGGCGGCTTCGAACGACATCTGCGGCGGGATCGGCAGCGCGCGGCCGGCGCGCACGCACAGCAGCTCCGCATGTGCGCCGAATTTCGCCAACGCCACCACGCGCTCGCCGATGCGCGCGGCGTCGACGCCCTCGCCCACCGCGTCGATCACGCCGGAAGCCTCGTAGCCCAGGATCGCGGGCAATTTGGGAGCGTCGGGATAGAGGCCTTGGCGTGCCATCAGCTCGGCGAAGTTGAGCCCGCAGGCGTGGATGCGAATGCGCACTTCGCCGGCGAGGGGTGCGGGATCGGGGGCCTCGCGCACGGCCCAGGCATCGCTGCCGCCGTGCTTGACCAACCAAAGTGCGCGCATGCCAGCGCCTCCTTTCGAACGCTCTAGACGCGAGTAAGCAGCGCCTCGCAAGCCGCGATCACACGCTCGGGGTCGAGCTCGCGCAGGCAGGCGAAGTCCGGGCAGTTCTCCTTGCGATGCCACGCCGGACACGGATAGATGGGCTCGATCACCGCCGTGCGCGGACCCAGCGGCGCCCAGCGCCGCGGCTCGTCCGTCTGCAGTGCGAAGATTCCGATGGTTGGCGTGCCCAGGCACGCTGCCAGGTGCATCGGCCCCGAGTCGACGGCGACGCACAAGCGCGCCCCTTCCAGCAGCGCGGCAAGTTCGCCGAAGGTCGTCTCTCCCGCCAAGCTCCGTGCGCCTCCGCCGCGCGCGACCTCCTCGGCGATCGCGCGATCCCCTTCGGTGCCACTCACCAGCACGGTAAGGGAGAAACGCTCCCGCAGCCGCGCGGCAAGCGACGCCAGCGTGGCGATGGGCCAGGGCCGCCCGCCCAAGTCGAGTCCACGCGTGGGATGGAGCACGACGTAGCCATCGCTCCCGATTCCCAGTGCGGCGATGCGCGTCCGCAGCGCGGCACGCGCAGCCTCGTCCACGCGAAAGCTCGGTGTGGGATCGACGTCGGGGCAACCCGCAGCACGCGCGTAGTCCAGCAGAATCTGCGTCCAATGCGATTCGCGGTCGCCCAGCTCGCTGCGCACGGTGACGCGGCGGTTGAAGAGCAGCGAGTAGGTGCGGCGCGCCTGCCCAACGCGCAGCGGAATGCCCGCGAGCAAGGGCAGCAGCGCGTAGCGCTGGGTGGCCCAGGTGACGATGGCGGCGTCGAAGTGCGCAGCACGCAGTCGACGCGCCATCGTGAGGACATCGGCGTCGTCGAGCCAGACCTCATGCAGGTCGGGATTCCCGAACAGCACGTCGCGATGGCGCGGCGCCGTCAGCGCCACCACCTCGCGCGCTCCCGCTGCTCGTAAGGCACGCGCTACCGGCGTGGCCAGCAGCACGTCGCCGGCACCGCCCCCCGCGCAGATCACGAGCGCACGTTCGAGCTTTCGCATGCCGGTGCCGCTGTTTGCCGTCAAGGGCCCGATGCCTTTATACTAGGCGCATGACGCGAGACGAAATCATCCGACAGATCCGCACGGGTGAGATGAAGAGCACGACGAGCGGCCTTGCCCCCGAATACGTTCAGGCCAATCTCGTCGTGGTTCCCAAAGCCTACGCGGCGGACGTGCGCGGCCTCTGCCAGCGCAATCCGGTCCCTTGCCCCTTGGTCGAAGAGCTGGCTCCCGGCGCCGTCGAGCCGCGGTGCGCTCCCGGGAGCGACCTGCGCACCGATCTCCCCGGTTATCGGATCTGGGTCGACGGAGTATTGCAAGAGCGCCGCCACGACGTGCGGGATCTCTGGCGCGACGATTTCGTGGCGTTCTTGATCGGCTGCTCGTTCACGTTCGAACGGGCGCTGGTCGACGCAGGCTATCGCTTACGCCATCAGGAGCTCGGACAAACCGTGCCGATGTTTCGCACGAACGTGCCGCTAGCGCCCTCTGGGCGCCTCCACGGCCGCATGGTGGTGAGCATGCGCCCATTCCCCGCGGAAAACGTGGAGGGCGTGCGCACGCTTACGCGTGCCTACGCGGAGGGTCACGGCGAGCCGGTGCACTGGGGTGATCCCGCGCTGATCGGCATCGCCGACATCAGTCGCCCGGACGAAGGGGACCCCCTCCAGCTCGAGCCGGGCGAGGTCCCCGTGTTCTGGGGTTGCGGCGTGACCCCTCAGCTCGTGACCATCGAGAGCAGGCTTCCCTTCGTGATCACCCACGAGCCCGGATCGATGTTCATCACGGCTTTGCGCCACGAAGAGTACGCTACGACGGGTAGTTGAGCTTACAGATCCCCGCCTGCACGGCGGACGACTGCGCGATCTTCTCCGGCGGCTGACGATCGACGATATCGAGGAGATCGTGAGCGCTGCCGCCGGGACCCGCCTTCCGCAGCTCGCCGAACCACATCGGCCACATGAGTTGATGATCGACGGCGCGGTACTCCGATGTACCGTCCCAGAGCCCGCTGAATTTCGCACCCGACAACGTCTTCGAGACTTTGACGGCGTCGGTCGTCTTGGCCTCGTTGATCGCCCACAGCAGACGGTCGACGGCCACGTGCGCGAATGCGGAGTGTGCGGTAGGCGGCTCCTGGTGCGTTTTGGTATACATAGAGACGAAGTCGGCTGCCGTCTTGTTGCCTTTGCTGAAAACCAAGTCGCCTCTGTAGTACCACTCGACTCCCCAAAAGCCCACGCGTGCCTCCTCGGGGAGCGCCCACGCCGTTTCGAGATCGATCTGTGGACCGGCCACTGGAAACTTCTTGAGCAAGCCAAAGCTGCTTGCTTGTTTTAGGAAGTTCACCAGATCGTTTCCGTTGACGATGGCGATGATGCAGTCCGGCTTGGCACCTTCGATCTTCGTGAGGTAGGTGCTGAAGTCGCTCGTGCCCAGCGGCGTGAGGTCGTAACCGACAACTTCACCGCCGACTGCTTTGAGGACGTCTTGGTATCCGGCGGCGATGGCATGGCCGAACGCGTAATCGGGCGCGACCAGATACCACTTCTTGCCGAATTTCTTGGCGATCGAATAGCCCGTGGCATGCGTCTGCATCCACGTGGCATGACAGGTCTGAAATGTATTCCAATGACACTGGGCCCCAGAGATCTGGTCGGCGTGGCTCCCCGAGTCGATGAACGGCACGTTCATCGCGGCCGCGGCGGCACTGATCGAGAGCGCAGCCGAAGAGTTGATGGTACCGGCCAGCGCCACGACTCTGTCTTGATTGACGAGCTTGCGCGCCTTCTCCACGGCGACGCCGGGATTGTTCTGATTGTCCTCGACGAGCAGTTGAACGGGCCGTCCCATCACGCCGCCGCGCTTGTTCCATACATCGACGGCCATCGTGGCACCGCGGACCTCGCTGCGCGCGAATGCCGCGTACGTTCCGGTAACCTCCTCGACGAGCCCGATCTTCAGCGCTTCCGCGGCGTCGCCGCGGCTGGGGACAAAGGCGGGAAAGCCGGCTGCGAGCGCGGCGGCTCCTATACCGGCACGCTTCAGGAACGTATCCCTACTGAATGCGTGGTCTGTCATGAGTAATGCTGCCTCCATTGGAAAGCGGATACCCGACACGCGACCTGCATTCGCCGGTCTAGCGAGGCGCTCTTGCATCACGCGCAAGATGGGCAGGAGAGCTTCGGCTCGAACGGGAGGATATGATGCGACGCGCGCGTTACAGCGTGCTCATCTGTTGAGGAGGAAGCATGTTCGTCGAAGGGGCGCGAGGTCCCGAGCCCGACCCATCCGTCATCAGCATGTTGAAAAAGCTGAGCCCATCCACGCTCGGCCATCTCACCGATTTCGGCTTTCCGCGCGGCCTGCGCCCGCTTTTCACGCCCATTTCCTTCGCCGGCCCTGCCGTCACGGTGCATATCCCGCACATGGATTCGGCGGCGGTTCATGCCGTGATGGACGCGGTGAAGCCCGGTGACGTCGTAGTCGTGGACCAATCTGGTGACGAAGATCGCGCCCCCTGGGGAAGCCTCGTCACAACCGCGGCGATGGCCAAGCAGGTCGCCGGCGCCGTCGTGCAGGGCGGCGTCACCGATGTGCGTCAGCTCAAGGAGTGGCGCTTTCCCATTTTCTCGCGTACGATCTCGGCGCTTACCACGCGTATCCTCGGCGTCGAGGGCGCGATCAACGTTCCGGTCACCATCGGAGGCGCGCTGGTGCGCCCTGGCGACATCGTTTGGGCCGACGACAACGGCATCGCGATCGTGCCGCCGGATGACGCTGCGCGCTGGGCACGCATCGTCGCCGGCAAAGAAGCGGCGGAGCCCGCGCTCTTGGAGCGCATCCGCGCCGGCGAATCGCTGGCGACGCTTAGTGGTGCGCGTGAATTGCTGCGGCGCAACGCCGCGGAGGAACAGTAGACACGATGACGGCTTCAGAGGCGCGCGCCCGCGCGAAGGCACACCCCGATTGGAACATCTTCATCTCGTATACGAACGAGGAGGGCAACGGCCCCGCGGTGGCCGTCAAAGACTTGGTGCACGTCAAGGGCACTGTGACCACCGGCGGCGGCAAAGTACTTCCTACCACGATCGACGCTGCGGATGACCCCGTCGTGGCGCGCCTGCGCGCGCACAACTGCGTGATGGTGGGCAAGGTCAACCTCCACGAGTTCGCCTACGGGCTGACGAGCATCAACCCGCACTACGGCACCGTCCACAATCCTAAGGCGCCGGGGCGCGTGGCCGGCGGCTCGTCGGGGGGATCCGCTGCGGCGGTGGCAGCCGACATGTGCGACTGGGCCATCGGCACCGATACGGGCGGTTCCATTCGCAACCCGGCGGCGATGTGCGGCGTCACCGGCTTCAAACCCACGCTAGGCACCGTGAGCACCGAAGGCGTGATTCCGCTGAGCAAGACGCTCGATACCATCGGACCCCTGGCGCACGACGTGATCCAGGCGGCCGGAGCGCTCGCGATGATGTGCGACGTGCCGAATCTGGTGCCGTCGGCGCCGCGCCCGCTCTCCTCATTCCGCCTAGCCATCCCCTCACCCGAATGGGTTGGCGAGCTGGACGCGGAGGTGGGCACGGTCTGGCAGCGCGTCTCCGCCGGCCTGCCGGCGGTCGCACTCCCCGATCGGCTGCGTATGGCCAACGTCTCGCTGACGATCATGTATCGTGAAGCCTACGAGTACCACCGCCGCTGGATCGAGGTGGATCCGTCGCACTACGGCGCCGACGTGCTCGCCACGCTGATGCGCGGCAAGGACGTGACGCAAGCCGACTACGACCGCGCGCAAGAGGAGATGCTGGCCGTGCGCCGCGAGACCGAGCAGGCGATGGCGGGCGTCGATGCGATGCTGGTGCCCGCCACCGCGATCGCGCCGCCGCTGGTCACCGCAAGCAGCTTGGAGGTGCGCGAGCCGCTTTCACGCTTCACGCGGCCGTTCAACGTCACGGGCCAGCCCGTCTACGCGCTGCCGTTCCCCACGACGGGACTGCCGATCGGCTTGCAGGTCGTGGGGCACTTCGGCCACGACGCCGATCTGGTTCCGGTAGCATGGGCGCTCGAGCGCACGTGGGCCGGGAAGGAGTAACCGTCCGCTAGAGGATGCTGGCGATCACCGCGGCGATGATGCCGACAATGGCGATCGCCAGCGCGGACTCGATGCTGTTGCCGCGCGGCGCGGCGATGGCGCGGGCCCGCGGGCCCTGCTGGCGTACGTGGTATCTCATGGCGGTATCATAGACCGGGTCTGTGCCAGCAGGGTGGCACCAATGTCGCAGCGCCCCTGGTGCCGCCTAGTGGAAGAGCGACGCGATCAGGAAGAGCACGATCAACCCGAGCATCACCAGGGCCACGATCAGCGTGACGAACGACTCGAACATGCCTGGGGAGCGGCGCCGGCCGCGCCCGCGCATGTGGGTCATGAAGTAGGGGAAGTTGCGGCTGGAGGGATCGAACGGCGGTCTGCTCATGCCGTCAGTGTAGCGTCAGCTCGTGCCAACGGCGCGGCACGCTGCGTCCGCGCCATCACCGGCAGGCCGCCGCGAGTGCGGACATCGCCTCCATCAGGCGCGCACCGTAGGCATCGGCGGACTCCTCTGCTGAAGGCTCTAGGACGACGCGATACGGGGCGTTCCACGGATACCACTGCTCGGCCAGCCGCTCCCCGTGCTCGCGCGGGAAGATATCGACCACGGGGGTTCCCACGGCGCCCGCAACGTGGGCCGCACCGGAGTCCGGCGTGATCAGCACGCCCGCCGCGGCCACGGCACGCAGCCACTGACCCTTCGCGCCCAGCGGATCGCAGGGGTGCCCGCTGGCGGCGGCAAGTCGACGCCCCAGTTCCAGCTCGCCCGTGTGCACCAGCAGACGTGCCTTGGGAATTGCGCGCAGTGCCTGCCCCATCCATGCCGCATCGCGCCCCGGCGGGATCAGCTTGCGCGTAGCCTGCACGGCCACCACGTCGACGCGCGAGACGTGATCCACGTTCAGCGCCTCGCGCATGGCGGCGAGGTCGCGCGGCGGCTCGCCGCGCACCAGCCCTGCCTTGACGCCCAGCGCGAAGAGCTGGCGCACTTCGTGCGGCTGTGCCACCCAGGCCGCGGGACGATAGACGACGCGCGTGCAGCGCCAGCGTGCCCAGAGCGACTTGAACGGCTTCTCGAAGGCATTCCAGAAGCCCACGCGCGTACGGACGCCGGCTAGCGCAGCGAGCCGGTAGGCATCGGGCTCCTCGGAGCAGATCAGCGCAACATCGTAGGTGCCGGTGATCTCGTGAAGCGCCCGCTCGAACGACGCCTCGGTTGAGCCGTGCAGGCGTGCGGCGTCGGGAACTAGCACGTGCACGCGCGTGAAGAGATCGCGCGCGAAGAGATCCTGGTTGCGCGGCGAGAGCACGGCGCCTATCTCGCAGCCGGCGCCGCGCAGAGCCAGCGCTAACGGCAGCATCGCCAGCGCATCGCCGATACCATCCATGCGCACCAGGAGCACACGCACCGATTGGGCAGAACGGGAGGTCACGGGCCAGCCTACCATCCGGGCGCCTCGAGCGTCAACTCTGGTTGACGCAGCCGGCACCGCGTTCTAGGCGGGGACGCGGTAGCCCAGACCGCGTATGGTCTCGATCGCCGCGCCCGCCTCGCCCAGCTTACGGCGCAGGCGAGAGATGAAGACGCCCACCGCGTTCGAGGGCTCTTCGAACGGAGCGCCCCACACTTGTTCTTCGATACGCTCCCGCTCCAGCACGATGCCCGCGTTGCGCACCAGGTACTCCAGCAGCTGATACTCGCGCGCGCTCAGCGCCAGCTCTTCGCCGTCCACCATCGCGCAGCGTCTGCGCACATCCACTTCGATCACGCCGGCGCGGTAAAGAGCGCTGCGCTGCGTACCGGCGCGGCGCACCACCGCGCGCAGGCGCGCGAGAAAGGCCTCGACATGAAAAGGCTTGCCGACGCAGTCATCCGCACCGGCGTCGAGCCCTGTCACGGAATCGCTGGCGTCATCGCGCGCGGTGAGCATCATGACCGGCACCTCACTGGTCGCTTCACGCAGGCGCCGGCAGATGTCCAGCCCGCTCATGCCCGGCAGGTTCCATTCCAAGACAACAACGTCGTAGGCACCGTCGGCCGCCTTACGATCTCCCGTCCGGCCGTCGCCCGCAACGTCGACGGCGTGGCCTTCCGCCTCCAGCGGCTCGCGCAGCGTCTCAACAATGTGCCTGTCGTCTTCCACGATGAGTATTCGCACTGTTCGGTTCCCGTTATCTTCCGGCTCTAGGATGCGGCAGTCGAGCGCAGAGCGCTCGGACAACACCATGAGGAGGAGATGAAGATGAAGAAAAATCGATCACTCACGTTCAGCTACGCGATGCTGCTCGGAACACTACTCTTCGCATCGGCAGGGACGGCGATCGCTTCGGCGCAACAGCAGCCGCACGATACTCCGGTACCCATTGCGCAGAGTTCCATCACGCACGACGTGATGGATAGTGACACCGATAACGAGATCAGCGAATCACCCTCCCAGCAGGCATTCCAACTTCAACAGCACCGGAACGCGATGCACCTGCTGCTAGAAGTAGGACCGTAGCGGAGGATCAGCGAGAGCGCAGTTCGCGCTCCATCTCAGAGAGATAGACGCCATCAAGCAGTTGGGCGCGCGCCGCCTTCTCCAGGAAGCGCGGCACGCGTCCTGCGGCAAGCGCGCCGGCCAGCAGGGCGCGCACCGGCCTGGGCGTCAACAGGCGCCCTTTCCAGCGATTGATCGCGTAGGCGCCCGTGGCAAGAATGGCGTCATGGGAAGGGCGCTTCCGCACGTAGCGTGCCGCCATCCGCCCTTTCTCCGCCGCCTTGCGCAGCTGCAGATCCAGCGTTTCGGTTGCCGGAGGCTTGATGTGCCAGAGGTAGGCTTCCCAGGCGAAGCGGCGCTCTACGCCGGCATCGCGCAACCGCGCGCCCAATTCCGTGTCCTCCCAGCCGTAGAGGTCGAAGGCTTCGTCGAAGCCGCCTACCGCACGCAGCCGTTCGCGACCCACGCTGACGTTGCACGTGCAGAAGAAAGCGCGCGAGAAGTTGCGCGGGCTGGGCAGGGGGCGGTCGTCGTACGAGGGGACATTGATAATTGGCCCGCTCACCGCGAAAGTTGCGCCGTTTCCGTCTGCGTGGGCGCGCGCATGCCCCGCCAGCCACTCCAGCGGCAGCACCACGTCGTCGTCGCAGAAGACCACGATCTCGGCGCGCGCCTGCTCGATGCCGCGATTGCGCGCCAGGCCGCGGTTGGGGCGTTCCTCGCGGATGCCGCGCAGATCCAGCACCGAGCTCCAGCGCTCGATGACGGCCGGTGTCCGATCGCTGCTGCCGTTGTCGACAACGATGACTTCGAACGGCTCGCGGACGACTTGCTGCTGCAGCGACGAAAGCGCCGCTTCCAGGAAGTTCGCGCGGTCCTTGGTGGCGATGATGACGCTAAGCGACGGCACGAAGCTCCTCCAAGAGCATCCGTGCCATGCGGTCGGCGGCGCCGCGATGTTGGGTATAGAGTGCCCCCAGGCGCTCGCGCATCTCGTGCAGGTGCTGTTCGTCGCGCGCCGCCTTTAGCGCCGCGCGCGCCACGTGCGCCGGCATCAGCGTGCCGCGCAGCTCCGGAGCCACCATCTCGCCGATATCGATGTTGGGCTGCGAAGCGAGCGGAAAGCGCCTGCTGATCCGCGCGATCACCGCACGCTTGAGCGGAACGCCGAGCAACGGCACGCGATCCAAGTAGGTCAGCGGCCCATTCACGACCACTTTCTCCGGCAAGTTGAGCGGCACGCAGGCCAGATACGGCGTGCCCAGCGCCGCCGCTTCGATCGTCTTGGTACCGGGGATGGTCAGCACCAGCCGCGCCTTGGCCATCGCTGCGGCACTGCGCCGCGTCACGGGGAAGCGCTCGCCCGTGCGGTCATCGACGATCTCCAAGGTGAACTCGCCATCTTCCACGCGCCCGCGCGAGCCGTAGACCAGCGGATCGCCCCCCGTGCGCAGCGCCGCCTCCACGTCCCGCCGGCTGGTAAACGGCGAGAGTGCGAAGCCCACGGGAAGCTCTGGCGCCAAACGACGCAGCTCCACGGCAGCGCGCAGGAAGAACGGGACGAGGTGGGCCACCTCTTCGCGGCGCGAACCAGGAAGGATCACGATGCCGCCGGGAGCGAGCTCGCTGAGCGACTGCGCATCGTCGAGCGCGCCGTCGATAGCGAGGTTGCCCACGATCTCGACTTGCGCTGGTGCGGCACCGTCGCGGATCAAGCGCTCGCGGTTCTTCTCATCGACGGCGAAGATGCGCCGGAAAAGCGCGCGCTTCTTCCGCGCACCGAACTTGTAGCCGTAGGCGGGGGCGTGAAGCTTGCGCGCCAAGAGCGCCGCGTGAGCGAGATCGCCGCCGAGGTACTGCAGCGCATCGACGCGATCCAGCGAACCGGAGACCAGGAACTTCAGGTACTCGCTGGGTGCGTAAGCGGTAGCCGACGGAAACTGCTCGCGCACCACGTCCGCCTCGTGGCCGCTGGCGTACTCGCAGGGCGAGAAGAACACGTGGAGGTCTAGTTCCGGCTCGCGACGGTAGAGCGCGCGCGCCAACGGGCGCAGCCAGCCCATCGTCTCACCGGGGCCGTTGCTGGCAACGGCGATCCTCACGGCGTGCGCTCCGCGCCGCGGCGCAGGATCTCAGTCGTGGAGCGGCCGCCCAGGTGCGGGGCCAGCAGCACCTCGCCGCCATAGGCGCGCACGACCTTTGCTTCGGGAAGATCCGCCTCGCGGTACTGCGCGCTCTTGACGATGGCATCCGGCTTCAGGCGCGCGATCAGCTGCTCGGGCGTGAGCTCGTCGAAGCCCACCACGCCGTCGACGCTGCGCAGAGCGGCCAGCACCTGAGCGCGGTCCTCATAGGGATTGATGGGACGCGGCGTTCCTTTGAGCGCGCGCACGCTCTGGTCGCCGTTGAGGCCCACGATCAGCGCATCACCGTGCTTGCGCGCCCAGGTCAAGTACATCACGTGGCCCGCGTGGAGCACGTCGAAGCAGCCGTTGGTGAAGACGACGCGCCGCCCCGCGGCGCGCTGTTCCTCACGCCACGCGCGCGCCTGCTCCACGTCGCCGAAGATTTCCGCGAGAGCGCTCATCCGCGAGCCGTGCCGGCCGAGCCGCCGGCGCCGTCGTGGTGCTGCAGCAGCTCCACGATCTCCTCGGGACTGGCGGCGGCCGTGCCCAGCTTCTCCACCACGGCGCCCGCGGCGAAGTTCGCCAGCGTCACCGCATCGAGCACCGGCGTGGCGGCCGCAAGCGCCAGCGTCAGCACGGAGATTACCGTATCGCCGGCGCCGGAGACGTCGAAGACGGTGCGCGCCACGGCAGGAACGTCGAAGCGCGGCTTGCCGGGAGAGAAGAGCGACATGCCGTGCTCGCCGCGCGTGATCAGCGCGTGCATGCAGCCCAGGCGCTCCAAGAGCGCGCGGCCAGCCTGCTCTAGCGTGGCGTCGTCACCGATGGTGACGCCGGCGGCCTTCGCCGCCTCGCCGGCGTTGGGTGCGATGCACGTGACGCCGGTGAAGAGATCGAGATTGGCAGGCTTGGGATCGGCGGTAACCACACTGCAGGCTTCGATCGCCGCCTCTACCAGCGTGCGGGTGAGCAGGCCTTTGGCGTAGTCGCTGAAGATCACCGCATCGGCGCTGCGTGCCGCTTCGCGCACGTGGGCCGCTAGTTTCGCGGCGGTGGCCTCGGGGACGGCGCTCGCGCGCTCCCAGTCGGCACGAACCACTTGCTGGTTGTGCGCTACGATGCGCGTCTTGCGCGTGGTGGGGCGATCGTGCGCTACGAAGAGGCCGTCGTCGTGGACGCCCAGCTCGTGCACCATGTCGCGCAGACGCTCGGCGATACGGTCGTCCCCAACCACGCCGGCCAAGCACACGTCGGCACCCAGCACGCGCAGGTTGGTGGCCACGTTGGCGGCACCGCCCAGCGTGAAGGAGTGGTCGGTCACCTCCACCACGGGCACGGGCGCCTCCGGTGAGATGCGCGAGACGCGCCCCCAGATCCACTCGTCCACCATCAAGTCGCCCACGACCAAGACGCGGCGGCCGCGCATACGTTGAAAGAGCTCGTAGGCTTGCGTGGCGCTAAGATGCGGCACGGGTATCGTTCTCATCGCCGGCGGGCCGGCAGCCGGCGAGAACCCACTGCGCGGCAGCCAGCAGGTCGGGGGCATCGTAATCGGCGGGAATACCGCGCTCGTCCGCGTAGGGCCCGCCCACGACGCGCACCGTGTGCAGACAGGCGCTACGCCCCGCTTCGATGTCGCGAGGGCGGTCGCCGATGGCTACGCTGCCTTCGCGCGCATAGCGGTGCTCCGCGATAGCACGCTCGATCATGCCGGGCTTGGGTTTACGGCAGTCGCAGCTGTCACGGTCCAGATGCGGGCAGAGATAGAAGGCTTCGATCTCCACGCCGCCCAGGTCATGCAGTTGGCGCTGCAGCTCCGCGTTGACGCGCTGCGCGTCCTCCAGCGTCAGCCGTCCGCGCGCGATGCCGCTCTGGTTGCTCACCACCACCAGCGCGTAGTCGTATTCGCTCAGCAGCTTGAGCCCTTCGGCGGCATGCGGCATCAGACGCACCTGCCGAGGGTCGGAGGGGTAGCCCACATCCGCCATGATGGTGCCGTCACGATCGAGGAAAACCGCGCGTCTGCTCACGGTGACTCCAACCTCACGGGGTGAGGAAGAGTTCCTGCTCGACGAGGTCGCAAATGATGTGACCCATCGTGATGTGGACCTCCTGGACAATGGCGGAGTAGCCATCGGGGCCGATCAAGCTATGGTCGGCGATCTGGGCCACCTTGCCGCCGCCGTTGCCGGTGAATGCGACCGTTGCCGCGCCAACTTTCTTGCCGGCCTCCAGCGCCAGCACCACGTTGGGCGAG